>DASRQT010000340.1:0-10035 GCA_035696485.1 Polyangia bacterium | reverse complement strand
GTTGTCGATGATCTTGTCGACGCTCTCGGCGATGGCGATCGAGGCGCCACAGGTGATCACCATGTGCAGCTCGACGGTGTGACCGAACGCGTGCGCCCAGGGGAGAATCGACAGGGTCCGGTACTCCTCCGACAGCGGGATGACCTGGGCCAGCGCCACCACGTTGGCGATGATGTTCGCGTGGGTCAGCACGACGCCCTTGGGATTGCCCATGGTTCCCGACGTGTAGAGCAGGCAGGCGATGTCGCCCGGCTGCGGGCGCAGCAGCTCGGCCGGTTGTTTCGCGCCGGCGTCCAGCAGCGACCGAAACGTCCGGTCGCCGCCGCCGGCCTCGCCCAGCAAGACGAGGTGTTTCAGGGTCGGGATTGTGCCCCGCAGCTTTTGCATGGCGGCCGCGATCTCCGCAGTCGCAACCAACAAAACCTTCAGCCCGGAGTCGCGGGCGATGAAGGCCCAGTCCTCCGGGCCTTGCGATTCGTACATCGGGACGAACGCCGCGCGGCGGCCGTACGTGGCGAAGGCAGCGGCCGCCCACTCCACGCTGTTCTTGGCGATGATGCCGACGGCATCACCCGGCGAAACGCCCAGCGCGGCCAGCCCGGCGCGCAGGTGGTCGACCATGCCGCCAAACTGCCGGTAGCTCGTCTCGCGCCAGACGTCGTCGATCTTGGTCAGGAACAGCGGGCGGGCACCGTGGCGGGCTGTGCTGGCGGTCAGGAGATCGGTTAGCGACTGGGGGGAGGACACGTCAAAAGCCGGCGCCAGAGGGGTCTTGGAGGATTCAATCGCCATATTGAATACTGGTCAATAGTGGATTAGGCTAGGGTCTCGGTTTCCAAGGAGGGCGATATGGCGCTCATGAGCACACGGACCTGGGACGAATGGATTTCTCAGTATTCGAAGAGTCATCAAAACCCGGTGAACCGATGGTGTCATACCATCGGTATCCCGATGATCGCACTGTCTGTGCCCCTGTTCGTGATGGCCATCTTCGTATCGGGCCTGTGGGCCCTGCCGGCGCTGCTGTTCGGCGTCGGCTGGGTGTTCCAGTTCGTCGGTCACGCCTACGAACGAAAACCGCCCGAGTTCATGAGTGATTGGCGTTTCCTGTTCGTCGGGCTGCGCTGGTGGTTCGCCAAGCTCCAGGGCCGCGTCTAGGGCCAAACGTCAGCCACTAGCTGGCCGCGTTCTCGAGGATCGCGGCGGCGCCCAGTCCGCCGGCGGCGCATAGCCCCAGCAGGGCGGTCTGTTTTCCCGTCGCGTGCAGCTCGTTGGCCATGGTGGTGACCATGCGGGCGCCGGTGGCCGCGAATGGGTGGCCCAGGGCCAGCGACCCGCCGTGGATGTTCAGCCGTTCGGGATCGATCTGACCCACGGCGCTGTCGCGGCCCAGCCGGTTGCGCGCGAAGGCGTCGCTGGCCAGGACCTTGAGGACGCTCAAGACCTGGGCGGCGAACGCCTCGTGCATGTCGACCAGATCGATCTGCGGCAGCTGGTAGCCGGCGCGCGACAGCGCCAGCGGCATTGCCAGCGCGGGGCCAATCAACAGCTGGTCGGCCGGGTCGACGCCAACGTACGCCCAGCTCGCGAAGCGGGCGAGGGGGGTCAGGCCCAGCGCGGCGGCCTTGTCCTCGCTCATCAGCAAGACCGCTGCGCCGCCGTCGGTCAGCGCGCTGGAGTTTCCGGCGGTCAAGGTCCCGTCCTTCGCGAACGCCGGTTTCAGCTTGGCCAGCTTTTCGACGCTGGTGTCGGCGCGGACCAGGGTGTCGGTGTGAACCCAGCGGCCGCCGCCCTCGACCGGGACAATCTCCTGCGCGATGCGGCCGCTGGCGATGGCCGCCGCCGCGCGGTGGTGGGAACGGACCGCGAACTCGTCCTGGGCGGCGCGCGGGATCTCATTCCGGCGCGCCATGTCCTCGGCCGATTCGCCCATCAGCTTGCCGGTCGTGCGCTCCGCGATGCGCGGCACGCGCGGTAAGACCTCGGACAGCGGCAGCAGCTGGCCCAGCATGCCCAGGACGTCGCTGGGTGTGGGTTTTCCGTAAAGCAGCGGCACGGCGGCGTGGACCACCTTCTGCGGCAGCTTCACCTCGGCGTTGCTGGTTGAGTCTGACCCGCCGGCGACGATCACGTCGGCCTCGCCGCGTTCGATCGCCGCCGCCGCCAGCGTCACCGCCTGCAGGCCAGAGGCGCACGCGCGCGTGACGGTCATGGCCTCGACGTGGGCGTCAAGCCGCAGGTCCAGCGCGATCTCGCGCCCCACGTTGGGCGACAGGCCCGGGAGGATCACGCCGCCCCAGACGACAGCGTCGATCTCACGCCGCGGGATGGGATAGCGGTCGAGGAGGCCGCGCACCGCCGCCGTCCCCAGCGCGATGGTGTCGAGCTTGAGAAACTCCGCGAACGCCTTGACGAACGGCGTTCGCATGCCGCCGATGACGACCGCGCGCCGCCCCCTGGGAACCTTGTTCTTGGTGCTGCTTGGCATCTATTACCTCATGCGCCGAGGAAGCCGCCGCCGCAGACGCGGATCACGGCTCCCGTTATTCCGGCGGCGCCGGGCGTCGCCAGGAATGTGATCACGTCGGCCACGTCGCGCGGCTGTCCGCCCTGGCCCAGCGCGCTCAGGCGGCGGCCGGCCTCGCGGATGACCAGGGGGATGGCGGCGGTCAGGCGGGTTTCGATGAACCCGGGGGCGACCGCGTTGATGGTGATCCCGCGCGCGGCCAGGGCCAGGGCTTGCTTGCGGACGTAACCGATGATGCCTGCCTTCGAGGCCGCGTAGTTGGTCTGGCCGACGTTGCCGGCGATGCCCGCCACCGACGCCAGGCAAATTTCGCGGCCGCCGGGGCGCAGCACGCCGCCGCCGATCAGGACCTCGTCGATGCGCGCGATGGCCGCCAGGTTGATGTCGATGGCCTGATCCCACAACTCGGGCTTCATGCGCGCCAGCGTCTTGTCGCGGGTGACGCCGGCGTTGTGGACCACCACGTCGACGCCGCCGTGGCTGTCCATCAGCGCGCGCGCGATGGTCTCTGGCGCGGACGATTCGCTGACGTCGGCCAGCAGCGCCGACCCTGACATTCCCACCGCGCGCGCGACCTGACTGACGGGGCCGCCGTCGGCGGGGCGGTCCAGGCAGACGACCTTGGCCCCCTCCGCCGCCAGCAGCCGCGCGGTCGCCTCGCCGATGCCGCGGGCCGCGCCGGTGACCAGGGCGACCTTGCCCTCGAGCGGCCGCACCAGCGGCGGCTCGCCAGTGGTGACGACGCGCGCATCAATGGTTAGCACCTGCCCGGTGACAAAGGCCGAACGCGCCGACAGCACGAACCGCAGCACCGGCCCGAGCCGCGATTCGGCGCCCGGGACCACGACCAGGAGCTGCACCGTCGTCCCGCGTTTGCCTAGCTCTTTGGCCAGGCTTCGTACGAAACCCTCAAGGGCTGCTTGAGCCGCCGCCCCGGTCGCCGAGACGGCCTCGGACGGCGGCCGACCCAGGACCACGACGCGACCACTGGCGGAGAGCTTCGACACCATCGGGTGGAAAAACCTGTACAGCGCGCGCAAGTCGGTCGGGTGTTCGAGGCCGGTGGCATCGAACACCAGGGCCGCGATGCGAAGGTTCTCCGGGACCGCGCCCAGATCGATGACCGCGGCCGGGCGGCCGTAGGCCTCGCCCAGCTCGCGGAAGGCGCCGACGTCGCCGCTGGCGGCATCCACCTTGGCGTTGGCCCCTGCCGCCACCAGCGTCGCGGCGACGACCGGGCCCAGCGCGCCGTTTGGCGCCGCCCCGATGACAACCGCGGCGTCCGCCAGCGGGCGTTCCTCCCACGGGCCGCTGGCGCGCCGGAGCACCTGCGGCAGCGGGATGGGCAGCCCCAGCACCTTCACCAGCCTCCGCGCCTGCGGATTGGAGCCCAGCTGCATCAAGAAATCGCTCATGGGCTTGCCTCCTCGAACCGACCGACCATGTAAGCCGGACCGCCGGGCGCGTCGCCGACGGTGATGTCGCGGCCATCGAGATAGAGGCCGACCCGCGCCGGGAGCAGCAGCGGTCGCGTGAAGCGCACGCCCAGCACCCCGATTCGATTGATCGCCCCCGCGAACAGGCCGCGGTGCAGCCCCTCCATGGCGCGCGCCATGGTGGCAAACCCGTGCAACACGGTGCTGGCGAATCCGAACGCGCGCGCGTACGGGCGCACCCAGTGAATGGGATTGAAGTCTCCCGTCAGCATGGCGAAGGCCAGGCCGGCGTCGGGGCCCAGCTTCCAGAACGCGATCTCGCGCGCGCCGGGGGGCACGCACACCGCCTGCTTGCGCGGTCCGAGCGGGGCGCCGTTCCCGATCGCCACCGTCAGGGAAAGTTCGGCGACGATTGCGTCGGGGCACTTGCTGGTGCCGGTGACGATGCGCTGGCGCAGCAGCACCCGGTGCCCGTGGTCCTCCACGTTCTCGAGCCGTGCCCGCACCTCGAGCGGCTCTCCCGCAGGCAAGGGCGCGTTCACCGTGAGATGGCAGCCGCTGTTGATGATCTTGAGCAGGGGGTAGGGGAGGCCCGCCAGCGTCTGCGCCGCAAGGGGGACGCTCCATTGCGGGAACATATGCGCCGGGACAGTGCGCGCGTACGCCGCGGCGTCGCCCCCGACGTGGCGAACATAATCGCGCACCAGGGCCGGGGAGCGCGGCAAGACCCGGGCCGTGAGCTCCTTGCCCGGCAACGACAGCGGCCGCGGCGGCTGCGGTAAAAAGTGCTGCAGCAATGCCTGCACGGCGGTGTTGCCCAGCGCCGCTGCCACCTTGCCCTGGTGAACCAGGTGGCGCGCCGGCAACCCGGCGAAGTTCATCCTCATCCGGCAGCCTCGGCGGAAGCGGACCCGTTACCGGCGAGGCGATCCAGCAGCCGCTGGCCGGTGCTGGTGATCTCGTCGGCAAGGAACCGCGCCCGCGGCTCCGCCCGATCCAGGTAACGCTCCAGGGCCGCGCGGCGGTGCGGATGGCGCCGCCCCTGCGCCAGCAAGGCCTCCGCGATCATCTCGTCAGCCAGGAGGCGGGTCAGCCGTTCGGCGTGCAGCATCGCGTAGGCGAAGTCGCGCTTCGGGTTCCATTCCTTGAAGATCGCGCGCGGCCAGGTGCCGATCGGCCCCTGGACCGTCTTGACCTTGGCGGCCATGGTGCGCGTCAACAGATGTTGTTGTGCGCCGACCGACAGCAGCTGCAGCTTCGCCACCCGCCGCTCCAGCGGATCGCGCGCCGACAGTGCCCGCCAGCGCGTCTGCGCCATCCGCTTGACGAACTCCTGCGGCGTCTTGATGATGCCGTTCAAGGTGTCCTTCATCGCCATCAGCGCCTGAATCTGGCTGGTTCCCTCGTAGATGGGCATCACGATGGCGTCACGCAGCAGCTTCTCGGCGCCGAACTCGCGCATGTAGCCATTGCCGCCGTGAATTTGCAGGCACCGCCGCGCCATCTCGACGGCCTTCTCCGCCGCCAGGTATTTGAGCAGCGGCATCACACGGCGCGCCGACTTGCGATGGGCGATGATCTCGCGCGCCAGCCCCGCGTCGCCTTCGGGCGTCGCCGGCAGGAAGCGGCCGTAAAGAGCCTTCTTGTGCCCGACCTCCTCGTGAAATGCCCCGAACATCGCCAGCGCCCGTAGCCCGATGATGTCGGTCTCCATCTCGTCGAGGTAATCGGCGATCATCTCGTGGCGGTCGATGGTCTTGCCCATCGAGCGCCGTTCGGCGGCATAGCCGCGCGCCAGGCGCAGCGCCGCCTCGCACAGGCCGATGGATTCAAAACCGACGCCCAGCCGCGCGTGGTTCATGATCTCCAGCATCTGGCGAAATCCTTCGCCGCGCTTGCCAACCAGCTGCGCGGGCGTGCGGTCGAACGTGATCGCCATCGTCGCCGAGCCGTGGTGGCCGAGTTTCTCCTCCGCCCGATCCAGCGTCGCCAGCCAGGTCCGCTGGCCATCGGCCTCGTCGCGGAACGCCGGCACCATGAACATCGACAGGCCGCCGAGGCCAGCGCCGGCGGCGTCCGCCGTCCCCGGCTTCTCGGTGCGCGCGATGACGAAGTGGTATTTGCCGTGGCCCGAGGTGATGAAGATCTTCTGACCAGAAACAGCCCACGATCCGTCGGGTTCCTGGACGCCCACCGCGCGCAGGGCGGCCATGTCGCTGCCGGCGTCGGGCTCGGTGATGTCCATGCTACCCCACGCCTTTCCGGACGCGATCTCGGCCATCTCCTTCGGCCAGCGCGTGCGGCAGATGCGGCCGGTCGCCGCATCGAACTCGGTCGTCCCCTCCAGCATCGATAGCACCAGCATCGCCATCGCGGTTCCGCCATGGAACCCGTAGTGGGTCATCACCGACACGTCGGCCCGCGCCAGCAGCTCGGCGTTGATGAAATACAGCAGCATCGGGGCGTTCATGCCGCCCAGCTCCCGCGGCAGGTTCATGCCGTGCAGGCCCAGTTCGGCGATCTTCTGCGAGATGGATTCAAGACGCGGCGGGAAGGTCGCCGCGCCGTTCGCGAACTTGATCCCCTCGCGATCGATCTGCGCCGCGTGCGGGGCCACCTCCTCGGCGACGAACGCGCCGACCATGGTCGCGATCTCGCGATAGAACCCCACTGCCTCCTCGGCGCCCTTGAAGCCGTCGGCGTGGCGGTAGCCCATCTCGGTCACCGACACAACCTGCGGCCAGTCGATCCCCTCCTGCAGGTAGTACTGGAGATCGTCGTTGTCGTGCAGAAAGTTGGCCATCGCTTGCTCGCTTCCTTCGTGCTGCCCTGTTGCTACCTGCTTATTGAATACTAGTCAATAGCGAGCTTGAGCGCAACGATCGCGAGCACCAGGCCGACGGCGCCCGGGAACGGTGGTTGGACAGATCAAGCGGCGTCGGGTCCGGCGCGGCGGAGCAGGTTTTCCAGGCTGCGGGCCGTCTTCGGGTCCATCTCGATCGCCTTGGCCAGCATGGCGGCATACCCGGCGATCAGCAACTCGCGCAGGGCGTCGCGCTTGAGCTCGGGGTGGGCGATCCAGTCCAGGCTGGCCCCTTCCACCATCGCGATCCAGGCGCGCAAGGCGCCGCGCAGGATGGGGCGGGGCCTGGCGATGCGCAGGTCGCGCAAGAAATAGTTCATGACCACCTCGCGGTGCTCTTCCAGGATGGTGCTGACCTCGGGCGCGATGGCGACGCCGCTGCTGTAAATGGCCGCATAGACAGGCCCATGCTCCTGGACATAGTTGAGGTGGGCGTCGACGGCGGCGCGCAGGCGCGACGCCGGCGCCAGCGTCGGATCCGGCTCGGTCAGCCGCCGTAGCTGCAGCGACGCCTCGCGGATCGTCTCCACGTAGAACTCCCGCTTACCCTGGAAGTAGTGGTAGAGCAGCCCCTTCGAGATACCGGCCCGTTCGGCCACGTCATCGATCGAGATGTCGTCGTAAGACGTCGTCGAGAACAGCTTGATCCCAAGCTCCAGCAGCTGGGCCCGGCGTTCGTCGGTCTGAAGGCGTAGGCGGCGTGGCGCGACCATGGTCCTTTATAGCCCAAAAGCGAGCTGAAGCTTTTTGAGAAGGTCGATGTCGTTGGTCCGGATCTTTCCGGTCAGAAAATCGGCGATGCCCGGCTGCCAGGTACCCGCGATGAGGCGGGCGAAGAGATCAGCAGAAGTCTTCAACACGCAGTCGGCGTCCTTCACCTTGCCCGCCTGGACGTCACAGGCGGCGGGGGTGAGCGTGACCGTCCACTTTTCGCCTGTTCCCTCGCCCAGGGACAGGTAGTAGGTCGTCTTCTTGGCGACGATCCCGGTCTTGAAACGGGTCTTGAGGCCCTCGAGGGTGCCGGCAAGATTGGAACCTGTGCCCATGGGACCAGTATACACGCCCTATTGACTTTAATTCAAGAACGCACGACCGGAGGACGGCAAGTGGCTCGACTGGCGGTGCCTGGGTGGTGCCTGCCTACGGCTTGCGGATGAAGGTGAAGTAATCGCAGTTGTTGGTGGCCACCGCCTCGAACTTCAGTGTGAGGATGTGCAGGCCGGCGGTCAGGCGCACGATGGCCATGTTGTCGACGTGTTCCCAAATGTTCCACGAGCCGGTTTTGGGGATCGGCAAGAGAGGGGTCTTGGTCCCGTCCTCGAACGTGAAGGACACGGTTGACGCGTCCAGGTTCGCGCTGGCGTGCGCCGAGATCATATAGTTGCCGGTCTCGGCGACCTTCACAGTGTACTTGAGCCATTCCCCGGCGACCGTCCACCCGACGTAAAGCTCGTTGACAGGCAACGCCATCCCGTCCATGTAGCGATCGGTCCCGCCCTTGGTAAAGGAGATGTCGACACCTTCCGAGCGACGGAACATCGCCTGCGGCGTGTTGATGTTCAGATTCAGCTCGCCGCTGCCGCGATTGAGGGGCTCGGTGTCGTGGTACGAGATTCCTTCGCCGCCCAGGTCGTAAAGCTCGCATTGCACGATGCCGGGGATCTCTTGCGGAGCACCGTTCCAGGGTTTGCCCGCGTAGTCACCCGGTACAGGTGTTGGACCAATGACGTCGGCAGGTCCGGTGACGACGTCCGGGGTCGCAACGTCTGATGCGGCTTCCACGGCCTGATCGCCGGGACGGGCATCGCCGCTCGGCGTATCCGCCCTCCCACCCGCATCGCCGGCAGATGTGCCGCCCAATCCGCCGCTGCCGCCATTGTCGACTCCGCCGCCGCTGGACCCGTCTCCCACCATCACGCGAACGCGAGTGACTTCTTTGTCCTCGCAACCAGACGCGGACACCGCGATTGCGATGAACAACCCCATACCCCAGACCGACCCGATTAACTTCATTTTAAACCCTCAAAAAAAATGGCTCGTTGGCCCCGACCCGAATTCGATTTCCGGAAGGAACATGCAGGAAGGTGCGGCGAATGATACGCACACTCACCGCCTCTATCAAGGACGGTAAGCAGTCGTACAGTCAGAGAGTCTGACACAGCGCGCCCAAACGCTCTTCATATAACGCCCGGAAGCGGTGGATGTTCCCAGAGCGCGAGGCAAGGGTTTGGGAAACGTAGGGGTGGGGAACGAGCTGGTATTTCAAGCCGAACAAGATCGCAAGTCGCAGCTTGTGCGACACCTGCACACTCATAAGCCCCCAAAATTTTGGGGGAAAAGCGATCGCGTGGTCTTAACGGCGCCGCGGCCCGTGTCGACAAAGTTCCAAGAGGGCGGCGACGTTGACCCGCTCCACAACACAAAGTTGCTGAGGGAGATTCGATCATGGCGATGTCAATCAAGACCAACGTCAGCTCGCTTGAAGCGCAGAAGAACCTGCTGGGGAGCACCGGCGACCTCGAGAAGTCGCTGTCCAAGCTTTCGTCCGGCTACCGGATCACGAAGGCGCAGGACGACGCGGCTGGCTTGGCCATCGCGGTCAACCTTGGCGCGCAGATCAAGAGCTACGGACAGGCGGTCCGCAACGCGAACGACGCGCTGAACGTAACCCAGACGGCGGAGTCGTCGCTGAACGAGACGCAGAACATCCTGACCCGTCTGCGGGAGCTCGCGTCTCAGTCGGCGTCGTCGGGCGTGAGCAACACGGAGCGCGGCTACATCCAGAACGAGGTGACCGCCCTGGTCAGCGAAATCGACCGTATCGCCAACTCGACGGAGTACAACGGCGTGGCGCTGATCAACGCGACCACGGCGCTGACCTTCCAGGTCGGTATCCGCAACGTGGCGGCCAACGACCAGATCGTCGTCACCACGACCAGCGCGACGGCCGGAACGCTGGGCGTCAACACGCTGTCACTGGCGACGCTGACTGGCGCTCAGGGCGCGCTGGCGACCATCGACACGGCGATGCAGTCGATCTCGTCTGCTCGCGCGACGCTGGGCGCGCAGGCGAACCGGATGGAGAAGGTCATCAACACGGCGACCACCGCGGCGGTCAGCTTGTCCGCGGCCCAGAGCCGTATCCAGGACGTCGACGTGGCGGCCGAGACCTCGAACCTCAGTCGTTCGCAGATCCTGCTGCAGGCCGG
>DASRQT010000339.1:0-17490 GCA_035696485.1 Polyangia bacterium | reverse complement strand
GCAGCAACCATTTCTTCACGTCGCCGACGCGTCAAGCGTGGGACGCCCATTTCAAGGAGTTCTTCATCTACGATGCCTTGCTGGCAGTGGGCCTGACCGACGAGGCGCTGGCGGCCCATGAAAAGTTCACCGCCAGCGTGGACGCCAAGCCGCGCATGCCGACCTACTGGTTCCGGGATTGGTTCTATCCGCTGTGGCGCGATCACGGCCACGCGCAGGTGATGGTCAAGTTCTTCAAGCTGCTGTCGCAGCACGCCCCGGCGTCAATGACGGTACCGGAGATGGTCCACTTCATGAGCGGCGCGGCCGGAACGAACCTGGAGGCGCAGGCGGTGAACGCCTTCGGGGCCGAAACGGTGACCGACGCCGCGCTGGCAAAGGCGCGCCTGGATTTCCCGAACGTGAGCTACCCGCTGGCCGTTCCCGGGCCCGTCACCGCGATGTGAACCACCGGAGCCAGCCCATGGCGATGAGCGCGGACATGACCGACGAGATGATCGGCCAGACCATCGGCAGCTACACGCTGCTGTCGAAGCTCGGGGAGGGGGGGATGGGGGCGGTTTATCTCGCCGAGCATCAGCGCATCCACCGGCGCGCGGCGATCAAGCTGCTGCTGCCGCAGTATTCCGGGGATCGGGAATCCATACGGCGGTTCATGATCGAGGCCCGGGCGGCCTCGCGAATCCGACATCGCGGGATCGTCGAGGTGTACGACTGCGACGTGCACAGCGACGGTCGAGCGTACATCGTCATGGAGTTGCTGGAGGGCGTGAGCCTGGCGGAGCACATCAGTGCTCGCGGGCGCCTGGCAAGCGACGTCGCGTTGTTTGCGACGCACATGATCGCCAATACCCTGTCCGCCGTCCACGGCAGCGGCATCGTGCATCGCGATCTCAAGCCCGACAACGTGTTCCTGGTTCCGTCCGGCAACCCGCGGGAACCGTTCGCGGTGAAGGTGCTGGATTTCGGCGTGGCCAAGCTCTTCACGGGCGACTCGCTGCAAGCTGCGGTGACCCGGACGGGCCAGGTGATGGGCAGTCCGTCATACATGGCGCCAGAGCAATGCCGGGGCTCGCTGCGGCTCGATCATCGAGCGGATATCTATTCACTCGGTTGCATTCTTTACGAGATGGTCTGCGGCCGGCCGCCATTTGTGCAGCAAGGGTCGGGAGAGTTGCTGGTGGCTCAGATCGCGGAGGTGCCGCCGGCGCCGTCGTCGCTGCAGCCATCGATCGCGCCGGCAACGGAACGGCTGATTCAGCGGATGCTGTCGAAGTCTGTCGACAGGCGCCCGCAGACCATGAGGGAGGTGGAGCAGGAGGTGGCGGCCTGCCGATCCGCGGCCCGGGTTGCCATGCGGCGGCGCCACCGGCGAAAGCTTGCGAGCGTGATCGGCACGGTGGCTTTGATGGTTGCGGTTCCGCTGACCGTTGCCAGCTGGCGACATGCCGCCGCCAGGCGAGCGCGACAGGCGCCGGTCCACGCGGTCGCGGCGCCGCCACCGAGCCCGCCGGCGTGGTTATCGCCGGTAGAGGCCAGCGTGGACCGCGAGCGCAAGGCGCCCCGATCGCGCGGCAAGAAGTCGCGGAGAGTCCACGAGGACCCCTTTGACCTGATGACGTTCGGATCAGCCGCGAAGCTGCCGGCGCAATCGCGCCGGTGATCAGGTCAGGGCAAGGTGCCCTTGGCCAGCTCGGTCGCCTCGGATTGATTGAGGCCGCGGTTGTAGAGCACCACCTCGTCCATCACGCCGCTATAGCCATCGCCCTCGCCCGAAGTGAGGCTCTTGTGACCGATGATGAGGTTGTCCGTCGTGGTGTTGATGTTCCCTCCCGTCGCTTCTTCCTCCGCCACCACCGCGCCGTCGACGTACAGGCGGATGGTCTTGCCGTCGTAGGTGCCGAGCACGTGATGCCAGGCCCCAGGCCCGGGATTCCACGCGGTGACAAGACCGTTCTTCACGCCCGCCAGGCTGAACTTGAAGATCCCGCCCTCGGCCAGCAGCCGGAACTGGTTGTCCGCGGCGCCCTTCTGGACGATGCGCCGGTTGCCGAACCAGTCGACAGGTTTGATCCAGGCGCCGACGCTGAGGCCGGTGATGGGGTTGAGCGCCGGACTGTCCGGCACGGTGATCGCCGTCCTGCGCAGCGGATCGAAGGCGAGTCCCGTCGCGTTGTGGGCGACGATCCAGTCGCTGTCCGTGAACCCGACCATCGTGCCGTTCGCTCTCGTCGGCGACGAATCCTTCGCCGTCGTTCCCGTGCCGTCATTCAGCTTCCAGTATCCGACGAGTCCGTTCTTCAGATCGACCGGGCCCGGCATCGGTCGTGGCCCTTGCGACGGGGCGCCGGCGTCGACGCGCGGCAGATCGCCTGCGGCGCAGGTGCCGGGCAAGTTTTGATCCAGCCACGCCAGCCGCTGCCCCACCCAGTCGCGCAGCCACTGGACCTCCTTGTCGAAGAACGCGCTGTCGGAGGCCATGGCGACGGGCGCGGTCGCCGGGTCCAGGTTGTACGGGTTCGGCCACACGTAGCCCTTGAGCTGCGGCCACCGGCCAAGGTGCCGGGCGATCGCGTTCGGTCCGATCTGCGCCGTCCAGGCGTCGATCCAGGCGTTGATGCGCGCCAGATCCAGCGCGCCGCCGGCCGCGCGCATGCTCCGGTAGCGGCAACGGGTCTCATCCCGGAAGGTCCGATCGGCCACTAGCTTCTCCCACCAGAACGTCAGATACGGCAGGTTCCAGCACCGGGCGGGGCCCTGGCACATGGCCGTGCAGCAGTACGCGTCACACAGCGGCGCGCCGCGCGGCAGCCACGCAGCGTCGGGACACTCGCCGCCGGCGCTGGCCAGCGTGGTCGCCAGCAGTCGATCGACGCGCCAGCCGTTGCGGTAGTCGGCGTTGCCGAAGGCGATGTTGAAATCCCACAGCGGGGCCTGGACCAGCTTGCCGCGCGCACCATTTTCGTCGCGCAGCTTCGTGACGTACATGCTCTTCCACAGGCCGTCGACGTTGTTGCTGGCCTCGTTGATGATCAGGAAGTCCGACCAGCTGGCGACGTCGATCCACGACCGGTAGCCGCTGGCCGGGTCAGCCCAGTCGGGCCCCTTCATCATCTCCTCGAACTCGGCCACGTAACCTTCGAGATACCTCTTCTGTGCGGGCGTGATGAGCGAATCGCGCGGGATGGCGTACGAGTACAGGATCTGGTGCGGCCACATCCCGGGCGCGGTCACAGGAGACAGCCAGTCGCGCGCCACGGAGGCCATCGGGGGCGCCTTGCCGGTGGCCTCGCGCCTGAAGACGTAGCCACCGGTCAACAACGCACCCCCGCTCTCGTCGGCGGCAGGCTTGGGAATGTCGACGCGGTTGTTACCGCGGCGGACCGATTCGGTCAGCTGGTACAGCCCCTGGTAGGCGTCATTGAAATAGACCTCGACCAATCGCGACCGCGGGGCCCAGCGCCCCGGTGCCCGCCCCATCTCGTACGCCAGCAGGTTGCGCATGCACGGCTTGTCGGTCCAGCACGCCACCAGCGCCCAGTCGGCCTCCTGCGGCATGCCGAGGACCGGCAGCTTTCGCTCCCCACCCACGGCGTCACGCAGCTCGACCGAGAACGACTTCTGGGGGAACCCGCGCGACACCGTCCCGCGCAGGCTGACGCCCATGGTTGAATCCAGCGTCACCGGGCGGGTCCCCAGCCCCTGGTGGGTTCCGTCGTGATCCTCGATTATGGTGATCCTGCCGGTGACCTTGTCGTCGCCCAGGCTGTCAGGGTCGGCGCCGGGCGCTGTGATCATCACGATCGGGACGATCTGGGGCGGAAACCTTGGGGCTGCCGGCGTTGGGTCGCCGCCGCGATCTGGCCGGCCGGCCAGGGGAGGCCCAGCGTCGTCGACGAGGGGAGGCGCTGCGTCCGTCCCAGCGGGGACGCCCGCGTTTCTTTTGCCGGAGTTGCACGCGGTGGCGCACACCGCACTGACGAGCAGCCCCAGGTGAATGACCTTGGCCAACATGAATAGGGGCTTTCCTGCATTACGAAAGAGGGCTCGATTGGTTTCCGAGGAGGTTAGGCTTGCTGGCAGTTGACGGACGCTCAGCCCACCAGACCCGCGTTGACCCTGCTCGTTGCCTGGACGGTTCTCAACCTCCTGTTCAACGTTCGCTACCCCGCTCTCGGGCAGGCGGGGCTGTATTTTCTGCCGTCGATTGACGCCACCTTGTTGCTGGCCGGGATCGCCGCCTCCGCCTGGCGCGGCCACCGGCTGCCGCGCGGGGTCATCATCGTGCTCGCGGTCGCCGTCGTAATCGTGCGCGCCTTCCGGGTCGGCGACGGTGTGGTCTGGCGTTATTTCAACCGCCCCATTGACCTGGGACTGGATCTGCCGACCACGGGCGAGATCGGACGGTTGATGCGTTCGACGGTCAGCCTGCCGGTGCTGGTCGCAGGCATCCTGGTGCTGGCCGCCTGCACCATCGGCTTTGCGGCGCTGGCCGTCTGGTCGCTGCGCGCGGCGGAACGTTCGTTCGCGTCGGCCAGGCTTCGGTCGATGTTCGCGGCAGCAGCGGCGATGACGCTGGTGCTGTCGCCGCTCTTGCCTCCGGACAGCGGCCGCGGGCTGCGTCTCGGGGCCTTCGCGCCCAGCGTGCTGCCGCGGCTCTTTGATGAAGGGAAACGCCTGGTCGGGCTCGGCGCCCGTCGCACCGCGGAGGCCGCCCGCGTGCATGCCGCGGCAGCGCGCGTGCGCAGCCTGCCCCACGGCCTGGAGAAGCTGGGACGCAGCCACGTGCTGCTGTTCTTCGTCGAGTCATATGGGGCCACGATCCTCGAGCGCCCCGAGATGCTCGGCCGCATCGGTCCCGTCTACCAGGACATCGAGGCCCGGCTCGCACGCGAGGGCTTTCAGGTCGCCTCGAGGCTGCTTGAATCGCCCACCTATGCCGGTCGCTCGCAGCTCGCCCATCAGGCCATCGCCACCGGCGTGCGCGCCGAAGATCGGATCGGCGACGCCGTGGTCCAGGAGCTGCGGCCGAAAACCATGGCCGGTTTTTTCCGCGACGCCGGCTATCGCACGGTCCTTGTCATGCCCGGCACCACTCACCGCAACCTCGTTCGCTGGGTCTACGACTTCGACAAGCTGTACGCCTCGTGGGACCTCGACTATCGCGGACCGGTCTACGCCTTTTCCTCGATACCGGACCAGTTCGTGATCGACGCCATTCACCGGAGGGAAGTGGCCGCCGCGTCGCAGCCGTTGCTGATCACGTACGCGTTGCTCTCCAGCCACGCTCCCTGGGACCGGCAGCCGCCTTTGTTGGCCGACTGGTCGCGGGTTGCCGACGGCCAGGTCTTCGCGCAGGTCCCTCCCGTCCGTTTCACCATCAACTGGAGCAACCTCCATCACGGAGCCGAGGCGTACGTGCACGCCGTCGCCTACAGCCTGCAGGTGATCGCCGGCTACCTGACTGGTTTCGATCTGGGCAACAGTCTGGTGATCGTCCTCGGCGATCATCAGCCGGTGGCGGATATCACGCGCGGCAGCGCCTCCCACGCCGTCCCGGTCCACATCATCAGCCGGCAACCGGCGCTGGTCGACGCCTTCCGCGCGCGCGGCTACCGCGCCGGCATGCTTCCCGGGGCCGATCCAGCTCCCCCCGGCATGGAGACCTTCCTCCGCGACCTGCTGGTGGATTTTTCGCGTTGATATGAACCCGCGAAAGGCACCCTATAGCCGTGCTCCCAGGACAGCCGCAACCTCCAGGCCGAACAGTTCACGTTCGACGTCCTGGTAGTTCAGCTCGAAATGTCCGACGCCGACGGCACCCGTGGCCTCAAGGCCGATCGTCACGCGTTGGGAAAGGTCGTACCTGACGCCACCACCAGCGCGTAGCAGCGCCGCCGCGCCAACTGGGCGTGCGTCGGGGATGACGAGAACCACGCCACCAACGACCTTCGCGTACGCCCATGTTGGTCCTGCGGGCCGGCTTCTGAGTACGATACCCGCGAACGGTTCAACCGCGTACCCAGGGCGGAACGCACAATCTCTCTCGTCGCCTCGTGCCAGGCAGGCGCCCAGGGTCAGGCCGACGCCGGTGTTGAACGAGAGACGCCTGGTGATAGGAACACCGTATTCGATCGTGAGCTTGGGTCCGGCGAAGGTGGCCGCCGCGCCCGAGGACATCATGTAAAGCGACGCTCCGGTTTGCGCGGAGAGAGTGCCGTCCGCCAGGGCAGCGCCCGCGTCTTTGGGCTCGGGGAGGTCGGCGCGCGCGGTGAAGGGGGTCATCCCGAAGACGACGGTTGCCGATGTGAGCAGACACCTGACCCCCGAATCCATGCTGGACGCTACAGCAAGCGTCGCACCAAAGCCTCCGGCCCATGCCGGCACCCTTTATCTGGCAGTCCTCGTCGGGCGATGTCGAAGATCTGACACCATCAACGGGTCAGATGTTGTTGGTGATGGGCTGGTAGACCGCGCGGAACTCGGCGCGTTCCTCGCAGCGCCGGGAGTGTTCGGCGAGCGCGCGGTAGCGGCCGGGATCGAACAGCGTCGGGTGAGCCTCTGCTGTGAAGCGAAGCGCGCACGCGAAGGCGACATCGGCGTGGCTCAAGGTCGAGCCGAGCCAGTAAGGTGTCCCGCGGCCCGCGAGATCGGCTTGCAGCATGGCCAGTGTGTCTGCGATCTGGAGCTGGCAACGTTGCATCCACGCTGAGGACGGCGCCTCGCGAAACATTGGTTCATAGAGCAGGCTCGCCGCCTTGTCCGCGACTCCCGCCGACAGCGCGGCGATGCGCAGCCCGTCGCGGCGAACCGGTCCACTGCGCGGAAGCAGCGCCCGCACCGGTGGCACCAGCTCGTCGAGGGCGTCGATGATGGCGAAGGTCTCGACCAGAACCGTGCCGTCCTCCAGCAGCAGTGTGGGCACGCGCCGCAGGGGATTGTGGCGGGCGATCCGGTCGGCGTCGCCCCACACCGACCACGGGCGATGCTGGTAGGGGAGATCGTAAAGGCGCAGCGTGATGGCGACGCGCCGGACGAACGGGGAGTCGTATTGGCCGATCAAGATCATGGCTGCGCGGGTTCGAGAGGCGTCTTCGGCACCAAGAATACCAGCACCAGGCTGGGCCAGCTGGCGATGAAGGCGATGGTGAAGAAGGTGGTGTGCCCGACGGCTTCGTTGAGCGGTCCCGAGATGGTCCCTGACAGCGTGCTGGCCAGCGCGACCACCGCGGTCGCAAACGCGTAGTGAGACGCCGAGAACGCCGCCCGGCATCGCTGCATCAGGAACACGACATGCGCGGCGGCTCCAATGCCGGCCGCGAGTTGCTCCAGGGCAATGACCACGATGACGCCGGCAAAGCCCGGCCGGACGATCGCCATGCCGATGTACAGAGGGATGGCCAGGTTCTGAATGAACGTCATCGGGACCAGGCAACGCGCCAGCCCCAGCCGGGAGATCAGCGCGCCGCCCGAGATCGATCCCACGATGGTGGCGGCGGTGCCGATCCCGTTCAGGATGCCGCGGTGGCTGGTGTCGATGCCGATGTCGCGTAGCAGCGGCTTCGACATGGCGAACATCATGATGTCGCCCAGCTTGTAGAAGAGCATGAACGACAGCACCAACACCGCCTGCGGTTGCGCGAAGAACGTCCGGTACGCGCTCCAGAACGCGGCGCTCTTGCTGCCGGTCGGGGCCACATAGCCGTCGGGCCGCTCGGGCGGATGCGGCATCAGGGCGGCGTTGATCCCGGCCACCACGATCATGAGAACCCCTGCGGCTCCGAACCCCCACAGCCAGTCGGTGCGGCCGGCCAGGTACACCAGCGCGGACGAGCCGACGATCATCGCGCCCCGGAACGCGGCGATGCGGACGCCCGAGAACAGCGCCTGCGCCGTCTTGTTCAGCGCCTGCAGATAGAAACCGTCGCAGGCGATGTCGTGGGTCGCGTGAACGACCGCCAGCGCGCCCAGGACAGCCCAGAAGACGGTCAGGTTTCTGCCGGGTGACACGGCCGCGACCGCGAACATCCCCAGGCCCAGCAAGAGCTGCGTCAAGATGACCCAGGTCCGCTTGCGCCCGAACAGATCCACCACCGGGCTCCAGGCGAACTTGAACGTGACCGCCAGATGCAGCAGCGACGTGGCGGAGATCTGCGTCTTCGACGCCCCGATCGCGGTCAGGAACTCGGTCGCCATCTGGTGGAGAAAGCTCCACGGCAGTCCTTCACCGAAATAGCTGGACGAGATCCAGCCGATGTCCCGCTTCGGCTTGATCGACGGGACGACCGTATTCGGACCGGCGACCGTATTCGGACCTTCGGGGGGCATCACTCCTTATGCCATGGTCGGGCCGACAGGCCCGCCCCGCCAGAAGTTTTCCCTTATAGCCCGAGCACGCCCTTGGCGGCCGCGATCAGGGTGGCGCTGCCAAGCGTGTGGTCTCCCGCGGGCAGACGACGCACGTACCATTTCACGGTCTGGGTATAGGTCTGCCCGACCGCGATCGGGATGTACGCGCTGTGGTCCTCGAGCTCGACGTAGCTGTGGGCGTCGTTGCAGAACAGCTCGATCTCGTAGTGGCCGGGCGGTGCCATTGCCGCGGGGACGTCCTTGAAGGACTTGATGAAGAGGATGTCGCCATTGGGTTTGGGGGCGACGTGCGCGATGAAGCCGCCGGTGGCCTCCACGCCCGCCTTCGATTCACCCTTCATCGGAAGGTGCGTCTTGTTGTCCCACCAGGTGTAGCCCATGGCCGTTTTCAGCTGCACCGGCTGCGGCAGGAAGTCGATCTTGGAGGCGGTTCCGGTCGGGAAGAAGGTGAGACCGTCCGGGAAGACGCGGGTCACCTCCCAGTGCGAAAGGGAGAACGGCGCCGTGGTGCCGTTGTTGGTGAGCTTGTAGTCGATGATGATCGCCTGGTTCGCGACGTCGGCGCGGAACACCTTCGTGACCGTGAAGCGCTTGCCCTTCACCGTGAACGGGGCGTTGGTCGCGGTGATCGCGCCGTCGGCGCTGACCGTCATCATGTATGGATCTCGATCGACGATGGACGGCGGATCGAACATGCCCACGACCCAATCGTCGGCCGGGCTGGTCCACAACGTCGAGCCGTAGAAACGTGGGTTCGCCACGGGACCCGTGAGCAGCTCATCGCCTTCAAGCTTGAGGCTGGTGATGCGCGCGCCGATGGCGCCCTTCACCTCGAACACCAGCGGGCCAAACTCCAGCACGTGACTATCGCCGCGAACAATCGGGAGAACCAGCCCGCCCATGCCCGCGGCGTCGCCGTCGCCACCACCCAAGTCAACGCGTGTGTCCATGGCGCCGCTGTCGGGCGTGGTGCCTCCCGTCCCCGCGGACCCGCCGGTGCCGCCACCGCTGCCGGCCGATCCACCGCTGCCACTGCTGCCACCGGTGCCGCTTGCGTTTCCGCCCGCACCGCCACTCTGCTGGCCGCCACTGCCCGCTTTCCCGCCGGCTCCACTCGCGCCTCCGGGGGGCGTGGAACTACTGCACCCCGCCAGGAGGCCGACGGCAGCCGCCAGCACGAGAGCGACCGTTCCACCAGTATTCCTGGCAGTATTCCTCGCAACAAATCGCAATTTTTGAGGCACGACGCGCAGATATTAGACCCACGTCTCGAGATTCCTCGACTGTTATTTGCCGCAGTTGCCGCGGCGCTCTCCGCGATCACCCCGAATCGCGTGCGAGGGCACAGCTACTGCCTGCTGGCGCGCAGTTCGTGCGTCTTAGCCCCCGCAAGGATCTCGGTCGAGGTTCAGGAGCCGCGGGGCTCGAACCTGGCGAACTCTTCGACCAGGAGCGCCCACACCGCCGCCACCCGCGGCACCCCGCGTAGTGCGCGGTGGCCGACCAGCCAGGTCTCGTTGCTGGGCAACTCGGCCACGGAGGTCGCGAGGGCGCGTGCGTGACGGAGCGGCTTCAGTCGGGCGACGCGCGCGTAGGCGGGCGGCAGCAGCGCGGCGCCCAGCCCGGCCTCGACAGCGGCGACGTGCATGGTGAAGTGACTGGTTCGCAGAACCATCGCCCGGGCGGGGACGTGCCGTGTCAGCCACCGCGCCGGCGGAAAGCTTTGCAAGTCGTCGCCCCATCCGATCCAGGAAACGTCGCCCCAATCCTTGACGGGACGGCGACGCTTCGAGTGATTCGCGGCGACCATAGGCCTCCACTGGCGCTCGCCCAGCTTCACGCTGACGAGATCACCAGTTTGCGGGCGCTGCGTCCGTATGGCGAGATCGGCCTCGCGCCGGGTGAGATCGACGAACCGGACCGAGGTGTCGACCTCGAGGTGAATACCGGGGTGCCTGCTGGCAAGGCGTACCAGCGCGGGAGCGACGAACGATTCGGCCAGTCCCGGCGGAACGCTGAGCCGCACGATCCCCGCGGCCACCCGCTCGAATCCCGAGGCGTCGCGCGAGAAACGCGCGTGCGCCGCCGCCATCTCCTCGGCCGCCGGCAGCAACAGCTCGGCGCCCTGGGTCGGCACCAGTCCCTCGCGCGTGCGATCGAAGAGGCGCGTCCCCAGCGCTTCCTCCAGCGCGCCGAGGCGCCGGCTCAGCGTCGAGGGGTCGAGGCCGACCGCGGTGGCGGCGCCGGCCAGGGTGCGCGCGCGGTGAAGTGCCAGAAACAGGCGCACGTCCTCCCAGCGCGCCTCGGCCTCGAGGCCAGCTTGCATGAATGCAATCATCGGTTGCAATTGTTCGACTTGTCGCGCGTTTTCGCAAGGTGCATCTTCTGGCCACACAGACCCTGACCAAGGAGGCCTTGATGCCCACTTTGATGATTGAACACCCGATCCGCGACTTCGAGACCTGGAGGGCGGCGTTCGAGCGTGACCCTGTCGGCAGACAGAAGGCGGGCGTGCGCCGCTACCGCGTGTTCCGACCCGTCGACGACCCGAGGTACGTGATCATCGACCTCGATTTTGCAGCCGCCGGTGAGGCCGAGGCCTTCCTGGAATCGCTGCGCAAGGTCTGGAGCCGCGCCGACCTCTCGCCCGGTCTGTCAAGAAAGGCGGGGGACGCCGGCACGCCGCCGCGAACGCGGATCGTCGTCGAGGTCGACAGCGCGGTCTATTGACCAATTCTACGATTTGTATTTGGCAGAGGCCGCGCAGCCGGCGCGGCCGCGAAAACCTGGCAAAACCCGCTGGGAACACGGCGATCGCAGGTGGCACGCCGGCTGCAATCTCGTCTCCGCGAAAGGAGACGTTCCAATGTGCAATTCAGCCAAGATCCAAACAGTCACCCGAGGAGTCAGTCAGCTAGCCGGCCGAGGAGTTCTGGCCACCATCATGCTCGTCGCCGGCCTGGCCGCCTGCGATGACATCGCGTCGAAGACGTCGGCGCCGCGGCCCACCGTTGCTGCGGTGGAACCGCCCAAACCGGCGCCCGTGCCAGCGCCGCTGCCGGTGGTCACGCCGCCCCCCGAAACCAAGAAGGACACGATCGTCGTGGACAAGGTCGACGAGGACGTCCTGCCGTCCGATCCGCTGGCGGCGGCGCGCAAGCTGCTGGCCGACGGTGAGGACAGCAAGGCGCTCAAGCAGGCCAAGCTGGCTGTGGCCAGGACGCCCAATCGCTCCGGGGCCTGGAACACGCTCGGTCGTGTTCAACTTCAGATGGGACGGCGCAAGGAGGCGCTGGAGTCGTTCGAAAAAGCCATCGAGCTCAACCCCGAGAACTCGTACGCGCACAACAACGCGGGCCTCGCCCTGATCTACAGCAAGCAGTACGACGAGGCGGTCGAGGAGCTGCAGCAGGCGGTCGAGCTGAAGCCGGTCGAGGGCTACATGTGGAACAACCTCGGGATGGCCTACGAGCAGCTGGATCGTCTGGAGGAGGCGCGCGAGGCCTACGGGAAGGCGGCCGAGATGGACAGCGACAAGGCCAAAGAGAGCATGGCCCGCCTCGAGGGCGTGAAATCAGTGGTGCGGACGGCCAAGGTCGATAGCCAGACCACCGATGGAAAGCGGGAGACCAGCTCCACGCAGTAGTGGGCGACCAAGGCAGGCAATCGAAAGACAGCACGGGGCCGGCGCGAGCGATTCGCGCCGGCCTTTTTTTGTGTGCTCCGCGGCGGTGGTCGCCCGGCTGACCAGCGGCATCGTGACAGCTGAGGTCCGAGCTTCCTCCGGCGTGACGGCGCGGCTAAGCTCCGCCGATGATGAAATCCCCTCCCTCGTTCATGCGGCTGCGATTGCCGGTCCTTTTGATCTGCGTGTTGGTGGCAGCTTGCAGCTCGTCGCCCGCCACACCTGACGCCGGCTCCGGTTCAGGCGGCGTCGCCGGCAATGGTTCCGGCGGCAGCGCGGGAGCGGGAACCGGCGGCAGCGGCGTCGCTGGTTCGGGCGGCACGGTGACGGGCTCCGGCGGGTCCGGCACGGGCGGCACGGGCGGCACAGCGGGAGGTTCCGGCGGCACGGGCGGCGCAGCCACCGACGGCAGCGCGCCGACCGACGTCGCCCCTGACGCGGTGGCGACCGACAGCGGTGGCGGTGACGCCGCGGGTCCGGCGGCGGTGCTGAATGGGTTCCTGTTTTCGGTGGCCTGCCCGACCACGACCACCGGCGGTAGTTGCAGCATCCCGGACGCCATGCGCCAGAAGACCACGACGCTGACCTTCGGCGGCGATCCCAACCTGACCTACAAGGTCACGTTGCACTTCTGTGGGCCGGTCGAAATGCGACCGTACATGGGCTGTTCGTCGATGCAGGGCGCCTATATGTGCGTCGACGGCACGGCGCTGACCTCGGGCGACAACCCTACCTACCCCAAGTATGAGATCAGGGTGGCGAACCCGGCCCATTCGTATTTCCTGAACAACCGGGATCTGAAGGACGATCTGATGAAGATCGACTATTCGGCGACCATCGACGTCAAAGGCGGCAGCGCGATCACCTACGTCACCGATGGGGGGACCAACCTCGAGGTTTACACGGCCAAGATCATGAACCACAACTTCACCTGCCCCGGTGTTCCCGGGGTGACGCAACCGTTCGCCGGCCAGTTCATCTACACGACGGTGGTGTCGGTCACGCCCTCGTAGCGCGCGGCGGCGTGCCAGGCGCCAGCGCTATTGACTGAAGTTCAAGAAGCGTGGTCTTTTAGTCCCGCGGCGGTCCGGCGAGCCGCGTAGGACTGGCATGAAAACGACTTTTTTCCGGTGCCTGGCGGCCGCGTTCGCGGTCGCCGTTGTTGGTCCTGGGCAGACTGCGGTCGCGGGCGGGTTCTACGTGCCGGAGATCGGCGGTCGCGGCACGGGTCTCGCCAGCGCGATGACCGCCGATTCATCGGACCCGTCGACGATCTTTCACAATCCGGCGGGGCTGGTCGGCGTCGCCGGCTCCCAGGTCGAGGTTGGCGGACTCATGGTTCTGCCCGACATCAGCTATTTTCGCCGCCCGGTTCAAGATCCTGTCAGCGGTGACACGGTTCGATTTGCCGGCGTTTCGAACGCCAATCGCATGGCCGGCGTGCCCTTCATCGGGGCGACATTCCAGACCCGCAACCCCCGCCTGTCGATCGGATTCGCCGTCTACGTCCCTTTCGGCGCCACGCTGGAGTTCCCGGCCACGGGCGCCCAACGTTTCGCCGTCACCGAGATCGCGATGCGCACGATCTATGCGGGCCCGGCCATCGCCTATCGGGTCACACCGCGGCTGTCGGTCGGCGCGGCCATCAGTTACATCTACGCCGACCTGCGCTTGCGTCAGGCCAACGCGCTGCAGTTCGTGACCGGCGATCCGGAGGCGAATCCCAACCCGGATCCGGGCGTCGAGGGACAGACGCGCATCACCGCCAGCGACCACGCCAGCCTCGGAGCCACCGTCGGCGTCCAGTGGGGCGGAAACGACGATCCGTTCACGGTCGGAATGAGCGTGATGGCGCCGACGACAATTGACCTTCGCGGTAGCGCCGTCGTGACCAATCCGGCCATCATGGAGATCGTCGATCCCAACGGCGGTGCGACGCTGCCGGCTGGATCCAGGACCGACGATGTCCTCATCAGCATGCCGCTGCCGATGGTGGTTCGAATGGGGATGCTGGTTCGCCCATCGAGCCGGGTCCACCTGGCGATGGACGTGAACTGGCAACGATGGTCGACGCTACAGAACTTGACGATCGATTTCGAGAAAGAGCCCGCGCTGCTGCTGACGCCGGGCGCGACGCTGTACGACGTGGTCATGAACAATCGCTGGCGCGACACGCTCAGCGTTCGCATCGGCGCCAATGTCGTCCCCCTGGCAAGCCGGCCGCTGCAACTGCGGGCAGGGCTGTTTTACGATCAGAGCCCGATCGACGACCGCCATTTCGATCTGGTCACACCGGACTCGGACAAGCTGGGCGTCGCCACGGGCGGCTCCTACACATTTCCCGTCGGCGGCAGGCAGCTCAGGTTCGACCTCGGTGCCGTCGCCCTGTTTCTCCGCGACAGAAATATCGCGCCCGGTGACCGCGTCGATCCCGCGACCGGCACGGTCACTCCCGGCAGCGACCGAACGATCCTGAACAAACCGGCTCCCAGCTTTTACTACGGGGTCACGCGCGCCAGCGTGAGGCTAGTGAACATCTCGGCAACGTTGCTGTTCTGAGGGAGGCTCGCATGAAAATACGACTGCTCAATACGTCGCTCCTGTCAGTTGCTTTGGCTGTGTCCGCGCTTGCGGCTGCGATGCCGGGCGCTGGCTGTTCCGGCAAGGACGGGGATCCGTTTGCGGGCGGTGACGCCGGCAAGCCCTCGGGCAGTGGCGGGGCAACCGGGAACCGAGACGCGGGCGGTTTGGACAGCGGCGGTTCAGGTGGTGCGCCGGCAGGATCGGGTGGGAACACCGGCGTCGCCGGCTCCGGCGGCGGGCAGGGCGGAATGGCAGGTGTCCCCGGCACCGGAGGCCAGGCCGGCGGGCCGGCCGGAGGAACGCCCAAGCCGGCCCGCATGATTATTCTTGGCGACAGCATCACAGCCTGTTCCAACGTCGGCGGCAAGACCGGCACCGACTGCTCGATCAACAAGCTCTTCGAGTACGTGAAGGCCAACTACGCGCCAAATCTCGTGTACGAAAACGGCGCGGTTGGTGGAGCGGTGACCGCGGATGTTTCCAGCAAGCAGATGCCGACCGTGAAGACCGGCGCCGGCCACGCCCTGGTCGTCATCTTCGTCGGCGGCAACGATCTGGCGAAGTACATCTTCAGCTCGGACACCGCCGCGACGTCGGGACTGGCCGCCGATCTGCCGAACGTCCTGGCAGCGTGGGATCAGATCTTCGCCACCTTCAACGACAAGGCCAAGTTCCCCGACGGCGTCACGATGGTGATGAACACCCAGTACACCCCGTTCGACGAGTGCACGGCCCCGCCGTACAACCTCAGCGCGAAGAAGAGCGAGTTACTGAGCTCATTCAACACGGCGCTCCAGGACGTCGCGCAGAAGAAGGGCGCCACAATTACCGATCAGT
The DNA here is from genome assembly GCA_035696485.1 of Polyangia bacterium. Lineage (GTDB taxonomy): Bacteria > Myxococcota_A > Polyangia > Fen-1088 > Fen-1088 > DASRQT01. The sequence continues at coordinate 2,015 of DASRQT010000339.1, read as the reverse complement.
ACACGCCCTTCCTGGGACACGGTCATCACTACATGGTCATGACATGCCCGCATTACATGGCAGGGGCGGTGGGTTGGATGGCTGACCTTATTCACCCTAACGCCGCCGGTCACGCCGACCTCTTCGAACAATGGAAAAAGGTGGTGGACCGTCTTTACAAGCCGTAGCTCACGCTGGCCGAACGCGTCATGTCTATTGGGTGAAGCCGTAATTGGGCGAACCTTGAAATTCTGCGATTGTTTTTTCGCATTCCACATTCCTGGATGCCTGCTTGGCCGTCCAGCGGCGTCTTAATGCCCGGAACGAATAATCAAGGGCCACCGATCAAACCTGGACGGTTGCCGATCTAATTTGGGAATGGCGGCGTTTAGGGATCCGCCGCAGTCGCGTATTGTCGGTATTTGGGGGCTCCGGTACGGTTCTGGCGGGGTCGGCCGGAAATGTTGGGGGCGTGGGTGGCGCCCAGAAAACTGTCAACGCGACTGCGGCGGGATCAGGGGCGGGCGGCGGTGCCGGTTACGCCTCGCCGATCTCGTCGGGGCCGCGCGCGGCGCGCGCCGCCTCGACCAGCACCTCGTCCAGCGTGGCAAGGATCTCGTTGTTGCCATCCTGCCGGTAGCTCGACAGCGCTTTTGTGAAGTCGGGCAGGCGCTGCAAAAATTCGGCGAGGCGCGGGGCGGTCAGGTCCTCCGCCGCCAGGCCGTAGCCTTGCGCTTCCAGGTAACGGGCGTTCAAGATCTGTTCGAACTGTTTGCGCACGGGAATCGCCAGCATGGGGCGCCGCAGGTACACGGCTTCGCCCATCAACGTGAATCCGCCGCTGGCGATCACGCCGCGCGCGGTGCGGAGGTCGTCGATGAATCCGGCTTCGCTGAACGGGCGGTAGCGAAGATTTCCTTCGACCATGTCGCCGGTCAGATCGCGCCGCAGGCCGTAGATCCGGCATTCTCTTCCGCAGCGCGACAGGATCTCGGGTAGCGCGGCGTTGGACGTCGAGGTCTGGTAGACCAGCAGGTGCTCGCCTTCGCCCGGCGTGGCCGCCAGAATTTCGGGGCGAAGGATGGGCGGATGCAGCGTGGTGCGTGGTTTGCGCACCGGCGGATAGAAAAACGTTGTGATCAGATAGCGAAACGCGCCGGCCACCTTTGGTTTGACGACCGCCTTGGCCAGGCGAAAGTCGTTCTCATGGCCTTCCGTGATCCCGGGGGCGTGGGTGCACCGGTTCAACATCTGAATGTTGTCCAGCGAGATGACCGGGATGCGCCGGTTCTTGGCGAACAGGTAGCTCCAGCTTTCGAAGTCCGAGATCACGACGTCCGGTGAAAAACGGTCCGCCACCTCGAAGTAGGCGCGTACGTTTTCGGGCCACCCCGTCACGGCGCCCTTGACGTTCGCAAGCAGCGTCTTGAAGGTGTCCACCTCGTTGTCCTCGTAGACGACGCTGTACCCCCAGATCTTTTTCACCTGTGGGCCGCGCCCGGAACGGGCCACCGCCTCGGCCGCGCGCGCTTGCAGGTAGTCGTAGGCGCGGCCCGAGACCACCACCTGCACGTCGTGGTTCGCGGTGAGGTGATCCAGCACCACGCGCGACCGCATCGCGTGTCCCATGCCTTCTCCGACGACGCCGTAAAGGATTCGCATGATCGGCGCCGCGGCGCCTTGGCGCACGCTATCAGTTACTGCATCGCGGGGCGATAACCACGCCACAGCCAGGTCAATCCCGCCGGCAGGGTCTGGCGCAGTGGTCCCTGGTCGACGTGACCGGCGCCCGCCGCGTGGTCATAGTGGAAGTGATAACCCCTGGCCTTGAACGCCGCCGCCATCCGCTGGTTGGCCAGGTCGAAGTTGCGGTAGCCGGATGGCTGGCCGCCGGCGCCGAGATCGTTCGATCCCGATTCGTGCCAGACCCGGATCGGCTTGTTTTTCGACGTGTTCCACGCGCATCCGGCCACGGCTTCGCAGGCGGTCCTGGACAGCGGCGTGTCGCACGGTTCGACCACGCTGGTGGTCTTCGG
>DASRQT010000338.1:0-4624 GCA_035696485.1 Polyangia bacterium | reverse complement strand
ACCCTGATCGCGTTCTCCATCTGCGTGTTCCCGATCATGCTGACCACGGCGCGCGGGCTGCGCGAGATCGAACCCGAGCTGCTGGATCTTGTTCGCGCGCTGCGCGGCTCGCGCTGGCAGCTGTTCACCAAGATCCAGCTGCCGGGCGCGCTGCCGCATCTGTTCTCCGGGATGAAGGTGGCGGTGGTGCTGGCGGTGGCGGGAGCGATCGTGGGCGAGTTTCTCGGATCGGATCGCGGCCTCGGTTATCTGATGCTGCAGGTGCAGGTCACGCTGGACACGCCGGCCATGTTCATGGCGGTGATCCTGATCTCCCTTATCGGGGTGGCGCTGTACGCGCTGGTGCTGGGGCTCGAGCGCTGGCTGGTCCCGCAGGACGCGCGCGTTGGTTGAGCCGTTCATCCGCCTGGCCGGCGTGCGCAAGACTTACCGCCGCGGGCCGCAGGAGCATCTGGCGATCTCCGACGCCAGCTTCGACGTGATGCCGGGCGAGCTGGTGTCGCTGGTCGGACCTTCCGGCTGCGGCAAGACCACACTGCTCAAGATCCTGGCCGGCCTGCACGCGCCGGACGCCGGGCAGGTGACGATCGGCTCGGGAACGCACGGGTTCGATCCGGCGCGCGACGTCGGCATGGTGTTTCAGGCGCCGGTGCTGCTGAAATGGCGGCGGATCCTGGACAACGTGCTGTTGCCCGCCGAGATCCTGGGCCTACCGGCCGCCGCCAGCCGCGATCGAGCGCGTGACCTGCTGGCACTGGTCGGCCTGGCCGGCTGCGAGAACAAGTACCCCTACGAGCTGTCGGGCGGCATGCAGCAGCGGGCGGCCATCGCGCGGGCGCTGGTCCATGACCCGAAGCTGGTGCTGATGGACGAACCGTTCGGCGCCCTGGACGCGCTCACGCGCGAGAAGATGAACCTCGAGCTGCTGCGCATCTGGGATCAGGCCGGCAAGACCATCATCTTCGTCACCCACGGCGTGTCGGAGGCGGTGTTCCTGGGCACGCGCGTGGTGGTGCTGACCGCCGGACCGGCGCGCATGGCCGACAACTTCGAGATCGCGCTGCCGCGCCCGCGCACCCTGGACGTCAAGACCCGCGAACAGTTCGGGGTCTACACGCGGCGCGTGTACGCCCTGCTGGGCATGGCGTGACTGGCACCTTCAGCGGTCTTGATTGGCGCGCGGGCGCAGCGCCAGGACCTGCGCCGCCTCGGGGCGTTCATGGTAAAAAGCGTCCAGCGGGTAGCAGCCGGAGACCAGGCCGTTGCGCGGGCCGGTGGTGCAGTCGCTGAACGTGCGGCACAGGCGGTGGCGGTCCAGCGTGCGGCCGGCCAGCACATCGGCGGGAAAGTCAGAATAGGACAGCGCGAGACGCCCGATGCCGACGGCGTCGACGGCGCCGCTGCGCACCGCATGTTGTGCGACGTTGGGAAGGAACTCTTGCAGGTAGCTGTAGCCCGTGCCGACGACAAACAGTGACGGGACCGCCTGCTTGAGCGCGGCCGTCACAGCCAGGTGCTGGGCGACGAAGCGCAAGGGATCGTTGGGCGGCCGGTAGCCGTCGGAGGGCGGGTACAGCGCCGGCCGCTGCAGGTGCGGGTTGTAGTAGGGACTCCCGGCGGTGATGTTGCAGAGCTCGATGCCCAGGCTGTCCAGCAGCTTGAGGAAGGCGATCGGTTCGGCGAGATCCGGCTCGGTCGGCGCGTCGGCGTTGACGCCAAACCCCCAGCGATAGGGCAACGGGCTGCCCTCCGGGACGCCACGGCCGTCCTCACCGCGGCGAAAGGGGACGGTGTCGAAGGCGCTGACCCGAACCGCGATCCCCAGGCCGGGCACGCGGCGGCGAATCCCTTCGACCACCAGGCACAGGAAGCGCGTGCGGTTCACGAGGGTGCCGCCGAACGCGCCCGGCCGCGTGTGCGCACCCAGGAGCTCGTGCGCCAGGTAGCCGTGGCAGTGCTTGACGTCGACGAACGCGAACCCGGCGTCCGCCGCCATGACGGCCGCGTCGATGAACAGCGCGGCCAGCGCGCGCAGGCCGTCGTCGTCCACCACGGCCGCCGCGACGCCCGGCGCCAGGCGCGCGTCCAGGATCGGGTGCCGGTGAATGAGCAGCGGTTCGGGGCGGTCGCGCTGCGGACGCGCGTAGCGCCCCGAGTGCGTGAGCTGCAACCCGACCAGAAGATCGTCGGTGCTGCCGTGACGATCGCGGTGCGCGGTGACAAGATCCTCGCGCAGGCTGCGCAGGCTGGGCAGCGTTTGTCGATCGATCATCAGCTGGTTCGGGTTGGCGCGGCCGTCGGGGCGCACCGCCACCGCCTCGCCTCCCCAGATCAACTTGGCCCCGCTCTCGCCAAAGCGGCGCCAGCGCCGGCGGGTGAGGTCGCTGGGGTGACCGTCGGTTGTGCCGTCCCATCCCTCCATCGGGTGGATGCACAATCGATTGCCGATGGTGGCGCCGGCACGCAGGCGGTACGGCTGGCCCAGCGGCGCGGCGGGTCCGGTCTCGACCACGTCGTCCACGGGCAACGTGACGCCCAACCCCTGCACGTGCGCCCGAAACGCCGCCAGCGTCTTCAGCGCGCCAATCGGCCGCGCCCGCGCGCCGGCCGTCATGAGGTGCCGAGCTCCGCCTCGATGCGTTCCAGGATATCGGCCAGCACAGCACGATCACTGCCGGGTCGCGCCGGCGCCCCCGGCGGTGGTCCGTCACATGCGATGATCCCGCGCAGCTTCAGAAACAGCGCGGCGTCGTGCCGGTAGGCGGGCACGGGCGGCCGGAACGCGAACGCGCCCAGGTACTGCAGGAGATCATTGAGGCCATGGACGCGTGGATCGCCGGTCTCCCAGCGACGATCGCGGGCCGCGAACGCCTCGGGGTGAAACGCCGCCAACCCGAGCAGGTAGTCGCTGCCATACATGACCATGTCGATGGCGAGATCGTTGCCGGTGTAGATCCGGAAGTCAGGCCGCCGCCGATCACGCAGCGCCAGCCGCGCCCACTCGGCCTGCCGGTTCAAAGACGAATGCTTGAGCCCGCTCACCGCCGGCAACTCCAGCAGCGCGGCGAAGGTGTCGAGGCCGTAGATGCGCCCGTACGGCACGAACATCTCGCCCAGCTCGAACAGCAGGACCGGGCGGCTGCCCGCCGTGACGCGCGCGAACAGCGCCACCACCGCCGCCTCGCCGAGCGCGCGCAGATCGGGACACGGGAACAGGATCGGCGTGCCGCCTGCCCCCTCGATAGCGTCCATCTCGCGGCGGTACCTGTCTTCCAGCGATCCCGCTTGGGATGATTCCGATCCGTCACCGACGAAGGCCCCGGCGACGAAGGACGAGCGCCCGTTCGCCTGCCCTCCCGCCAGGGTCTCACGGGTGATCGCCAGCACCTCCGTCCGTTGCGTCGGTGACAGGCGCTGCACGTACCCCGTGTCCATGTTCACCGCCGGCCGCAGGCCAGCGGCGACGATGCCCTCGAGTTGCCGCGCCAGCCCCGCGTAGTCGGGCGCGCCGCCGTCGTCGAACGGCAGCAACACCGCCGCGATGCCCTGTGGCCGCCGCCCCGGCCGCAGGCCAGCGATGATCCCGGCGCAGGATTGGTCGTCCATGTTGAGGCGAGCCTGACGAAGCCGACCTTAGCACGAGCTTGGGCGCTGGCGGCAGCTCCGCCGAATCCGGCCGCCGCCGCAATCAGCAACGAGGCTCCGCGTGTCAGATGTGCGCCTGGAAGGCACACAAATGTCGTCCACGCCCCACGTCCGTCCCGGTGTCGGGTTCCGTAGCTCAGACAAATGAAAGACGTCGCGACCAGGAAGCTCAACGGTGGTCTGCTTGTGCTTACGCTGCTCGGGATAGTGGCGTCGGCATGCGCGAAAACATCACAGGAGAATTTGGCCGCGGATGACATCAGCGCGCCGGTGGCTGTGGAATTCATAACCTCGACCGTGGCGAGCAACGACGACATCACGGTCTCGTACGCCATGTCGGTCAGCGGTCCTCACCGGTTCTTCCGTGTGTATATCGATACCGATCAATCACCGGACACCGGATTCGTCCGGGCCGGGATCGGGGCTGACCTTCTGGTCGAAAATCGTCGCCTCTATCGCTACAACGGCAGCGGTCGCGATTGGTCGTGGAAATTGGTCAAAGTTGTGGACTACACGAATTCCGATATGGCCGCTGCCTGGACAATCGCGCGCGCCGATCTCGGCGAGACTGACCCCTGCACGGAGGCCGCCGACCTGCTCTTCGATGTCGACGACACGGCCACGCCGGTTTTGACCCACAAGTACACAACCGCTGTCGGCGCCTGCGGGGGTACCCCGGCCGACACCGGTCCCCCGGCGACCGACGCTGGCGCCCCGGCGACCGACGCTGGCGCCCCGGCGGCCGACACCGGTGCCCCGGCGGCCGACACCGGTGCCCCGGCGACCGACGCTGGCCTGCCTTCAACCGACGCTGGTACCGGCGAGACCGTGCCACCGGGCGGCGGAACGCCCGACGGCGGTCACATCAACTACGTCTTCGTCATCTCCATGGAGAACGAATCCGCGGCGGCGATCTACGGCAACAGCCATGCGCCGTACATCAACTCGGTGCTGCTGCCCCACTATGCGCGAGCGAATG
>DASRQT010000337.1:0-3127 GCA_035696485.1 Polyangia bacterium | reverse complement strand
GTCCCTGCTGCCTGACCCATGATCGCCCCCTTCACGGCGACGGACACCATATCCGAAGCGGGAGCACCGGCGCGTGACGCCCGTCACGCGGCCACGGGTCAGGCGTTCACGTCGTGCCGTTCGCGGGTCTTGGCGAATTTGAGGTTGGGGAATTTGTCGGTGACGTAGCCGAGCTCCCAGTTGCTCTTGGCCAGAAACACCGCGGCGCCGTCGCGGTCCGCCGCCATGCCGCCGCGATTGGCGGCCATGAAGGCCTCGAGGTCGGCCTTGCTGTCGGCCGAGATCCAGCGCGCCGTTTCGAAAGGCGCCGGCTCGAGGTCGATCTTGACCTGGTACTCCGCCTCGACCCGGGTTTTCAGCACGTCGAGCTGCAGCTCGCCCACCACGCCCACGATGTGATCGCCGCCGATCACGCGACGGAACACCTGGGTGACGCCCTCCTCGGCGAGATCCTCCAGGGCGCGCTTGAGCTGCTTGGACTTCATCGGATCTTCCAGCCGCACGCGGCGCAGGATTTCCGGCGCGAAGTTGGGGATGCCGGTGATCTTGACCGTCTCGCCCTCGGTCAGGGTGTCGCCGACCCGCAGCACGCCATGGTTCGGGATACCGATGATGTCGCCCGGCCACGCCTCGTCGACGATCTCGCGCTCGCGGGCGAAGAACAGGATGGGCGAGTTGACCGACAGGACCTTGCCGGTGCCCATTTGCGTGAGCTTCATGCCGCGGCGGAACTTGCCGCTGCACAGGCGCAGGAAGGCGACGCGGTCGCGGTGGTTGGGATCCATGTTGGCCTGGACCTTGAAAACGAAGCCCGCGACCTTGGGTTCGGTGGGTTCGATCGGCCGCGGCTCGGCCGGCTGCGGGCGCGGCGGCGGCGCCCAGGCGGCCAGGGCGTCCAAAAGCTCGCGCACGCCGAAATTGTTGTAGGCGCTGCCGAAGAACACCGGGGTCAGATGGCCGGCGCGGTAGGACTCCATGTCGAAGCCGGGATAGGCGCCGCGCACCAGCTCGACCTCCTCGGCCAGCGTGGGATCGGAGATGGTGTAATTCTCGATGACCTCGCCGATGCGCGTGCGATCCGACGAATCGAACACCAGCATGCGATTGCGCGCGAGATCGTAGGTGCCCTTGAAGCTCTGGCCGGAGCCGGCAGGCCAGGTCATGGGCGTGACATCGAGCGCCAGGGTGGAGGCGATCTCGTCCAGAAGCTCGATCGGGTCGCGGCTCTCGCGGTCCATCTTGTTGATGAAGGTCACGATCGGCACGTCGCGCAGGCGGCAGATCTCGAACAGCTTGCGCGTGCGCGCCTCGATGCCCTTGGCGGCGTCAATCACCATCACCGCCGAATCGACCGCGGTGAGCGTGCGATAGGTGTCCTCGCTGAAATCTTCGTGGCCCGGCGTGTCGAGAAGATTGAACACCGCGCCGCCATACTCGAAATGCATGACCGAGGTGGTAACCGAGATACCGCGCTGCTGCTCGATCTTCATCCAGTCCGAGCGCGCGCGCCGGGCGTCGCCACGCGCCTTGACCGCGCCCGCGACATGGATCGCGCCGCCGAACAGCAGCAGCTTCTCGGTCAGCGTCGTCTTGCCGGCGTCGGGATGGGAGATGATCGCAAAGGTCCGCCGCAGGCCGGCGGGATGGCCGGCCAGACGGGCGTCGGAAACGGGAACAACGGCGGAATCGGGCACTTTTCGGGGACCTTGGGGGGTGCGAGGGGGTAGCGGACGCGCCTTGCCGCGTCAACCCATGGCTCGCGAAGGCCATTCGGCCATCCCACCTGTCGTCAGCCCCTTCGCCGAAAGCCGGACCGTACGGTCAGTGCTTGTGGACCGCGCGCAGCCGGCACACGGCCCGGTCCAAGTGAAGCATCGGACGCTCTCCATCAGAACAATTGGGTGACCCGGATCGTGAATACCGCCGCGAGGTTGTCCGAAGGCATCAGGGCGGGCTCGAGATAGAGCTGGATGTTCGGCGTGATCAGCAAAGTATTGTGCGCTGACCACGCCCAATAGACTTCCATCATCGTCTCGCTCGGACGCGCGAACGTACCGGAGTAGAGCGACATGTTCGTCGCGTTCCAGACCATGCCGAGCCCGATCTGATCGCGCGGGTTGCGCTTCAGCGGATCGTTGAGAATGGCGCCGCCCGCGATCGACGACTGGATCGCGAAGCTCGATTGCCAGGCCGTGTTGGCGCGCAGGAACAGCCCCCATTTGTCGCCGATCGGCTGGGAGGCGCTGAACGACAGCCCCTGGCTGGCGAGGGGCTGCAGCGGCACGCCCGGCTGATTGTAGTAGAGCAGCGAAAAGTTACCCTGCCCCCAGCCACCGACGGTCGGCGACCAGGCGCCGTAGCCGAACCACGCATACTGGCCCCGGCCCAGGGTCGGGAACTGGATGTAGCTGCCGCTGAAATCATTGGCGTCCTGGAATCCGGTGGCCAGGGTGATTTCTTTGGTCGGGTTGACCTGCGCATAGGCACCGAGGCCCGCCTGCGAGTAGTTCTGGCTGCCGTTCTGGGTCAGGGAATAGCCGATGAAATTCACCTGCTGGTCATTGGCGTAGGCATTCCCGTCGAAGTTGGAGAACGCGAATTGACCGAGCGAGATCGCCAGCCAGTCGCCCGGGAAGCTGTGCGTGTAGGTGAGCTGCACGAATTGCTGGTTGGCCGTCGGCTGGTTGTTGATCGGGCTGATGATGTCGATATTGCCGCCGAGGCTCTCGCCCGTCGCACCCGACAGATACTGCGCCGTCATGAAGTGGAACTGGAAGGATCCTGCGCCGAGCCCGGCGAGGGAGAACGCCTCCCAGTTCACGGCCGGCGTGAACATCGCCTGGACGGCGCCATATCCGCCGTTGGGTGTCCCCCATTGGCTCATGACGGACGACTCCATCGAGAACTCGATCCCGGTCGTATCCTCGATCTGCTTCTTCGCCTTGACATAGCGCACGTGCGCCTGGTCGACGTCCTCGGCCAGCGACAGCTCCTGCCGCTTCTTGGCGGCGCGGTTGGCGTCGTGGATCCTGCCGACCAGCTTCTGGCCCTGGCGGCCGGAGTCCTGGGCCGCGACGCGATCCGCCGACACGGCCATCGCGATGACGATCAGGCTAACAACTGCTGC
>DASRQT010000336.1:0-2265 GCA_035696485.1 Polyangia bacterium | reverse complement strand
TTGAGGCCATTCATGAAGGTCGGAAAGTTCGTTGCCAATTTCGTCTGGAGCTTGTCCATGGATTGCGAGTTATCGATCATGAAGAGGATGTCCACGTCGCGATTTATCGTCTCCTGATAAACCTTGTTGAAGGTTCGGGAGGGCCGGGGATCCGGCGCCACCAGGGTCCGGGAGTTGCACGCCCAAAGTAGGGGCAGGCCGGCAGCAATGATGGCCCAGCGCACGTAGCGCCAGCGGACTCGTAAATGACGCTTCACAGGAATCCTCCTCGCGAACACCAGCGGTAGTCCCATTCTGGATAGTCCCGGGGCGCGAGAAACATTGGTCATGTTTTTTGGTTCAGATGGTCATGAATGAAGCTTTGCCCAGGCAAGGGGGGCGGGGGCGGTTTGAAACGCACCTCCATCGCCACCTGGTCGGCACCCTTGCACACCGGTTTCGCGGGCCGCGCCCAGGCCCGAAGTCACGATGCCAACGTGCACATTCGGTAGCCCACCCGGGATTCCTTTGAAGCCATTCATGAAGGTCGGAAAGTTCATTGCCAATTTCGTCTAGAGCTTGTCCATGGATTGCGAAATATCGATCATGAAGAGGATGTCCACGTCGCGATTTATCGCCTCCAGATAAACCTTGTTGAAGGTTCCGGCGAACCATCTCGACCTCCGTCGCTATGGTTCATCCATTGATCACATCCGACATCGCCGTCGATCTCTTTCGCATCGCCGAGCGCCGATACACGCTAATCCGGACCCGGCGCCAGGGCGCTACCTCCAGCAGAACCGCCGCGGTAGCGTCGCTTTCTGCACCGCCGTGTAGCTAGAACATCGCGCGGTAGACCAGCCTCCAAGCCGGCGACGAGTCCGAGGCGCGCGCAGCTCCACCGCCCAGCTCGCCGCGCTGGTAGGCCGCCAGATCGTCGATGCTGCCGGTGGGCTGGGTGAAGATGATGGTTTCGCCGACGGCGGCGCCCGCGACGCCATTAATGATCCCCGACGTCCAGTGATGATAGCCGAGGCCCAGGAACAACATCACGCCGGTGTTGAAGGCGATGTTCCCGGCGTGGATCCACCAGCCCTGCTGCCAGCGTTGATTCGCGGCATCGGCCGCCAGCATCCATTCGGCGTCTGCCAGCAACGTGCAGACGCGCCCGTCATCGTCCAGCGGAGCCGCAGCCATCACGGCGGCGTGCAGCTTGGGCCCGTCATGCGTCACCGACAGCGGCGACAACAAGAACGGCACCACACCGATGGCCGCACTGGCGGCGCCCGCATACCAGTCGACGCGATCCCCGGCGCTGACGAAGGGAACCGGGACCAGGCTGGCCACGCCCGCCGCACCGATGCCGATGGCCCACCCCCAGGTCCACAGTCGACCTTGTGCCGCCACCGCCGACAGCCGCTGATCGATCCACGCCAGGCGCGCCCGTCCGTCGACGGCTTGCAGACGGGCGTCCGTGCCGGCGGGCGCCAGGCAGGTCCCGGCGCGCGCGCCGCGCCCGCCGTTCGGGCTGACGACAACAGCGCCAACGACGACGAACAGCGCCGCGACGCCAGCCGGACCTAAACGCAGGCCCACGTCACCCCGACCGCGCGCCGGCGCCTTACTCGCCGGCCTTGCTCTTGACCGTGTTGCCCGCCAGTGTCGTCGCCAGATCCCACACAGAGCTCGGCACCTTGTGACAGTCGGCGATCACGTCGTCGAACGCGCCCACGATCCAGTCCTCGTCGGCCTGGGACAAACACAGCGGCGGCAGCAGCTTGATCACGTACATGTCGTGGCCGGCCACCTGGGACAGGATGCGGTGCCGCGAATACAGCGGGATGGTCACCATCTGGCAGAAAAGCCCCTTGGTGGCTTTTTCCAGCAGCGCCCACGCCGCGCGCAGCGCGAAAGATCGCGGCGGGCCGAACTCCAGGGCCACCATCAGCCCGCGCCCACGCACTTCCTTCAAGAGCTCGTATTTTTCCACCAGCGCGCCTAGCCGCCGCAGCAAGCTGTCGCCGCGCCGGGCGGCGTTTTCGATGAGACCCTCCCCTTCCAGCACGGCCAGCGTGGCCAGCCCGGCGGCCATGGCCAGGTTGTTTTTGCCGAAGGTCGACCCGTGCACCACCGCCCGGTCCATGCGGTTGAACGTGCGGTCAAAGATCCATTTCTTGCCCGCCACCGCGCCCACCGGGACGAATCCCCCCGACAGCGCCTTGGCCAGCAGCACCAGATCGGGATCCACCTCGTCATGGACGTCTTGATGATCGATGGCCAAAAACT
>DASRQT010000335.1:0-2423 GCA_035696485.1 Polyangia bacterium | reverse complement strand
CCACCACGTCTTGCCTGGTGCGTCAATCTGGAACGGGCTCCAGGGTTCCTGGACTTCAACGATAAAGCCGGCCCGTGACAGCGCGTGGCGGATGTCGCGATCGGGAAAGCAGCGTTCGATCAGATGGGCCGAGACCGGCGTGTTGCCGTCGCGCTCGATGGTCACGTCGGCGTGGCCTTCGCCGCGGTCAGCCTGGAAGCGGGTTTCGACCGAGATCTGCCAGCCCGCCGCCTTCCAGTGATTGCGTCCGCGCCACCATGTGCTGAACCCGATGGCGTTGGTCACATCGAAGATGAGGAGGCCGCCCGGTCGTAGGGCTTCCGCGCAAGCCGTCAACATTCGTTCCAGCGCGTCGGCATCCGGCAGGTGATTGATGGTGTCGTAAAAGGCCCCCACAGCGTCGAGTGGCGGCGGAGGCAGCGTCGCCGTCAGCTCCGCCTGGACCCAGGCGATGTCGGAGGCCGCCGGCGCCTGCTTGCGGCGCGCGACGGCCAGCATCTGGGCGCTGGCGTCGACTCCCGTCAGGCGCCAGGTGGGATGAAGGGCGCGCAGGGACAGCAGCAGCTCTCCGGTGCCGCATCCGAGATCGGCGAAGGACGTCACGCCGGGAATTCCGGGCAGCCCGCCGACCGCAGCGCGGCCCCAGCGCTGCAGGGCGGGTGCAAGCTTGGCGAAGACCAGCTCGGAAAACGGCGCGGCGCCGCCGGCGCTCTGCCAGGCGTCGTAGAGCGGCGCGAGGGCGTCGTAGAGCGCCACGCTCTGGGGGGCGGCGACGGGCGTCATTACCGGCACCACCGTCAGTCGTGATTGCGCACGGCGCTGCGCATCGCCTTCTTCTCCGACTGCGCGTGTTTGTTGGCCAGCATCTTCTGCTTGGAGCGCCGCGACCGGCGGCGCTTCTGGCGCCGCACTTTTTCAGCGGCCTGGGCCTGCGCGCTCTGGCGCCCGAGGCGCTGCGTCTCGATCTTGTCGGCCAGCAGCCGGCGCGCGATCAGGCGGTTCGCACCTTGCGTGCGCTCGCGCTGGCACTTGACCGCGGTTCCCGTCGGGCGGTGCACCAGCACGACGCAGGTGGCGACCTTGTTGACGTTCTGTCCGCCCTTGCCTCCCGCGTGCACGAAGTGCTCGTCGAGATCCTGTTCGCGGATGCCCAGGCCGGCCAGCCGCTGGGTGACGGCCCGCGCTCTGTCGCCGGTAAGAGGCATGGGACCACGGTTGCTTCGCCGGGGCGGGTTGTCAATACTGCCGCCTTCGACCCCGTCGGGCGGAGGACGTCATGCCAGATAGCCACGGTCCAGTAGCAGGAATGGGCATCGCGCTGGCGCTGGCCCTCGCCGTTGCCGGCTTTGCATGCGACAGCAAACCGGCGCCACCCTCGCCCAGCCCGGCGGCGCCGGCGCCCGCAGCCGCCGTGCTACCACCGGTTCGCGATGGCGGCGCGCCCGGTGGTGCGGCCGCCGACGCCGGCCCGCCCAGGCCGAAGATGGTGGCGAACCCGGACGGCCTGAGCCTGGTCGAACGGATCGCGAAGCGGAAGGCAGCCGAGCAAAGGCTGGCCGGCGAGCTGGCGGCCGCCGAGGAGACGCGTCTCCTCAAGTACGACAAGTCGAAGTTGCCGCTGCACACGCAGGTGTTCACCTTCATCAAGAAGACGCGCGCTCAATACGACGCGCTGGAAAAGAAAGTCGGAGGCGCCAAGGACAAGGCGCAAGCCGCCGCCGCGGTCGAGAAGACGCGCGCCAGCCTGGAAAAATCGATCGTCGGCACCGGAAAAAAACTGCAGGTCATCGATCCCAAGGGCGGTAACTCGAACGTCACGACCGACTACGATGTGATGCTGAATGCCCTCGGCACCGACTATCCCGCCGCGCTGACCGCAGCGCTCGGCGGTGACCCGGCGCCGCTGGCCGGACAGAAAGCGGAGCTCGACAAGCGCACGACAAAGATCGAAACCTGGCTGGCCGCCGTACGCAAGGGCAAGAAGTAGCCAGCGTCCGAACGCCTTTTGAGGGTAATAGCGAGGGGTTATGGGTACGGGCGCGGCCTGGCGTCGTCAATTGATTGGCAAAGATTCAGGCCCACTTTTTCGCAGTACGTCAGATGGGGCGTGTTAGGATAATTGCTGTCGGGCGTTATTGTGGCGGATGCCTCTCCGGTGTTGCCAATGTTGGAACTACCGGGGTATCGAGGGACCGGGGGGACGCTCGGGTTTCCGCCGAGGCACTGATGGTTAAATCAGCGATTCGCCCCCTGCTGCTGTTGGCGACTGTCATCGCGGGCGGATGTGCACCTCCGCTGTCGCTGGTCGACCGTCCTTGCCCGTGCGGCACCGGGTTCACCTGCTGCGCGGCCAGCAATGTCTGTGTTCGCGACGGCGACGCTTGCGGCGGCCCGGCGACGAATGCGCCCATGGCCTACGTCCT
>DASRQT010000334.1:0-2510 GCA_035696485.1 Polyangia bacterium | reverse complement strand
CCACCACGTGCGGCGATGAAGGAGGAAGTGACGGCGCTGTTGTCACGGATCGAGGGGGCGCGGCACGTGGTGGTGCGGAGCGTCGACGCCCATGTCGAGGTTGGCGTCACCATCGGGCGGTTGCGGTCGGCGGCGATCGCGGTCGCGGTCACCGGTGATGGCGAGCGCAACGCGCGCCAGGGGCTGACCGCGCTGCTGGCGGCGTTGCCTGTGCGGCGGGTGATCGTCGCTGGCGTGGCAGGCGGGCTGCACCCGATGCTGGGGCAGGCGGCCCTGGTGGTGTGCGAACGGGTGGTCGCGGCGGCGGCGAACGGTCTCCTGGTCGTCTATCGCGCCGACGCGGGCCTGGTCGAGGCGGCAGCGAAGAATTCTGGGGCGCGGCGCGGGGTGGCTGTTACCGCAGTGCAGATCGCCGACACCATCGCTGAAAAGCGACGCCTGCTGGGTGTGGCGACGGCCAGCGCCGGCGCAACGTCGTCGTCGACAGCGGCCGTGGTCGATCTGGAGTCGGCCGCGTTCGCTGCTGTCGCAGAAAACGCGGGCGTGCCTTGGGTGGTGTTGCGCGCGGTCAGCGATACGGCGGACGAGGCGCTGCCCCCGCTGTTGAATCGCAGCCGCGACGACGGCGGCGCGGTTCAGCGAGGGCGCGTGGTGGTCAGCCTGATCGGAAATCCGGGGGCGCTGTTTCCGCTGCTGCTGTTGCGACAACGCGTGCGTGCCTGCGCCGAGTCGCTGGCGCGTGCGGTGGAAATCACCGTGAGCGCGATGGCCGCCGTCGATGTTGCGCCTGGCGGCGCTGGACCGGACCTGGTGGCGGGCGCGAACAGCGCCGGCGGGCACCCGGCGGCGTCGGCGCCTGCGACCGGGGAGGTGTGATGGAGTCGAGCGCATCATCGTCGTCGGAAAACCAGTCGCAGAATCGCCGGTCGGGGCTTGAGCCGCTGCTGCAAAAGACCAGCCGCACGTTCGCCCTGACCATTCCGCTGTTGCCCGATCCGCTGCGCACAGAGGTGGCCGTCGCGTATCTGCTGTTCCGGATCATCGATACCTTCGAAGACGCGACCCGGTGGAACGGCGGTCGCCGGGCGGATGCGCTGGGACAGTTCGTGCGGTTGATCGACGGCGGCGATCTGCAAGACGCGCAAGGGTTGACGGCGCAGTGGTTGAGCGATCCGCCGCTGGAGCACCCGGGCTATCTGGAGCTTCTGGCCGCCACGCCGCGCGTGCTGGAGTGGAGCCGCGGGCTGCGCCCGGGGGCGCGCGAGCAGTTGCGGCTGCACCTGGGGCGCAGCGCCCGCGGAATGGCGGAGGTGGTGGCGCGGGCGGGCGACCATGACATGCTGCAACTGCAGACGCTGCAGGATCTGCGCGACTATTGCTATACGGTGGCCGGCATCGTCGGCGAGATGCTGACCGAGCTGTTCCTGTTGCAAAGTCCCGCGTTGATGAATGCGGCGGCTGGTTTGCGTGAGCGAGCGGTGGCCTTCGGTGAAGGGCTGCAGCTGGTGAACATCCTCAAGGACGCCCGCCCCGATGCCAGCGAGGGTCGCGTTTATCTGCCGCAGCAGGCGACGCTGGCCGAGGTGTTCATGCTGGCGCGCGCCGACCTCCGCAGCGCCGCCGAGTACACGGATCTGCTGCGCTCGGCGGGGGGCGAGCGTGGGCTGGTGGCGTTCAACGCCCTCAATTCGCGGCTGGCCATCGGAACGCTGCGCCTGCTGCGCGACAAGGGACTGGGCGCCAAGCTGACGCGATTGCAGGTGACGACGATAGCGGCCCAGGTGATGCACGCCGTGGAAACCGGCGGCGTGCTTTTTCCGGAGTCACCCTGATGAAGTCGATGTCGGCGGCGACGTCGACCTTCGACATCGGCAAAGAGCTTGCCGAACGGGCAGGTGAGAGTTTTTCGCTGCACGACAAGTATCTGAACGCGCAGATGGTGCGGGTGTTGAAGACGATCGGCTTCGACCGTCACTACACGCGCGCCGAAGGTCCCTATCTTTTCGACAAGACGGGGACCCGTTATCTGGATCTGCTGTCGGGCTTCGGCGTGTTCGCGCTGGGACGCAATCATCCCACGGTGAAGAAGGCGATGATCGACGTCCTGCAGGCCGACCTTCCAAACCTGGTGCAGATGGACGCCTCGCTGCTGTCGGGCCTTCTGGCCGAGCGGTTGCTGTCGCACATGCCCGGTCAGGAGAAGATCTTCTTTTGTAATTCGGGAACCGAGGCGGTCGAGGCGGCCATCAAGTTGGCTCGAGCGGCCACCCGTCGGTCCAAGCTGATCTTCTGCGACCACGCTTTTCACGGGCTGACCATGGGCGCGCTGTCGCTGAACGGCGACGCCGGGTTTCGCGAAGGCTTCGGGCCGTTGCTGGCCGATGCCGTGCGGGTTCCCTTCAATGATCTGGGCGCCCTGGAAGCAGCCCTGGCCGGTGGCGACGTGGCGGCGTTTTTCGTCGAGCCCATTCAAGGCAAGGGCGTCAACTTGCCGGGACCCAGCTATCTGA
>DASRQT010000333.1:0-4729 GCA_035696485.1 Polyangia bacterium | reverse complement strand
ATTTAGAAACGATGTTCGTGGCCGCTTGATTTTGTGCGCCGTCCTAACCGCTATAATGCGTCATGCCGGTTTCCGGCACCTGCGACCCGGAGCGATCTGACACCGGGATCGGCGGCGTTGTCTTGTCCACTCGAGTATCCGTCCCTACGTTGGTCAGCCGGAGGTCCTGATCTTGGCGGCGAGACGATCAGCGAAACGGCGAAAGAGCTTGAAATCCGCGATTCAGGTGGCGGTCGTGGCCCACGCCGGCAAGACGTTCGGGGGCGGGTTGGCAGAGTTGCGCAAGGTGCTGGCCGCCGCCGGTCATCGAAAACCCATCTGGTGCGAGGTCCCCAAGAGCAGAAAGGCAAAAAAGGCGGTACGCCGCGCCGTCAAGAAGGGCGCCAAGCTAGTGTTCGTATGGGGTGGCGACGGCATGGTCCAAAGGTGTATCGACCAGCTAGCCGGATCGGATGTTGCCGTTGCGATCCTTCCCGCCGGAACGGCCAACCTACTGGCCAGCAACCTTGGCATTCCCAGGGACATCGCCAAGGCGGTGCGGGTCGGTTTGCACGGGACTCGTCGGCCGCTCGACGTCGGCGTGATGAACGGAGAGCGTTTCGCGGTCATGGCGGGAACCGGCTTCGACGCGCTGGTGATGCGCGACGTAGATAGCGCTCAGAAGGAGCGGGTCGGTCGGCTGGCCTACGTTCGCAGCGCCGTCAAAGCCATGGCGGCCAAGCGCGCTCGGATGAAGATTCTTGTCGACGGCACGGTGTGGTTCAAGGGCAAGGCCAGCTCCGTTCTGCTCGGCAACGTCGGCACCCTGGCGGCTGGCGTTGAAGTCTTCCCCGGCGCCTCTCCCACCGACGGCATGATGGAAGTAGGCGTGGTGACCGCCGACAGCACCTGGCAATGGCTTCGTGTCTTTTCGCGCGTGGCAGTGGGCCGCGTCGACCGGTCGCCCTTCGTCCAGACCACCAAAGGGAAGAAGATCGTCGTCCAGCTAGACCGCAAGGTTCCATTCGAGCTCGACGGAGGGGCGCGCCCTTCCAGCAAGCGGCTCAAGGTTCGCGTCGAGAAGGGGGCCATCACCGTGTGCGTGCCGGTGTCCGTGGTGGCCAAGCGTTCGCCGCCGAAGAAGGCGCCGCTTTCTCGGCGCCCCGTTTCGCGACGTCCACAACCGATGGAGAAGGAAGAGGCTCCCTTGCTGCCGCCAGAGCCAGGCACCGAAAATGGCCATCGGTCAGCCGACCATCGATGAGCACCGCCAGTTGTGTACGGCAGACCCGGCACCTCACTGGCGATGATGCCTGGACGACACTGAGGGCTACGGGCGGAATCAAGCTGGTGCGTGACGCCTTCGTCCGCCTTCGCGCTGCCGACGGGTTCAGTCACGCGCGCTCACTTGCGTTCGCAATGTCCCTCATCTTCGTCCAGGGACTGATCGCGCTCGTGGGTCTCGCGGTCGCGTGCGGAGAGGTGGGCTTGAGCCGCACGATCCTGGGCGCAATCGGACATGCCGTACCAGGACCGGCGGGGAGTCTTCTCGCCAGGACCTTTGCGCAGGCGCAGAAATTGGGCTTCGAGCACCGCTGGCTGCCGCTGGTGTTCGGACTCGGCGGGACCATCGTGACCGTCACGACCGCGACCGCGCAGCTCACCCGCGGGATCAACCGCCTCTACGGCATCGAGAAGGATGGAACGTTCCTCCACAAGTACACCCGGGCCCTCTTCCTGGCCGTCCTGGTGCTGACGGCCTTCGTTGGTGCGGGTGCCATTCTGACCTTGGGTCACCACCTCTCGGGAGTCGCCAGCCATGGCAGGCATTTCACATGGCAGGTGATTCGGTGGCCGGTCGCGCTGGGACTCGCCGCCGCGGCGTACGGCGGAATCCTCTGCTGGGCGCCGCGCCGCCAGCAACCGCAATGGTCGTGGCTGGTGTTCGGCGGGGTGATAGGCGTGGCGGGGTGGACCCTGGTGACGGTCGCTTTCAGCGTTGTCGTCCGGGCCAGCTCTTCGTTCGGTGAGGTGTACGGCCCGCTCGCGGGCGTCGTGGCGCTTCAGATCTGGACCTTCTTCTCGGCCGTTGCGATTCTTTTTGGCGCCGCCATCGCCGCCCAACTTGAGGCCGTACGGTCCGGTTCTCGGTCACCGCGGCGCGCGTAGTGCGCCCGACTGGACGCCGGAGCTGACGCTGCGCGCGCTATTTCGGCTCGCCACCTTCGTGACTATCCTGGCGGCGGGTGCGGGCGCCGCGATGGCGGCGCCGCCTGGCGAGCGCGGCGCCGACGAGCGCGCCATCGACGACGCGGTCTGCGCAGACTCCATTCGCGCCGAAACGTGGAACGCGACCTGGGCCATCGTCTTCTCTGTCGCAGCGGTCGGGGGCGCCGGCTACGCCACGTTCGCTCCTCGTGAGTGGCTCGACAGTGATTCCCGGGCGGCGCTGTATGTCACCGCCATCAAGGCCACGGCCGGCGCGATCGACAAGCTCGTGGCGCCGCTTCACATCGACGGGGAGGGGTTGTGCCACGACAGCCCTTCCACGTCCGGCAAGGCCCGGTACCCGTCGCTGGTCGAGGCCGCGCAGCGCGAGCGCCGCGCAGTGCTCACCGGCGTCTTTGGTGGCCTGTTGCTCAACTCCGCTGGCCTGCTCTACCTCGGCCACGGGCGCCACGCCTGGCAGAACGCCTGGATCTCATTCAGCGTCGGCACCGCCGTCGGTGTGGTGTCGGCGCTGACAGCGCCGAGACAGGCGTGGCTCTTGGACCGCAGGCTCAATCGCTCTCATCACATCGCGGCGGTGCCCATATTCGGCTCTGGGAGCACCGGCTTGGCAATCGCGCTGACCTGGTGAGGCTCAGAACCCGCCCCCGATGTCCGACCACAACCCCCAGCCGGGGTGGTATCGACCCGCCACCTGCCTGTCTAGCCAGTTGAGGTTCTGCGGGTTGCAGTGATATGGAATTTTATGGATGCCCCGGGCTGGCCTAGTGCGTGCCAGGACACAGATTCGAGGGCATGAACTTCAAGCTGACATTTGTCTTCGTAGTCTCGACGATGCTCGTCGCGAGCTGTGACGGTTCGGCTCCGGAGCGGCGGGCGGGGGCGCTCGCCGGCGATCCCGCGATCGATCCAGCCGCTTCGGGAATCGAGCACGTTGTGGTGGTCATGATGGAGAACCGCTCCTTCGATCACCTTCTCGGCTGGGTCGACGGCGCGGACGGTCGACAGGCGGGGCTCAGATATCCCGATCAGACGGGCAACCTCCACAAGACGCATTCGCTTGCACCCGACTATCAGGGATGCGCGCATGCCGATCCCGACCACTCTTACCAGGGCGGCCGCGTCGAGTACGACGGCGGCAAGTGTGATGGCTGGCTGCGCGCCGGCACGAACGACGACTACTCCATCGGCTTTTACCGCAAGCACGACCTTGCGTTCCTGGGGCAGGCGGCGCCGCAGTGGACGGCGCTGGATCGCTACTTCGCCGCCACGATGGCCGAGACCTATCCTAACCGCATCTACCAGCACGCCGCTCAGACCGACCGCCTGACGAACACGCTGGACATCAGCACGCTACCCACGATCTGGGATCGCCTCGCGTCCCACCAGCTCGAGGGCCGCTATTACTACAGCGACGTCCCGTTCCTCGCACTGTGGGGGACGAAGTACCTGTCCATCGGCCGACCGCTGGCGGCTTTTTTCGCCGACGCGCTGGCGGGCAACCTGCCGCAGGTGGCCTTCATCGATCCGCGGTTTATCGACGAAAGCAGCGGCACGTCGGGCGACGATCACCCTCATGCCGACATCCGCAACGGCGAGGCCTTCCTGAACCTCATCTACACGGCCGTGACGCGCAGTCCGGCGTTCGCGCACACGGTTCTCGTCATCAACTACGACGAGTGGGGCGGCTTCTTCGATCACGTGCCGCCGCCCACAGCGCCGATTCCGCCCGCATCGGCGGCGGCTGGCGACACCGACGGGCGGCTCGGGTTTCGCACGGCCGCGCTGGTCGTCGCGCCGTGGGCCCCGGCCGGAGTCGTCTCCCACGTGGAGCTCGATCATACCTCTGTGCTGCGTCTCATCGAGTGGCGATGGAGTCTGGAGCCCCTGAGCGTCCGCGACGCGACCGCGAACAACCTGGCCGATGCCCTGAACTTCAGCGCGCCGCCCCGCACCCGCGTGCCGTCATTCGCCGTGCCCGTCGGTCCGTTCGGCGCGCCGTGCCCGCTGTCGGCGGCGCCTACGGCTGCCCCCACCGCTGCCGAGCGCGACCTCGCTTCGATCGGCACGCTGGCCGCGAGCCAGGGCTGGCCCGTCGGGTCCGGCGTTACCCAAGGTCGATGACTGCGCGTTTCCACGAAAACTTTGAGCGGAGAAAGCGATCTCGGGACCGGCGAGAAGGGCAGGCTTGCGGATCACGGGTAAGACCGTGGAAATGGCGTGGAAACATCGCGGGACTGAAACCAGCAGGCGTGAGCCCTCGGTGTGAGACGGACATGGCTATGTCGCGACATCGACGCTCTTTGCGACCAAACGACCAGGTTTCCGCGCACTGGCTGAGCGGCTCAGCTGGCGCTCGCCACTGGCACGCCGCCCCTGCGGCCTAGGGCCCCGGGCATGAGCGCGCGCAGGTGGTTGAGCGCGCGGATCGTGGCCACGATCGTCGCGACGAGCGACGAGGGGCCTCGGGCCAGGCCAAAAGCCGGCGATGACACGCCCGCCGTTAGCTCGACATAGGCCA
>DASRQT010000332.1:0-21102 GCA_035696485.1 Polyangia bacterium | reverse complement strand
ATTCCCCGGAGTTGCGGGACCTTGGGCGTCACGTCATACTGCCGGCGATTTGACCTGGCTATTCGCCGGCTTCCTGGCGCGTCCGGGTGTCAGCGCCGCTGACCGCGCACGCGACCGGGACCTTCTCGACCGCGTGGCGCGCGGCGAGATGGCGGCTTTACGCACGCTCTACGAAGAACACGCCCCGCGCGCGATGGCCATCGCGGTTCGCGTGCTGCGCGATCAGACCGAGGCCGAGGATGTGGTTCAGGAGACCTTCCTCGAGCTGTGGCGGCGCGCCGCTCAGTTCGACACCCGCAAGGGCGGCGCCGTCGCGTGGGTGGTGACCATCGCCAGGAGCCGGGCCATCGACCGCATGCGTTCATCGGGGACGGCCGCTCGTGCCGTCGAAGGGGCGTCGCGCGAAGGGCTGCCGCAGCCACAGCTGGTCCCGAGCGATCACGCCGAAAGACGGCGAGACGAGGTGCGTGTGGCGGAGGCCCTGGCCGAATTACCGGCCGAGCAGCGCCAGACCATCGAGCTGGCGTATTTCGAGGGGTTGAGCCAGAGCGAGATTGCCACCCGGACCGGCAGCCCTCTCGGGACAGTCAAGATGAGGGTCAAGCTGGCCATGTCCAAGCTGGCCGCGTTGCTGAAAACCGTTGCTGACGAATAGCGTGAAACTAACTAAATGGGACCGAACAAAATGACATGTGAAGAATTCCTTGAGCTGGCGGCGGCGTACACCCTGGGCATCGTGGATGAGGCGGAGCACGCGGCCTGCACCGCGCACCTCGGCGAGCCCACGCATCGCGGGTGCCTGGAAGCGGCGACCGAGGCGCGCGATATTTCGGCCAAGCTGGCCGTCACGGTGCCCGCGCGGCCGCCGTCGGCCGACCTGTGGCCCGCGATCGAAACCCGGATCGCCGCCGGTGACTCGGGGACGCCCATGAACAGACCCGCGACCGGGGCGCGTCCCTGGCGGGAGCTGGCGGGATGGTTCGTCGCCGCCGCAGTCTTGGGGTTCCACCTCTACAATGTGCCGGCCGATCCCAAGCGGATGGCCGCCGCCGGCCAGGGCAGCCGCGGGCTGTTATCGGATAGCGGCACCCAGGCCATATCCTTGATGGTCGCGCCGGGAACGCGGCTGTCGGCGTTTGCCGGCGGTCGAGACGGCAGCGGCGCCAGCATCATGCTCAACGTCGCCGAGCGACGGGCGATCGTGGTCGCGCGCGCGAAGAAGACCGAGCCACCGGAGGGGCTGCGCCTGTGGACCGTGCGCGGCGATCGCCCGCCCACGTCGCTGGGTATGCTTATCTCGTCGTCGTCTGGGGCGGTCGGTGACAGCGCTGACCTGTCGGCGGCCAGCCTGGGCATGGCGCTGTTCGATCCGGCGCTGCCCGACAAGCTGCTGATCTCCGTCGACACGCCCGAGGCCAGCGCACCCCAGGCCGTCTTGCTGTCGGCCGCCCTGCACTGACGAATCGGCCAGCGCGCCGTCAAATCCCGGCGCCGAACGGCTGCGACTGAAAGGTGTCGACCAGCAACGTCCCCAGGCGTCGCTGGACCAGGACGGCGCCCCAGGTGCAGGTCAGCCCGCAGGCGAACGCGTAGCCCAGCGCTGGCTGCAGACCCAGCGCCCAGCAGACCAGCGTCAGCGCCGTTTCGGTCACGAACAGCGTGACCGAGATGACCAGCGCGTCGCGCCGGAGATCGAAGTAATAGAGAAGCAAGATCTCCAGCAGCGTGATCACCTGCATGGCGGCGCCGACCACCGCCATGCGGAACGGCAGCACCGCGACCTCCGACAGTCCCGCCAGGCGCATCAGATAGGGCGCGCCGCCGAGGGCGATGCCGGTCACCACCGCCTGCACCAGCGCGGCGCCGCGCAGGATCCGCGACGCCTCCTGGGCGACGACCCGGGCATTGGCCTCGAGCTGCCGCAGCGGGGCGCCCCCTTCCAGGGCGGCGTAGAAGGTGCGAAAGCGCTGGTAGAACGTGGTCTCGATCTGGACGTAGATCCACCCGAAGGCCGGAATCACCGAGAACCATCCCAGCGCCGCCACCGCCGCGTACAGCGCCGCCGCCTCGGCGCCGACGACGAGGTAGACCACCAGCTTGTCGCTCCAGATTGCCATGTAATAGGCCAGCGCCGAAAACGCCAGCAGCCGGTACTCCTTGAAGGCCGGCCAGAGGCGGGCGCTCTCGTCGACCTCGCCGGGTATGGCACGCGCCACGCTGTGCAGCAGGATCACCAGGGTCAGCAACTGACCGGCGGCAAAACCGTACAGGTACCCGACTGCCCCCAGCCCGAACCAGCGGTCCATGACCAGCGCCCCGAACAGGCTCAGGGGCGCGCCAAAGCCGAACGCGCGCAGCACCACCAGCGGTGAGCTCATGCCCCCGCCGACGGACAGCATCAGCCACTGCGCGCCGACGATGACCGTCAACATGGTTCCGGCGATGCCCAGGCCCAGCGACACCCGCAGCACCACCATCAGCACGAGGCCCACCACGGCGAAGCCGCCGACCGTCAAGGCCAGCGCGCGACGCAGGGGGGCGCCGATCAGATCCAGGCGCTGGTCGTACATGCGATCCGCCGTGTATCGCGACACCACGACGTGAATCGGCGCCGACAGCACCACCGTCAGCGCGTAGATGGTGGTCAACATGCGTTCGATGACCGCGAAATCGGCGGTGGCGTGCTGGCGGGCGACGATGCGCAAGCTCATCAAGACGGCGGTCGTCAGTAGCCAGGGGGCGGACGTGACCACGATCCCCGTCAGGTACGCGCCGATGGTCCCCGCCAGCGATCCGCGGTCGATCATCCGCTGCAGCTTCCAGCCGATGCCAGCTATGGCGACACCATGGCGTCGTACAGGGCGCGGTACTTGGCCAGCATCTCGCGGCGTTGATAGAAGGTGGTCACGCGCTTTCGCCCGGCCATCCCCATGCGGCGGCGCATGCGGCTGTCCTTCGCCATGAGGACCATCGCCGCGGCCGTCTCCTTGGGAGCGGCGACGCGCGTGACGATGCCGCTGGGACCGAATGCGCGGTCCTCGGCCAGGCGCCCTTCGATCATCTCGCGGCAGGCGCCCACGTCGCTGGCGATCACGGGCAGCCCCTCGGCGTAGGCTTCCAGGATGACCAGCGGCTGCCCTTCGCTGAAGCTGGTCAACACCACCAGGTCGAGGTCGGGATAGATCTGGGCCGGCGGCTGCGAGCCCAGGAACTTGATCTGTTCCGTGCGCCGCAACAGATCCACAAGGGTTCGGCAGCGCTTGGCGTATTCGGGATCCTCCTCGGCGGGACCGATGATGCGCACGTCCAGGTCGATGATCGGGAGCGCGATGTCGCACGCCTTGATGAAGGTGATCACGTCCTTGATCGGGACCACGCGCCCCACGAAGCCGACCCGCAGCGGGCGCGTCTGCAGCGGGATGATGTCGCGGGTGTCGTCGTTCTGGCGAGCGTCGGCATCGATCTGTTCGGCCTTGAGATCAACCCCATTGGGAACAATCTCGATCTTGACCTCGGGCGCGCCGTCGGCCACCTGCTTGCGGCGGTTGATGTCGCTGAGCGTGACGATCCGGGTGGCCTGGCGGTACGCCACGCGCGACAGGGTGCGGAAAAATCGTGACCACAGACCGCGCAGGGGCGAGGTGCGCGGCGCCCAGGTCCAGGCGGCGGCGCCGGCGCCGCCCTGGTGATGATCGCGAATCCAGTCGACGCGCGACAGCTCCAGGTCCCGTTCGCGCGCGTAGATTCCGTGTTCGGTGACGGCCAGCGGGCGTCCCGACCGATGACTCCAGACCGCCGCCAGCAGGCCAGCGTACCCGGTCGAGACCGCGTGGTAGCAGGACGCCTCCACCACCGGCTTGGAGAGGATGCGCAGCAGCGGAACGTGGATGGCCCGGAAATGCCAGAACAGATCCAGAAACGGTGCGTCCGGCGCCACCTTCTCGGCGATCTCGGTCAAAAGCTCGAAGCTGGCGCGGCCGTGGAGAAACTCGGCAATGCTGAGATCGCCGCTGCTGAGGTCGGCCAGCAACTCGGCGTCAACCTCGTTCTCGAGGTGCATGCGACGGAAGGCCGCCAGCGTGCGCGATGGTTTGGGCCGCGCGTCGGCCTGCTGACGGATCAGACGAATCTGGGCGGTCATCTCGGCGCGGGCCGCGGCGTCCAGCGCCAGCGCCGCCTCCTGGCAGAACAACTTGTGTAGGCCCGTGACGTTGTCCGGCAGCTGGTAGCGCGGCTCTCCGTACGCTGCCGGGTGCGACCCGATGTTCAGGATGGCGAAGCGGAGATGCGGCTGCCCCAGCAGCATGTCGTGCACCCACGACGAGACGCCTCCCGCGACGAACGGGTAGGTCCCTTCCACCAGCAGGCAGATATCAACTGTCCCCATTGGCCACCTCCGAACCCAGAATCGGGAACAGAGGGATTCGGGGACTGGTGCGCGTCCGTTCGGCGACGGCGCGCGCGCCGGTGCCGCCGGATGCCCGTCCCACCGACGGCAGCGCCGCCCGACGAGCGCTGTAGGGCGCCGGCAACGGCGGTGGCCGATAGGTCGCCAGCGCCGACGGCCCTTCCCACGGCAGGGCGTGCGACGCCAGCACCGCTTCCTGTCGCAACGCCAAGAGCTCGTCGCGCATCCCGGGGCTGGCGGTGGGCAACGCGTGGTCGATGCACTCGATGGCGTTGTCGGGGCGCAGGAGCAGCAGCTCCATCTCGGCCCGGCTGGCCGCCGCGACGTCGTAGCGGGCCGGATCCAGCGTGCCGGCGCGTTCATAGGCGACGCGCGACTCCTGGGCCAGGAGCGGCACCAGCGGTGCATCGATGATCCCGGTCTCTAGCCCGCGCACGACCGTCTCACCGACCGCCAGCGCCGCGGCGAAGGTCGGATTCGCGGCCAGCTCCTCGCGGCACGCTGCCAGGCGCGCCTCGAAGGCGGCGTTGACGTCCTCCAGGGCCAGCGCGGCCTCGACCGCCAGGTCGGTGTCGGACGCGCCCAGCGCCCAGCGCAGGATCCGGATCGCGTTGGCATCCCCGCGGTGATTGAGCGCCGACAGGATCGCCCGCCGCTGTTCAACGTCAGCCGAGAGCAGGGCCTCGCAGCAAGACAGCGCCTCGGTCAGGCGGAAGACGTCGTCGTTCTCCGCGGCGAGCGGCGCCAGGGACTCCTCCTCGGCTACCGCCTGCGCGATCTCGCTGCGTCCCCGGGTGCCCAAAACCACCGCCGCCACCAGCGCGCCGACCAGCGGCAACGCCAGGCACAGCGCCAGCGCCAGCGAGCGCTGGCTGGGCGCTAACGTCCGCTTGAACAGCAAGGGCAGCGCCGATGCCAGGTGCATGGCAGCCGCTGGCCAGGCGACCGATGGCGTCGCTGCGTGACCGAGCAAATACACGACGGCAAGTCCGTCGATGAGCGCGGCGACCGCCAGCGCGGCGACGGGAAATACCCGCCCTGAAATTGGTGCCGCCGGCGAGAGGAACAGAGGGTCCGATAGGGTCAATTTGGTGGTCATGGCAAGCTAGGTTCTTCGAGGTGAGTTGTTAAACGTTGATCTGAGAGATGGTTCGCTCCGGCGTGGGCGTAGTTCTGCTGTCGGAAGCTTCAGCGGCATGGTCTGCCGTGGCGGCCAGGGCCTTCTTGCACCAGGCCGCGATTAGCGCCAAGTCGTGCAGCGCGACAGCGCTGGCGCCCCCGTGCGGAACCCCACGCAGCGCCAGGATGCCGCAAACATTGCCCCGCGCGTCCAGGATGGGGGCGGCGAGGTCGCTGTCGGTCGCGTTGACCTCGCCGAGGTCAAAAGCGCGCGTCGGACGGCGGTTGCGCAATGCCGTGGCCACCGTCTGATCGCGCGCCAGATCCGACGCGGCGGCATCGGGTGCCCAGGTCCCGACCGACGCCAGCGCCTTCAAGCCCCCGCGCTGAACCAGCTGGGCCGTGCCGGCGCGCGCGCCGGTTCGCGCCAGCGCCAGCTCCAGCGCGGCCTGCGCCGCCGCAGCGGGATCCGCTCCTTCCAGACGCGCCGCGACGTCGCGCAGAAACGCCAGCGACGTCTCGAGGCGGTCGGCCCGCGCGCGCAACACCACGGCGGCCTCGCGCAGCTCCTTGACCGCGGAGCGATCGCCGGCGCAGCGCTCCTTCAGCGTCCGGGCGGTGGTCAGCAAGAGGTCGTACCGGCGTTCATGGATTGACGCCACCGCCGCCACCAGCACGACGCCGATCAACGCGCCAAGATCGCTCCCCGAGGCTGTCCGCGCCAGCACGACCGCCGGCGAGATGCGCATCGCCAGCGCGGCCAAGGCCAGCGCGCCCCACGACACGGGGAGACCCACACTGAGGCCGCGGCTGCCATACCGGGCCGCGACGATCACCACCGCCAGCCACACCGGGTGAGGATGAAGTGTGGTCAGCCCCAGATCGCTGGGGGCAAACAGCGCCGCCGCCGCCAGGCTCAGCGCCGTCGCGACGGAGGTCTCGATGAGGATCGGTCTATAGGTCTGCATGGTAGCTAAGCCAACCTGTGTGAAGGGTTCCCTGAAGGCCAGTGGCGGTCTCACGGGCCATGTCGTACGAGATGACCAGGCGATGGGCCCACGACGGCGCGATCACCAGCGACGCGCCCGCCTGCGTGAGCACCCGTTGCCGGCTGGTGTCGTAGCCCATCCCGCCGCGCAGATCGAAACCGGCGCGCTGCTTCGCGAACACCGTGCGAAAGATCGCCGACAGGTTGTGAATCGCGGCGCGAGGCGCCAGGACAATCCGCGCCGTCGAGAGGTTGTCCGACGAGAACGCATCGGTGAAGAGCTGATAGTGCCGGTAGCTGATGATCCCGGCGTCGTTGAGATATGTTCGGCGCACCATCCGTTCGTCCAGCGCCTCGCCGCGCAGAAGCTGCGACGGGTTCGACCACAGCACGACGTCCCCGCCGATGAAATACAGCTGCTGAAAGGCCGGCGATGGGAACGGATCACCGTCGGTCGGCGCCAGCGTCAGACGCCGCACCTGTGCGCCGGCGTCCAGCAACAGGCGGCGATCTCTCGGGAACAGGTAGAAATGGCCGGTGCCGCCGCTGGTCACCCCACCCTCTTGAATCGTGACCGGCGCCTCGCTCCACTGTTCGTTCAGATCGCCCCTGACGTTGACCTGGATATTCTTGCCCAGCGGCGCGTCGACCTCCGCCATCCCGCCAACCCGCCAGGTCTGGCTGCCGTCGTAGGCGACGCCGTTCTCGCCGAACGTGGCGCGCGAATAGCGCAGGTCGCCTCCCACCAGCACCGAGGCCCCACCGCGCGCGCCCAGCATCACCGACGGCCCGACGCCGGTCACGATGCCGCCCCCAGGCAAGAGCGCGCGATTGTCCGCGGTGTGGGACTCGTCGTGCCAGGCGATCAGCGATACGCTGTGCCGGCTGCCGAAGGGAACCGCGGCGCCCGCCTGCGCCCGCAATGATCGGGCTTGCGGATCGCGGCGATACTGCAGCCCGCCCCCCACCTCGGGCGTCGTCCGATAGAGCATCCGTTCCGTCGACGTCACCAGCGCGGCATCGGCGTCGCGCCCCGCCAGGTGCAGCGCGCCGTCATATTGCTGGTGCGCGGCGCGAAAATTCGCCGCGCGTTCCAGCGCGCGGCCGTAGTCGCGTTTGTTGGCTGTGGTCGGTTCATCCTCGGCCAGGCTCTGCCGCACCACCAGCTCGCCGTCGAGATCGCCCTTGGCCTCAAGAGCCCACGCCAGCATCTCGCGCCCGCGCTCGCTCTTCGGATCGCGATCGAGATAACGGCGCAACACCTCGACACCGCCGGTCCAGTCTTCGTTCATGAGGTGGGCATCGGCCTCGTTGATCGCGACCTCGGTGTCGACCTTCGGCGCCGGCGGCCACATGGTTTCGTAGAGCTGGTGCGCCAGGACGTAGTAGCCGCGCCGGGCGTAGATCCGCGCCAGCCACAATCGGGGCATGCGCTCTCGCGGATCGTTTCCGATCTCCAGCTCCGCGATGCGATGCTCGCGGCGCGCCTCTTCATCGCGTTTGAGAACGAACAGGGCCTCGCCGCGCAGATAGTGGATCTCGGGATCGCGGCTGTGCTCCTCGAAGTGGTGCGCGCGCTCCAGCGCGGCCGCGGCGTATTCGAACTTGCCGGCCGCCTGCGCCGCCCGTGCGGCGTCGCGCTGCGCCGCCGGATCGCCGGGGAGGATGCGCAGGATCTCCTCGAACTCGCGGCGCGCGGCCTCGAACTCGCCGTGCAACAGCCCCTCGTTCGCCTGGGCGCGCATCCCCTCCACTGCCTTGGTATCAACATGTTGGGCGTGATGCGGGGGCGGCGAGGCGGGGTCGTTCGGCGAGCGCTGGACATTCTTCCCGTCGGTATCGGCCAGCGTCTGGGTAGACAGGGCAAAATACAGAATCCCCGCCACGATGAACGCGCTGAGCCGAGCGCCGGTGCAAGTTAGATTGAATAGACCATGCGCCATGACTTGAGAGCCTAGGTGCAACCCATGTGCCGCGCTCCCTCGCCCGCAGACGCCTTTGCGACCGCCGAAAACGTCAATCAATTGGAAGGCCCACGGAATAACAAGCGGAAGAAATGCCGAACGGGTGTGGCCCGCGGGACGGTTGAGTAACGCCCCCGTAACGCGGTCTGGGGTGAGGTTACCTGCGGACGCCACATACCTGATTGGCGCCGACTGGCTGTCGCAGCATCAAATAAACTGGCTCGCCGCTTACCAATTGGAGATTCCGTGGTTACGAGACAACCATGCTCAAGGTCCGCGATGTCATGACCCGCGACGTGTTGACGTTGCCGGCGTCACTGTCTGTTCAAGAAGCCGCCTGGGCGCTCATGCATCGCGGAATCAGCGGCGCACCGGTGCGCGATTCTCATGGCCACCTGATCGGCGTCATCTCGGAGCGCGACTTGATCAATCCCGAACGCGGCGCGCTTGATGATCCGATGATGGCGATCGAGGACATCATGACGCCGGCGCTGCTGTCGGTCGACCGGGACGATCCCGCCGTCGACGCGGTCGAGATCATGATCGCTCACCACATTCACCGTGTCGTCGTCGTCGACGCCGCCGGGGATCTGGTCGGGATCATCACACCGATGGATTTCCTGCGCCACCTGGCCAAACACGGGCACCTTGAGATCGACGCCGGACACACCTGGCCGACGGTGCAGGCCGACGCGATCGGCCACCACTAGGCGCCATCTTCACGGCCAGCCGCCCGTAGGGCGAGACCCCGATGGCGCGGCAGCTTGACAGTCCCCTGGCTGGCCTTAGGTTGCAAAAAATTCGAGGGAGCTCATCCGGCGCTTTCGCGGATTGTCACAACCACTAGGAGGCTCGTTATGCGGAACATACTTGGGGGATGGACATTGGCTCTGGCAGTTGCGGTGGCGTTGCCGGGCGTAGGCGCATTGAGCGCTCCGACGGCGACCGCGGCGGGAGCCGCCGCCAGCGACAAGACGACGCTGTCGAAGGAAGAGCAGCAGAAGCTGAAGGACCACAACAAGCTGCGCGCCGAGATCAACAAGCAGAAGTACCCGGCGTCGAAGGCCGACGTGGTCTCGCACATCAAGGGCGTCAAGCCCGATGACAAGAAGTGGGTGGAAGAGACGCTGGCCGACAAGACCTACAACTCAGCCGACGAGGTGGCGACCGCGCTGGGTTGGGAAGTGATGCCGGCTCCCGACAAGGGCGCGACGGCCGCCAAGTCAAAGGCCGAAAAACCGTCGAAGTGACGACAGGGGTCCTCGGGCGTATCGGATCCGGCTGCTTTCCCGTCCTGGCGGTGATAGCGCTATCTCTGTCGCTCGGGTGCTCACGCTCCCGGGGCGCGGCCAGCGGTTCGGATCTGGCGCGCGTGCGACAATGGTGGATTCTGATCGGCCACGCCAACGCGCTTGAATCAGTCGACTGGCGCCATCAGGCGCGCAATACGCAGATGGTCATCCTCAACGATGATCCGCGCATCCCGCTCGGCGACCTGCCCAAGGAGACCATCCGCCTAGCCTATCTGAGCCTGGGTGAGGCGGATCCGCAACGGCCCTACTGGCCGCAGATCCGCGACAGATCGTTCCTGATCGAGGCGAATCCCAACTGGCCCGACAACTTCCGCGTCGACATCCGTGACAAGCGCTGGCAGGAGCTGCTGCTGGGCCAGGAGATCCCGCGCCTCTTGCGGCTCGGCTTCCAGGGATTCATGCTGGACACGCTGGACACGGCCCCCTATCTGGAGGGGCTGGACGGGGCGCGCTTCGCCGGCTCGCGACAGGCGCTGCGCGACCTGCTGCGCCTCATCCGCCAAACCTACCCCCAGGTCTTGCTGGTCGCGAACGGCACCGACTCCTTGACCGACGCCGCCCCTTTCGTCGACGGCTACATGGTCGAGAGCGTCTTCGCGATCTACGACTTTCCGCGGCACACGTACCGGCCCACCACCCCGCAAGAGCGGTCGTGGAAGCTGACCCAGATCGACCGGGCGCAGGCGATCGCGCGCCGCCCCGTCTTCACCATCGAATACGCGTCGGTTGGCGACGTCGCCCTCGCTCAATGGGCGCAGGCCGAAGCTTCCAGCCGGGGCTTCCGTCCCTACGTCGCCGTGAAGGACATCAACACCTTGCCCTAACATCGGAACGGAGCGATCCTGCCCCGATGATGAAGGACCGAATCGACCTGCTGGCCGACATCCTGATGGGCGCGGCCTATTCCGACGGCCACCTCGAGGGGATCGAAAAAGCGACGGTGACCCGGCTGCTGCGCGAGACGCAGGGCGTGCCGACCTTGCCGATGGACCTGTCATTCCGCATCAACGACTTCTCGATGGACGAGTTCAAGCTGCGCGAGACGGCGGCCGCCTTCGCCAAGGATCCGCCCGAGACCAAGCGCGCGCTGCTGCAGCTTGTGGCCGCGGTGCACGCCTCCGATTCCGAAC
This sequence comes from Polyangia bacterium, assembly GCA_035696485.1. Classification (GTDB taxonomy): domain Bacteria; phylum Myxococcota_A; class Polyangia; order Fen-1088; family Fen-1088; genus DASRQT01. Next base: position 10,180 of record DASRQT010000332.1, on the reverse strand, counting down.
ACGACTTCGAGGAGGACGCCTATCTGCGCCAGCTGGCCGGCGCCCTCGAGCTGCCGGTCGAGGCCTACGCGGATCTCGTGATCCACATCCTCGAAGAGGTTGACCTGGTGGACAGCCTGGCCCGCGTGCGCACCGCCGGCCAGCCCGGCTAGCCCATTCGGGCCCAGTCAGCGCGGGCACAGATCGCGGCCAGCGTTTCGGCCTCCGGGCTGCCGGGATCGGGCGCGTGCGCGTATTCCCAGCGAACCTCGGGCGGCAACGACATCAAGATCGATTCGATGCGCCCGTCGGTGCGCAGGCCGAAGATGGTGCCGCGGTCGTAGAGCAGGTTGAACTCGACATAGCGTCCGCGCCGGACCAGCTGCCAGCGGCGTTCGCGCTCGCCCCAAGGGTCATTGCGCCGCCGTTCGACGATCGGCAGGTACGCGTCGACGAACGTGTCCCCGAGATCGCGCACCAGCGCAAAACAGCGCTCGGGATCAGCTTCGGTCGCCGTGGGCGCCGGTGAGGGTTTCGTGCCGGCCGTCGCCTCGGCCCCCGCTCCCAGGTAATCGAAGAAGATCCCGCCCACGCCGCGCGGCTCGGCCCGGTGGGGCAGGAAGAAGTAGTCGTCGCACCAGCGCTTGAAGCGCGGGTAGAACGCGGCGTCGTGCCGGCCACACACGTCACGTAACGTGCGATGAAAGTGCGTCGCGTCCGACGGGACCAGGTAATACGGCGTCAGATCGGTTCCACCGCCAAACCAGGCCGTGTCTCCGTGTTCGATGTAACGGAAGTTCGCGTGCACCGTGGGCACGCGCGGGCTGCTCGGGTGCAGGACCAGGGACACGCCGGTGGCGCGAAACGTGAGGCCTAGGCCGGGTAACGAAGACGCCATCTCGGGGCGCAGTACGCCGTGAACATCGGAGAAGTTCACGCCCGCCTTCTCGAACAGGGCGCCGTCGGCCAGGACCCGCGACCGTCCCCCGCCGCCGCCGGGACGTTGCCACTCGTCCTGCCTGAAGGCGCCGCCGTCGGCGCGTTCCAGCGCGGCGACGATGCTGTCCTGAACGCCGCGGAAGTACGACACCGCGCGCTCGGCCAGGTCGCTCATGCGCGACGCACGTGCAGGGGCTTGAGCGCGGCCAGCCGCGCCTCGACGTCACGGAACTTGGGATCGCGGCGCGACACCTTCTCGTAATAGTACAAGGCCTCGTGACCGTCATTGAGCTGCTGGAAGGTGTTTCCCAGCAGGTAGTAGAGCAACGTCGACTCGGTCTCGGTGGCAGCGGGGTTGTTCAGCGCCTCCTTGTAGTGAACCACCGCGTCCTTGAAGGCGCCCCTGGCCTCGTAACATTCGCCGATCATCGTCAGCGCGAACACCTTGCGGGCGGGATCGCGAATCAGCAGCTTGAACTCGTTGATGGCCGGGTCGTAGAGCCCCATCTCCTTGTAGGCGATGCCCAGATCTCCGTGGGTCGCGAGGTCTGCCGGTCCCCCATCCGCGACCATCGCCACCGGCTGCGAGTGGTTCTCGTCGACTCCCGTGTCGGCACCGCCGCCGCCGACGGCCTGCGCGCGGGGAATGGCACCTTGCTGCTGCTCTCCCAGCAGGCGCAGCACCTGGTGCATCCTCTGCTCGATCTGCGGGTAGGTACCAAACCGTTCGCGCGCGTCCTCCAGCGCCTGCCGGGCTTCCTCCGGCATCGACTGCTCGATGAAGAAGTCGATCTGCTCCAGCTCCTCGACCAGCTCGCTGTCAATCGAGAGCATGACCGTGGCCGGACCGGCGTCGCGTGGCGCAGGCGCTTGGTCTTCAAATGACCCGATGGTCGTCGCCGGACTTTCCTCGAACGACCCGATGGTCGTCGCGGGACTTGCTTCAAACGATTCCTCGAATGACCCGATGGTGGTTGCAGGACTGTTCTCCTCGAACGACCCGATCGTCGTCGCAGGGTTGCCCTGGCCCGACACCGCCTCGACGCCCGAGTTGTCCTCCTCTTCCAGCGGCTCAAGCTCGATCTCTAGGTCGCTCCCGAAGGACGCAACAGGGGGCGCCTCAACAGCGACCGGATCAGCGGCGGGCGGCGCCGGAGCGGGCGGCGGCGGTTCCAGCGACCGGACCGGCGCCACGTCGGCCTTGCGCCCCAGCTGGTCCAGCACCGAGGCCAGCTTGTCACGGGCCGGCTGGTAGTCGGATTGGATGTCGAAGACGCGACGCAGGTGATCGACGGCGCGATCGAGGAGGCCATATTTCACGAATACCTCCGACTCCGCCATGATGCGCGCGATGTCCGGGTTGACAACCGCCGCGCCGGCGGCCGGCACGCTGGCGGGCGGCACCGGCGATCCGGAGGCGCCGGTGCCGCCGGATCGCTTGACCCCGACGTCAAACGGAACCGGCGGTGGGTGACCCTGCCCCGAGGTATCCGGCGGCGGCGGCCGCAAGGGCACCAGCCCGGGAACCGACCCCCAACCGAGGGAGATTCCCGCACCGCCGGCGCCGTAGCGGCGCTGCAACGCCAGCGTCTCGGCGTCGCGCGCGTCCAGCGCCAGCGCCTTGGCGATGGCGTCGTCCCGTTCAACCGGCCGACCCGACTCGGCATGAATCTCCGCCAGCTCTCGCCAGACCGAGATCGCCTTGGGGACGTCCAGCTGTTCGAAGGCGCGCGCCAGCAGTGAGACGGTGTCCGGATCGCGCGGCTGCGCCTTCAAACAGACCTGAAGCTTGGCCAGGGCCAGCCGCGCATTTTTTTTCCCGATGTAGGATCCGGCCAGCGCCCGCGCCACCGCCAGGTTGTCGGGCTGGTGGAACAGCAGCCGCTCGGCGACACGGATGTACTCCTCGGTGCGCCCCTGGGCCCGCAGCTGCTCGGCGGCCTTCGAGAACCCGGCGATGGCCTCCTCGGTCAGGCTGGCCTGCGACGCCGCCTCGGCCAGCCGGATCCGCGCCGCCACGTTGTCGGGGCTGACCTCGACGAGCTGGCGCAGCGCCGCCAGAACCTCGGTCGGCTTTCCGGTCTTCTGCAAGGCCGACGTGGCCAGCTCGAACTGCTGCGCGGCGTCCGAGAGCAACCCCAGGCGTTTGTACACCTCGGCCAGCTTGAAGTGCCCGGCCAGGTACCCGGGTGACAGCTTGAGGACGTTCTTGTAGACCGCGACCGCCTTCTGGAAGAACCCCTGCTCCGTGTATTGCTCACCGGTCTTGAGGTAGATTTCCGTCGCCTGGTCCGCCGCGCCGCGTTTGGCGTGCAGCTCGGCCATCTTCAGCCAGGTGCGGGTATCCTTCGGATCCTCCTGGACAACCCTGGCAAACTCAGCCAGGGCCTTGTCGAGCTGGCCGCGATCCAGAAACTTCTGTGCGGCCGCCAGGTACTTGTCTTTTTTGGTGACCACGGGGGCCTAGCAAGTCTTACCGCGATCAAGACACCTGTCTACATGCGTTCAATGAGGTGGGTATCCATACGACCGGCAACAAAGTCGGCGTTGGCCAGCAGTCGGCGGTGGAAATCCAGGTTGGTCTTGCACCCCTCGATGACGAATTCGGCCAGCGCCCGGCGCAGGCGGGCCAGGGCGGCGCGACGGTTTTCGGCTCTGACGATGAGCTTGGCCAGCAGCGAATCGTAGTGTGACGGCACCTCGTAGTTTGCGTAGATATGGGTGTCGATCCGGACCCCCAGCCCGCCCGGAAAGTTCACCGCCGTGATGCGCCCGGGCGACGGCGCGAAGGTCACCGGGTCCTCGGCGTTGATGCGCACCTCGATGGCGTGCCCGCGTGGTCGGATGTCCGCGGGCAGCTTCAGCGGATCGCCGGCGGCCAGGCGCATCTGCTCGCGCACCAGGTCGACGCCGAACACCTCCTCGGTGACGGTGTGCTCCACCTGGATGCGCGTGTTCATCTCCATGAAGTAGAAGTTCTTGTCCTCGTCCAGCAGGAACTCCAGCGTCCCGACGGTCTTGTAGCCCAGGGACTGGGTCGCCTTGCGCGCGATCGCCAGCAGCTCGCCGCGGCGCACGTCGTCCAGCGCCACCGATGGGGCCTCTTCCACCAGCTTCTGGTGGCGCCGCTGGATCGAGCATTCGCGTTCGCCCAGCGCGATCGCGCGCGAGCCGTCACCCAGCACCTGAACCTCCACGTGGCGCGGGCGGCCGATGTACCGTTCCAGGTACACGTCGGGGTTGCCGAATCCGGCCTGGGCCTCGGAGCGGGCCGCCGCCAGCTGAGCGCCCAGCCGCCCGCGGTCCTCGACGATCTTCATGCCCCGGCCGCCGCCGCCGGCGGACGCCTTGATGATCACGGGCAGGCCGATCCGCTCGATCGCCCTCTCGGCATCGGCGTCGTCCTCGATCACGCCGGTCCCGGGCAGGATGGGAACCCCGGCCGCCGCCATCGCCTTGCGCGCGGAGACCTTGTCACCCATGAGGCGCATGACCTCGGGCTGGGGACCGATCCAGTGCAGGCCGCAACGCTGCACCACCTCGGCGAAGTGGGCGTTCTCGGACAGAAAGCCGTAACCCGGGTGAACGGCGTCGGCCCCCGACACCTCGGCGGCGCTGATGATGGCCGGGATCGACAGATAGCTCAGACGCGCGGAGGCGGGGCCGATGCACACCTTCTCGTCGGCAAAGCGGACGTGAAGGGACTCGGCGTCGGCCACCGAATGCACGGCGACCGAACGGAGGCCCATCTCCCGGCAGGCCCGTATCACGCGCAGGGCGATCTCGCCCCGGTTGGCTATGAGTACTTTCTTGTACATCGCGTTCGCAGGGTCGGCCGGGTTCGCGGCTAGCCCTTGGACAGGCGGATCATCGCCTGTCCGTATTCCACGTGCGCGCCGTTTTGAACCAGGATCTCCGCGACACGGCCGTCGGCCTCGGCCTCGATCTCGTTCATCAGCTTCATCGCCTCGACGATGCAAACCACCTGGCCCTTGCGCACGGTGTCCCCCACCTCGGCGAAGGCGGCGGCGTCCGGCGACGGCGCGCGATAGAAGGTCCCGACGAATGGCGAGGTGATGACCATCCCCGGCTCGTTGGCCCCTTCGCTGGGCGGCGGCGGCGCCAGCGACAGCGCCGGGACGGCGGACGACGTCTTCCGCTCGGTCAGCTTGGCCGCGAATCGGCGCCGGACGCGCACGTGCCCCGACGGATCGGCCTCCACCTCGGACAGGTTGAACTCGCCGGCGATGCGCGCCAGCTCTCGAACCACGTCGAGGTTGATGCCGCCTCCGACCGGCTTACTGGACGGGCTGGGCGAGGCGCCGGCAGCAGGCCGGCCAGGCGGCTTGCTGGCCGCCTTGGCCTTCGACTCCTTGCGGTTGCTCATCGCGGTAGGCGTCCTTTCTGTTTGAGAATATCGATCGCCGCCGCCAGCGCCAGGCGGTAGCTGCCGGCGCCAAAGCCGGAGATCTGGCCAACGCACACCGCGGTCAGAAACGAGTTGTGCCGGAACGATTCGCGCCCCGCCAGGTTGGACAGGTGCACTTCAATCGCCGGAACCTTGCTGGCGGCCACGGCGTCGCGCAGAGCGACGCTCGTGTGGGTATATCCGCCGGCGTTGATGATCAACGCGTCGGCGTCGGCGCGCGCCTTCTGGACCACGTCGATGAGCTCACCTTCGTGATTCGACTGCACCGCCCGCACCGTGACACCGGCGACCTTGCCCAGCCCGGTCAGCTCGGCGTCGATCTCGGCCAGCGTGACGTTGCCGTAGACGTGCGGTTCGCGCTCCCCCAGCAGATTCAGGTTCGGGCCGTGCACGACAACGACGATGGGAGAGGAAGTCCGCTTCGGCATTCGGGGGGCCTTAAAGCTCCGCCTGAATATACGGTGCCGCCAATCGCGCCAGGTAGCGGGCCTTGCCGACGTTGCCGGATGGCAGGAAAGCGCAGGCCAGGAAATACTTTTCGTTGAGGCAATGAAAGACGACGGTCAGCTTCTCGGTGCGGATGGTCAGCTCCGCGATGGTGCCCAGATCCATCCCCAGCGCCGATCGCCGCAGCTGCGAGATGAGGTGCGTGATCTCCATCGCGATGGTCTGCAGGTCAGGTTTTTGCCCGACATGGGCCTCGCGGACGTACGACTGGACGGTGATGCCGTCGAAGTCCATGAGAATCCCGGCAACGCCGCCGTTCAGGCGATCGACCATCTTCTGAATGTGTTGGCGGAACATGGCGCTTTGTGACCTCCGGCTTGTACTCGTTACATCTTCGGGGTGTCAAGCTCGCCGGGTCCCATCGCGGGGGGTCTGGGAGAGGGTCCCAGATTCATTTGTCGGGCGAGGGACAGACGGGTTTGCTGCTGTCGTCCAGGCAGCACAGCAAAGGTCCCGTATCCTGCGCGATGTTGCACGGGTTGCCCTTGTGCGGGTTTGGGCGCGGCGCCACGTCGCAACGGGGCAGTCCCGGATAGTTGTACTGCGCCAGATCCAGAAACCCGGTCTGCAGGCAACCGACACAGACACGGAGCGGAAACTTGTACGGATCGGACGCGATCTCGTCGCCGCTGCTGCGCGCGCCGTGCGCGCGAATCTCCAGCGTGAAATAGATCCGCTCGTTCAGGTCAGGGTTCAGCCCCCCGGGACGGAACTGCGCCAGAATCTGTTTGGCCTGACACGGGAGGACCGCTTCGATCCTCGTCGACGCGCTGGCCCCGGGATCCAGCAGCTGTGGGAAACTGGGATCGGAGCTGTCGCCACAGCCAGAGGCGGAATCAGACCAGGGGAAATTGTATCCAGCCGGCGGGTGAATCGTCACGTGCATGTGCGACAGGTGCACCGCGTTCGGCTCCGCGCGCCCCATCGCGGACAGTGCCGGCAGGCGGCTTTGAACCACAGGCCACATCAGATAATTGGCCGTGTCGCCGACGCCCAGGTCGAGGACACCTTCGGCAGCCGAGACATCACTGCCGGTGGCCGTGCCCGCGCACATGCCGGTCGTCGAATCGAAGGCGGGGATCTGATTCTGGATGATGACCATGATGCCCGACTCCGCGACGCATGCGCCGCCGCCGATCAGGCCAGCCAGTCCGGCCGCGAGGACCAGTCCCCCTGTCGCTCGCCGCGTACGCTTCAATCTCATGGGCCGCCGCCGATCGTAGACCCTTGGCCGCCCGACGGCAAAAAATGTGCGGTAACGTCGGATAGCGCGACGTCCACCAGCCGCGTCTGCCCGGCCGCCGAACAGAGGACGAAGCGGATCTCGGTCCCCGCTCGCTTCTTGTCGACGCCGATGCGCGCCAGCACGCCGGCGTCGAGGCGCCGCTCGACGTCAACCGGCAGACCCAGTCGGCCGAGCAGACCACGCGCGCGAACCTCCAGCTCCGGCGGCGTGACGCCGCGGGCGACCCCGAACCGCAGCGCCGCCACCATCCCCAGCGAGACGGCCTCGCCGTGGAGGAGGCCGTAATCCGACGCCGCCTCCAGCGCGTGTCCGATGGTGTGGCCGAAGTTCAGGATGGCGCGTCGCCCCCCCTCCCGTTCGTCCTCGGCCACCACCGCCGCCTTGACCCGGACCGCAGCGGCCACCCACTCGGCGGTGGCGGCGGCGGGGATGGTCCCCCCGGCGTGGCGTTCCAGCGAGGCCAGCAGGTCGGCGTCGGCGATGAGGCCGCATTTCACTATCTCGGCCAGACCGGCGACCCGCTCGCGCGCCGGCAGCGTCTGCAAAAATCCGAGGTCGGCGACCACGGCGCGCGGCTGGTGAAAGGCGCCGACCTGGTTCTTGCCCGCCGGAAGGTCGACCGCCGTCTTGCCCCCGACCGACGCGTCCACCATCGCCAGCAAGGTGGTCGGACACAGCGCAAAACGCACCCCGCGCAGGTAGACGGAGGCGGCAAAGCCGCTGTGATCGCCGGTGGCGCCGCCGCCGATCCCGATCACGGAGGCCTTCCGGTCGTAACCGTGCTCGGCCATCCACTGCGTCGTCCGTTCGATCTGGGTCAACGTCTTCGAGCCCTCGCCCGCTCGCAGGTCCAGCCGGTTAACGCGCGGCAGCCGCGCCCGCAACGCCTCCAGCAAGGGGGCCACCAGCGGCGAGCAGGCCCCCAGCGTCTGGTCGACCAGGACGGCGACGCCGGTCGTGTCACCCAGGGCCGCGGCCAGCGTCCCGGCGATGTCCTCGGCGGAAAATACGCCGATCTGGACGTCGTACCGGCGTTCGCCCAGCTCAACTCCAACAGTGGTCATTTGTGGTCCGGCGGTAGTATGTCACCGCCCCGGGCCGCCTCACCTGCATCCAATTTGGCCAGCACCTGGGCCGCGACCTCTTCGGCGGTCTTCCCGACGGTGTCGACGGTGTGGTGGGCGCGCGCGTAGAACGGCTCGCGCGCCACCAGCAGCGCTGCCGCGGCGGTGGCCGGATCGGCCGTGTGATCCAGCAGCGGCCGCCCGGACGCCCCGCCGGTGCGGCGCAACACCTCGGCGGGCGTCGCCGACAGCGCGACCACCGACCCCACGTCCAGCATCGCGCGAAGGTTGTCCTCCCGGCACGCCGCCCCACCCCCGGTCGCGATGACCGTCTCCGTCCGTTGGCAGGCTTGCCGGACCGCTTCAGCCTCGCGACGCCTCCAGCCCGGTTCGCCCTCGCGCGCGAAGATCTCGGCTACTGAGTGGCCCGCCGCCGCGACGATGGCGTCGTCGAGGTCGACGAATTGCCACCCGCGATGCGCGGCCACCAGCCGTCCCACCGTCGACTTGCCGGTGGCCATGAACCCGATCAGGAAGATCGGCCTGCCGCTACCATGCCGCGTCGCCATGCGCCCACCTTCAGCGTTGCGCCTTGGCCCGGTTCGCGATACGCGGCGTGATGAAGACCAGGAACTCCGTCCGTTCGTCGTTCTCCCGCTTGTTGCGAAACAGAAATCCGATGAACGGGATGTCGGCCAGGAACGGCACCTTGGCGAACGCCATTCCGGAGTTGCGCTGGTAGATGCCACCGATCACTGCGGTGTCGCCGTCCTGCACCAGCATCACCGTCTTGGCTTCCTTGCGCAGGATGGTCGGATCGCCGCGGGCGCCGGTGTTGACGAAGTCGGGCTCGTTGCGCGTGACCTGGATGTGCATCACCACCGTACCCTCGTTGGTGACGTGCGGCTTGACCACCAGGGCCAGGTTCGCTTCCACGAAGACCGTCTGGATGCCCGTCGCCGCGACGATCGCGATCGGGATCGAAACCCCCTGCGTGATCGACGCCTCCACGTTGTCCAGCGTCGAGATCCGCGGCGACGACAGGATCCGGACCTGACCGTTCGACTCCATGGCGGACAGGCGCAGGTTCAGGTTGAACGCGCCGTTGACCGACCCCAGCATCAAACCGACCGCGCCGCCGCTGCCGGTGCCGACCGCCGCCGGCAGGTTGACGGCGAAGTCGGGGCTGGCCGCCCCCAGGTTCACCAGGCCGCTGCGCGGCGTGGTGGTGTCGGTCGCGCCGCCGCCGCCGGCCAGGTTGTACGGGAAAACCAGCCCGGTCGGGTTGCCGTGCCCCACGTCGCGGAAGCCTGACCCGCCCCACTGAACGCCGATCTGCCGGACAAAGTTCGACCGCGCCTCGACGATGCGCGCCTCGATGATCACCTGCGAGGTCTGGGTGTCCAGGTTGCGCACCAGATCTTCGATCAGCTGCAGGTTCCTGGCCACGTCGGACACAATCAGCTGGTTGGTGCGTTCGTCGACGGAGATGCGCCCGCGCGGCGACAGCAGGTCGCGGGCGCGGTCCTGCAGCGATTTGGCGTCGGCGTACGAGATGCCAATGAGGCGCGTCTCCGTCGGCAACACGTCGTTGAGCTGGCGCTGGCGGGCGATCTCCTGCTCCAGCTCCTTCTCCAGCACCGCCATGGGCGCGACGCGGATCAGGTTGCCTTCGCGCACCTGACCCAGCAGCTTGGCGCGCAAGATGACGTCCAGGGCTTGATCCCAGGGGACGTTCTTCATCTTGATGGTGACCTCGCCCTTGACGTCGTCGGAGGTCACGATGTTGACCTGCCCCACGTCGGACAGCAGGCGCAGGATGTTGTGGATGTCGGCGCCGCGGAAGTCGAGATCGATGCGGCGCCCGATGTAGCGCTTCCTGGCGACGCCGGCGCGCGCGGCGGGCGGCAGGATCATGCTGCCACCCGGCGAGGTCGTGGGCGCGGCGGGCGGCGGCGGACCGGTCGGGATGGCCCCGGCCGTGTAGCTGTCCCCCGATGACGGCGGCGGCGTCGC
>DASRQT010000331.1:0-9451 GCA_035696485.1 Polyangia bacterium | reverse complement strand
GTTGGCCGGGATGCCGGCCACGCCCAGAACGGCGTAATCGTTCACCCCATCGAACCGTAACGCGGCCTTGTCGCCCACCAGCGCCGCCGGCAACCCGCGATTGACCCACGAAGGACCGTTGAGCGCCTGACCGTGGTTCTGGTTCGCCGTCTTGTCTTCGATGGCGTTCCCGACCCCTTCGTCGACAGGCCAGTACGCGACCAGTCCCGAATGCGGTTGCATCGGCGTGTCCGCGGCCCGATCGGCCCCCCCATCCTTTGTCGCAGGCGCTTCCGGATTGAGATCCAGGAACGCGTCCGGTGCGGCGGCGTCGTCATCGAACCCACCGTCCAGCGCCGCACCGGGGTCGATGGTCCCACCGGTGCCTTGCATGCCGCTGATCTTGGGGGACGGGCGGGTCAGATCCACACACCCGACCGCCGGCAGCGCCGGCACCACCGCCAGCACGACGATGTTGGCCAGGGCGCACGCAGACGCGCGCCACCGGTGGCTGGGTGCAGGACACTCCACAGCCGGATCATCGTGCGTTAGTGCCGCGGTCTTGAGCAGGAAGTCCCCTCCTGGCGCACTGCGTCCTTTGGCGGTCTTCTGCGCAACTGAATCGAAACGTTTCCGGCGTCACGGACGGGCCCGGGTCACCGCGACACAGGGGCCGGCGTCACTGTCCGCGACGGGCTTGCTGGCGCCGGCGCCGTCGTGGCGGGGACGGCGGTCGGCAAAACCGCCAACGCCTGGATCTCCACAAGCGCCTGCGCGTCGACCAACCCCCTGACCTCGACCAAGGTCATGGCCGGGAAATGGTGCCCGGCGCGCAGGCGCCAAGCCACACCCAGCTCCTGTGTCGACGCCAGATATTGCAGGCGATCCAGGACATAAACGGTCATCGAGATGATGTCCTCGGCGCTGCCCCCGGCGACGCGCACGACCGTGACCACATTGTCCAGGGCCTGCTCGAACTGCTTGAGGAAGTCCTTCGACACCAGCTGGCCATCGCGATCCACGCCCATCTGACCGGCGATGGCGACGATCCTGCCCGCGATGGCGACCATCCCGTTGGCGTAGCCCTTCGGAAACGCCCACCCTTCAGGCTGAACGACGTCCGGCATCAGGTGCCTCCCCCGGGCATTTTAACACCGATGGCGGCGATCTCTGCAGGACATGCGACAGCGGGACGATCAAGGTCTCGTTGTCGATGGCCGCACACATTCGCTCGGTCGCGACGCCGATGTCGTCGTCGTCGGCGGCGACGATGGTGACGCGCGCGCAGCGCCGCTCTTCCGCCTTCCAGACGTAGCTGACGGTCGGAAACTCCGGGGCGCCGTAGACCACCTTGTTCCGGCGCCCGCTCCAGTCAAAGCACGACGCCAGGATGCTTTGCGCCCGATCGCATCAAGGCCGGAAACTCACCCCGGTGCGCGAGCATGGGATTGGCAGCGCCAGCGGTCATCGGGGAAGCTCCTCGCGATCAGCTCGTGGCCACTGGCGGCCATTTCTGGCTTTAGTAAGCACTTGGTATATTTGGGTAATTGCCACTATATTTAGCACTCTCGATCGTCGCTTGACAGCGACGGAACCGCGCTTAATGTATGGCACGCCAACGGGAAGGGGAAAGCTGCGGGATGCCGATCTACGAGTACGCATGCGCGGCATGCAGCCATCAGTTCGAAGAATGGCAGAAAATCACAGACAAGCCGGTCAAGACCTGTCCCAAGTGCAAAGCCAAAAAAGTCGAGCGTCTGATCAGCCAGACCTCGTTCCATCTCAAAGGCGGCGGCTGGTATTCGGACCTCTATTCGGCCCCGAAACCAAAGAGCTCCAGCGACGAGGGTGGGGCTAGCAAAGACTCTCCGTCGAAAGAGGCCGCCCCCGCATCACCTTCCACCACCACCGAAACCAAAACCAAAAAAACCGAGGCCGCGCCGTCTGGTGGCCGGTCCACAACTTCGAAGAAGGAGAAAAAACAATGAAAATCAGACCGCTTTATGATCGCATTTTGGTGAAACGCCTTGAGGAGCAGACAAAGACGGCTGGCGGCCTCTTCATCCCCGACACCGCCAAGGAGAAACCGATGGAGGCGCTGGTCGTCGCCGTCGGCAACGGCAAGATTCAGGACGACGGCAAGCTCCGCAAGCTGGAGGTCAAGGCCGGCGACAAGATCCTGTTTTCCAAGTACTCCGGCAACGAGATCAAGATCGACGGCACGGAGCACCTGATTTTGCGCGAGGACGACATCCTCGCGGTGATTGAGTAAACGAAGAAGGAAACGGAGAAAAACGTCATGGCAGCCAAAGAGATAGTTTTTGCGCAGTCGGCCCGGCAGAGCATCGCCCAGGGTCTCAACATACTGGCCAATACGGTCAAGGTGACGCTGGGGCCGCGCGGCCGCAACGTCATCATCGAGAAGTCCTGGGGTTCGCCGACGGTGACCAAGGACGGCGTCACCGTGGCCAAGGAGATCGAGCTTGAGGACAAGCTGGCCAACATGGGCGCCCAGATGGTCAAGGAGGTCGCTTCCAAGACCTCCGACATCGCGGGCGACGGCACCACGACGGCCACCGTGCTGGCGCAGGCCATCTATACCGAGGGCAGCAAGCTGGTCGCCGCCGGCCACAACCCGATGGACATCAAGCGCGGCATCGACGCGGCAGTCGCCAAGATCGTCGAGAGCCTGAAGGATCAGTCCAAGCCCACCAAGGGCAAGACCGAGATCGCGCAGGTCGGCACCATCAGCGCCAACGGTGAGACCGTCATCGGCGACATCTTGGCCGAGGCCATGGAGAAGGTCGGCAAGGAGGGCGTCATCACGGTCGAAGAGGCCAAGTCGATGGAGACGACGCTGGACGTGGTCGAGGGTATGCAGTTCGACCGCGGCTACCTGTCGCCGTACTTCGTGACCGACGCCGAGCGCATGGAGGCCGTGCTCGAGGATGCGTTCATCCTCATCCACGAGAAGAAGCTGTCCAACATGAAGGACCTGCTGCCCCTGCTGGAACAGATCGCCAAGTCGGGCAAGCCGTTCCTCATCGTCGCGGAAGACGTCGACGGCGAGGCGCTGGCCACGCTGGTGGTCAACAAGCTGCGCGGCACGCTGCACGTGTGCGCGGTCAAGGCGCCGGGCTTCGGCGATCGCCGCAAGGAGATGCTGAAAGACATCGCCGTGTTGACCGGCGGACAGGCCGTCACCGAAGACCTCGGGCTGAAGCTGGAGAGCCTCACGCTCAAGGACCTCGGACGCGCCAAGCGCATCACGGTCGACAAGGACAACAGCACCATCGTCGAGGGCGCCGGCAAGAAGGTCGACATCGAGGCGCGGGTCAAGCAGATCCGGGCGCAGATCGAGGACACCACCTCGGACTACGACCGTGAAAAGCTTCAGGAGCGGCTGGCCAAGCTGGTCGGCGGCGTCGCCGTGGTCAAGGTCGGCGCGGCCACCGAGTCGGAGATGAAGGAGAAGAAGGCCCGCGTCGAAGACGCGCTGCACGCGACGCGCGCTGCCGTCGAAGAGGGCATCGTTCCGGGTGGGGGCGTCGCGCTGATTCGCGCGCTGCCGGCGCTGGACAGCCTGAAGTTCAGTGACGACCGGCAGTACGGCGTCAACATCATCCGCCGCGCGGCAGAAGAACCGCTGCGTCAGATCGCCCAGAACGCGGGCGTGGACGGTTCGATCGTCGTCGAGAAGGTGAAGAACGGCAAGGGATCGTTCGGCTTCAACGCCGCGACCGAGGAGTACGAGGACCTGGTCAAGGCCGGCGTCATCGACCCGACCAAGGTCGTGCGCGCGGCGTTGCAGAACGCCGCATCGGTGGCAGCGCTGATGCTGACGACAGAGGCCCTGATCGCGGAACGGCCGAAAAAGAAGTCGTCGGGCGGCGGCGCCAACGCTCACGGCGGCGGCGGTGGTATGGGCGGTGGGATGGGCGGCGACGAGGACTTTTAGTCTTCCAGCCACCTACCGGTAGTACCCCGTAGGACCAAAGCATTCGAAGAGAGGGAGGCAGCGAAAGCGGCCTCCCTTTTTTCGTTGCCCCTTGCCAACCGCGCGACCCGATCGCATAAAGTAGAGAGTGCCCGTCCTATCCCGAACCTCAGACGAGATCGTCCCGGGCCAAGTAGTTGTCCTGGTCGGAGCACCCGCTCAGAGCTACGCGGGTCGACCGGGCGAGCAGGCGATTGTGACCGACGTCAGCCGCGGGGCTGTTCACGTGCAGTTTCGTTCGTTACTGCGCGAATGTTACCCCGACGGCCTGTTTCGGAAGCTCTTTCATAGACTTCCGCCCGGGCCGCGCGCCTAGCGGAAGACCAGCTTGCGTTCGACCTCGGCCGATGCTCCGGCAATGGGCGAAAAGGTCCAGGAATTCATGCGCTCTTTGACGCATCCCATGACATTGCTGTCGATGGGTTGCGTCGCAACCACGGCGGTGTCGCTGACCACGCCGGTCCGGAGAATCGTCCAGCGCAACACGAGCTCGCTGGCGATCACCTGATCGGGCCGAATCTGGTCGCGCCGGGCGGACTCCACGCGGCAGTCGGCCAGAGCGGCCAGGTGGGCTCGCACCTCGCGTTCCATCGCGACGGGATCGCTGGTCGAGACAGGGCGCGGGACAATCGGTGAGCTCTGCTCTTCGCCACCCGGCGTGACCTGCACGGCGGCTTCGTTGGGCGAGGCGAATTCCCTGCGCCTCTGGATGGCGACGCCCGGGTCGGTCACGCGGGCCGCCGCCACCCGGCCGGTTTCAAACAAGGTGGGTCCAGCCATGAACTGGCCGGAGGAAGGGAGCGACTTTTGAAGATCGGCATCGCGATCCTGGGCCATGGCTGAGCTTGCGCGCGAGCCGGCCATAACCAGCAGGCCAGCGACAACGACCCAAAATGCCGATATCCCATTCCGTGCTGAGGTCATTGCCCACCTCCCCTTCCGTACCCAACTTCGAACCTGGCCACCCCTTGCGTTCGGTCAAGGGAGAGTTAACGGATGGCGACGCGGCGGCCCGTATCCGTTCTCCCCCTGACTGCCGCTTTCCTCTGGCCGCTGCGGTCGTGCTTATCATGCGGGTATGGGGCTGCGAGCGCGCGTGATCGTGCTGGGCGTAGCTTTGGTCGCGGCGTGCGGGCGAACGACCGATCCGCCCCCAGACGGGGCGCGTGGCGACGCCGTGCGGGCCGACCAGGCATCGGAGGCGCCCCTGGAATCGGCCGCTGGTCGCGAGGCGGCGCCAGAACGGATGTGCCCGATGGAGTGCATCCGGGAGGTGATCTGCTGTCGCACCGATTGCACGGGACCGGTGGTCTCGCGCGGCTGCTGCTCTTGTCTGCCCGGCGAGGTGGACAGCATCAGCTGCCCGGCCCAACGCCGCTGCGGGACGATCTAGATGGGACCCTAAAAGGGTCCCATACCCCCCGCGATGGGTCCCGTCGAGCAAAGCTCGCCGGTCTCCACGCGACACCGACTACCAGGGCAGTTCGCGGCCTTCCGCGTGCAGGAACTTGCCGTTGTCTTCGGGGCGCAGGCGGTCGACCAGACCGGTGATGTTGGCGACGGCGTCGGCCACCGGCGTGGGGGCGCTGATGCCGCCGAGGTCGGTCTGCACCCACCCCGGGTTGACGGTGATGACGGTGATGCCGTGTCGCGCCAGCTCCAGCGCCATGTTCTTGCTGGCCATGTTCAGGGCTGCCTTTGACATGCGATACGGGTAAGCGCGGCCGCTGGTGTTGTCGCCGATCGAGCCCATGGTCGAGCTGATGTTCACGATCTTTCCGCGCGCCTGAACAACGTTGTCCAGCAGCGCGCGCGTCACCCGCAATGGCCCCAGCGCGTTGGTGTTGAACTGCAAGATGGCCTCTTCCAGATCCAGATTCGCCAGGCCCGTGTACGAGCTGCCAATGCCGGCGTTGTTGATCAGAACGTCGACGGGGGCCTCACCGATCTCGTCGCCCAGGCGTTCGACCGAGTCGTCGTCGGTGACGTCCAGCTGATGAATCTTCAGCCTGCCGCCGGCCGTCGCGGCCAGCTCCGTCAGGGCGGTGGCGGCCGGCGGCTTGCGCGCGGTGGCGTGGACGTCGTACCCGCGGGTGACGTAGGCCTTGGCCAGACCGAGGCCGATGCCGCGACTGGCTCCGGTGATGACGACTCTCATGTGGTTCCTCCTGGCGAAAGCGGCTCAATCGTGATGGCGATGCCCGCCATCTCGCGGGTGGTGTCCTCGATCAGCTTGAGCGCGTCGATTCCCTGCCCCCGGTCGTCCAGCCAACGCCGCCCCGCCGGGTCGTAGTCAAAGTGCCACGCGCGATCGCGAAACGCGACCCACAGCTGCCGCGGTGACGGTTGCGGCGTCAGCATGAGACGGAGGCCGCCATCGAACATAACGGTCAGCGTCCCCTGCGACACGTTGACCTCGGCGGCGTCAGGGTCGACGTCGTCGAACGCCCTATCGATGTTCGCGTAGGTCTGGTCCAGGATCTGCCGGTACAGTTTTTCATCCAAGCGGGTGCTCATTGTCGCCTTTATCTGCGTGTCAGCGCGGTCCAGAAATCGAAGCCGGCGCGTCGCACCAGGATGGGGACGGACGTGCCTGGTTTGAAGGCCGCCAGCGCCGCGGTCAGGTCCTTCGGCGAACGGACGCCGCCTTTTCCGACGCGCAGGATGATGTCGCCGACCCGGAATCCCGCCTGCGCGGCGGCACCGTTTTCGGCCAGCTGTGACACGGCGACTCCCTTGCCGCCCGGAAGGCCGCTGGCGCGCGGCGCCGGTAGCTCCTCGACCTGAAAGTCGTCGTCGGCGGTCTTGGACTCGGGGCGCGGGCGGCCGCAGCTGGCGGGGTGAACCGGCGGCGCCGGCCGACCGGTCGCGGCCCGGGTGACCACCTCGCGCTCGATTTTTTTCCCCTCGCGCAGTAGCCCGACCTTGATCCGGGTCCCCGGCACGCTGAGCTGCGCGTCGATCTTGAGGTCCTCGCTGGTCGCCACCGGCGCGCCGTTCCAGCTCACCACGATGTCGCCGGGCTCGAGACCTCCGGCCTCGGCGGGCGAGCCCTTGCCGACGCTGGCGATCAGGGCGCCGCGCGTGGACGCCAGCTTCAACGCCACCTCCAGCGCCGAGTCAATCGGCTGCGCGTCGACGCCCAGATACGACCGGGGCGCGTTCCCCTTCTCGCGCAGGCGTGGCAGCAGGGCCTTGGCCATGTTGATGGGGATGGCAAATCCGATGCCCTGGGCGGGCTGCAGCGGGTGGCCAGCCCAGAAGGCGGCGCTGATGCCGATCACGGCGCCGCTGGCGTCGATGAGCGGTCCGCCGGAGTTCCCGAGGTTGATGGATGCGTCGGTCTGAATGAAAAACGAGTACAGGTCCTGCTGGGGGGCATCGTGCAGGGTCGACCGATCGACGACCCGTTCCTTGGCCGACACGATGCCGGCGGTGACGCTGTGGTTGAACCCGTAGGGATTGCCGATGGCGACCACCCCCTCGCCCACGCGCACGGCGTCCGAATCGCCGAGCGGCAGCACCGGCAGCGGCCCGGTGGGGTCGATCTTGATCAAGGCGATGTCGGTGGGGGCGTCGGCGCCGACAACGCAGGCGGGTAGCTCGCGGCCGTCGTAGAGGCGAATGCGGAGGTCGGACACGGAACGGACGACGTGTTCGTTGGTGACCAGGTAGCCGTCCTTGTTGATGAGAAACCCGGTGCCGATCGACGCCTTCCCGCTGGGAGCGGACGGTGGTTTGTCAGCGCCGGAGGTCTCCTCGGCCATGGTCCCGCGCACGTGGACCACGGCGGGACGGGCCAGATCGGCCAGATCGGCCAGCGAAGGTGCATTCCCCTTCTTCTTGGTGGCGCTGGTCCACAGCGGCGGTTCGTGTTCCGGCCGGGACGCTCCGTCGACCGGCGCCCCGAGGACAAACAACACAAACACACACCCCGCTAGGATCCTCATGGCCGCTACCGCGAAGGTTACAACAAATACCGGCGGTGGACATTCAGCGATGTGCAGACGCGGTCTGGTCGGCGGCTCCTATCAGCCGGCGCAAGCGGCGGCGGTCACCGGCGGTCACGGTCTCCTGTGGGGGGCCGGCGTCGGGGGTGGTGGCGCCGGCGGGGCTGGCGGGCGGCGCCGGCGTGGTGGTTTCCCCGGCGATGCGGCGTCGGACGTCGTCCACCAGGGGTTTGGCCGACTGCTTGGTGCCGTCGACCAGCTCCTGCGATTCCTTGGTGTTGCCGATGGCGCGCAGGTGGCCGAACAGCGTGCGATCACCCAGCTTCACCGTCGAGCCGAACCAGGCCAGGGCGACGAACGCCGCCATCATGAACATGACCTTGATCATGCGGAACATTCGCTCCTAGCGAAGGATCTGGCGGGCGGAACGAAACACGATGCGGCCCGAGGCGGGGATGTCGTCGGGCGCGCTGAGCTTTCGCCGGAAGCTGGCGATGGCGCCGCGGCGGCGCTTGCGGGGCCGAACAATACCGGCGGTCGGAATCCGCCGCGCCCGATTTTCCTTTTCGAATACCTCGGCCATCATGAACACCACCTGTCCCATCTTCGTCGGGGCCCAAAGCACGTCAAATTTTTTGCGCGGCCCATTCATCCTATAATCGTCGCGTGACGGCTCCGGAACGTTTCCTCGACGTGTACATCATCGGAGGCGAGAGCGCGGATCCCAGCGCGCAGATGAAGCTGGCGACGTTGATCGCGGCCCGCTACCGGGTGGCAGCACCGTCGGTGGCTGATGGCCTTTCGGGCGGCTTTTGTCTGGTCGGCAAGCGGCTGCCCGAGGTGGAGGCCAGGCGGCTGGCCGACGAGCTGCGGGATCTGGGAGCCACGCCGACCCTGCAGCCGGCCGGGGTTCCGCTGAAGATCACCATCAAGCGATCGCCGGACGGGCGCGTGCGCAAGGAGGGAGCTGGCGCTGGCGGCACAAGGGCCGGCGACGGCAGCGCCGCCTCGGGCAGCTTCGATCGCCCCGCGACCGAGGCGGGGCCGATGCAGCTGGTGGAGATGGGCGCCCGTATCGAGACCGCGGTTCGCCAGGCGCCGAGCAAGGTGACCAGGAAGACCTCCGACATGATCCGGTGCCCCTTGCACGGCCTGACCTACGATCGAGCCAGCGCCTCGGGCTGCATGCGCTGCTTGCAGCCGGCGCGCGACGTGGCGCGCGCGATGGAAGGCCGCGCCGCCGGTGGACTGAACACAGATCCAGTGAAGCGCGCCTTCGTCGGGCTGGCGGTGGCCGTTCTCGTGGGCCTGGTGCCGGCGGCGTACTACGCCGTCGGGATCAACGGCGCCGAGGTGAAACGGCTACGCGCGCGCCAGGCGGAGCTGTCCGACCAGCCCGGCACCAAGGAAATCACCGACGAATTCGACGCCCTGGACGCGGGCGTCTCGCGGGCGCGCGGGCGCGGCCTGCGCAACACGCTGGTCCTCTGGGTGCTGGTCAGCGGCGCCGCCGGGTTTGCCTGGC
>DASRQT010000330.1:0-3386 GCA_035696485.1 Polyangia bacterium | reverse complement strand
CACAGGGTGTCGAACGCATAACCCTGGTTGGTGGCCAGGTCCTGATAGATCGACGCGAAGAACGACATCCCCGACGTGATGCCCTGGATCTTGCTCATGTAGCGGTCGAAAGACCGCTGCGTGGCCGAGATCAGGCTGAAGTTCGAGCGGTTGCGACGGTAGTTGTCGAAGATGTGGCGGTTTTCCTGCGTCGAGATCAGGAACTGGACCTGCTCGTAGGGATCGGCGCCGTTGTCGTGCCGAAAGACCGAGACGTTCCCGGTGTCGGCCCAGTGGTCGGTCGCGAAGGCGTAGGGGACGCGCAGACGTCCGGTGGCGGGCTCGACGTTGGGGCCGCCCTGGTACGTCCCGCTGGCCTCGAGCGCCGTCGCCGGGCGCAGCTGCGTGTACCCGACGTAGTCGACCGGCTGCTGGCGGCACTTGGTGAACTGGCCGTCGACCGCGACCACGCGGCCGTCCAGCACCGGATCCCACACGCCGTCGGCCATTTCGTTCCAGCCGGCCGGGGCGGCGGGCTTGACCGGCATGCAGCCGTTGATCACGTGATAGTTGTTCTGCAGCTGGGAGTAGTGAAACTCGTCCAGGCCGGTGCCCGCCGCCGGTTTCAAGCCGTAGCGAATCCCCAGCAGGCCCCCGAACGTGTCGGTCGCCTGCGCGACCCCGACGCCGATCGACGTCCCCGCCTTGTAGTCGGGGCTGTCGTAGACCGAGACGGTGTCGCCGTAGAAGAACCGGGCCGAGGCAAAATCGGACACGCCCAGGCCCAGGAAATCCTGTGACACGTCCCCGGGATAGTCCATGACGGTGGAGTGCATCCACATCCAGATCAGCTGTGACTGCTCTTCATCGGTCAGCGGGTCGAAGTAGCGTGGTCCCGTGCAGGTCGCGCCGTCGCTGACGGCGTCCGTGCACGGCGCGGTGACCTTTCCGTTCTTGGTGCGCAGCTGCCAGTACTGCGGGCGATAGAACAGCGCCGCCGAGCTGGACACGAAGTTGTGCCGCAACCCGATCGAGTGTCCCATCTCGTGCGCCAGCACCGCGTAGTGGTAGCGCTGCTGCACGTAGCGGAACATGCGATCGTAGCGGGTCTTCTGCGCGACCGTGGTCTCCTTGGCGTCGCGCGGAAACTTCTTGGCCAGGATGGACGCCAGCCCGGTCAGCGAGGACGGCTCCGGCGCCTCGTCGATCACGCACGAGCCGCGCGCCGCCAGGCCGGTCTCGCGCATCTGGTGCAGGCGCGAGGTCAAGAGCGGATTGTTCAGCGCCAGCGGTGAGATCGCGGCCGGGACGCCGCCGGACAGCGACGTCGTCCGCGGCGCCCCCGCCAGCTGCAGCATGGCCGGATTGATGAGCTGGTTTTCAACCGGCGTCCCGCGCATCAGGTTCAGCGTGGCGTGCAGCTTCGTCGTCGCCGGGGAGGGGATGTCGTTGCGCGCCTGGACATCGGCCACCACGGCGCGGCCCGCGGCCCGGATGGCCTGGATCTCCTGCGGCTGCGTGCCCGCGGTCAGGCTGCCGAAGGCCTTCGGTGTCAGCGCGGTGGTGGCCGCCAGGCGCCGGTTGACCTCTTCCTTCGAAAGTGTCGGCAGGGCAGACGCCGCGCTGAGCTTGGCGGCCGCCGCCCAGTTCTGAACGTAGGTGCCGTTGGTGATCTCGCCCGTCGTGAGCTCGCCGTTGATGTACCGGACGATGTCGACCAGCGCCTGCGCCCCGATGTCGGTGATCGCCGTCCAGACGTTCATCGAGCCGACGACCTTCTCCCCGGTCAGCGGGTCATTGCCATCGGCCAGAATGCCCCACGGTGACGGGACCTGCGGCGTGGCGATGTTGTTGACGACGTTGTAGCGGATATCGCCGGTACGAACCGCGAGGCCCGGCTTGCCGCAGGTGGGGTGATCCTTGTCCAGAACCGGGTTGTGGCACAGCACGATCACCGGCGCGAGCTTCAAGACCGCGGCGATACCGGCCGCGCTGGCATCGCCGGCGTTGCCGCGCTCGGTGGCCACGGCGCGCGCCTCCGCGGTCGCGACGTCGTCGCAGGGGCCCGGTGACGCCCAGCCCTTGTCGCGGTGACAGGCGTCGACCAGGCGGGCGATGCGCGTCGCCTCGTCGATGTCGTCCTGCTGGCCTTTCCACATGGGATAGCTGGCGTCGCAGCTGGCGCCTTTGGTCCGGCGACACTCCGTCAGCCGGGCGGTCATCACGGCCGTCCGCATCGCCAGATCCCACTCCAGCACCGCCCAGTTGGTGGCCTCGAACAGCGAGACGTCGCCGGCGATGTGCCAGGGGATGACGCGCGCCGTTCGCTCGCGATAGGGCAGGGTGCACTTCTGCGTGAAGAGGTCGCAGCGCGAGCCGCTGCCCGCCTGCTCGCATTCGTCGGCGGTCCCGTTGCCGTTGTTGTCGCGGTTGGGATCGGCCTTGGGATCCCCGGTGGGATCCTGGGTCGTGGCCTTGGTCGCGCAGGCGATCGCCCCGGTCGCGCCGGCGGGATTGGCGGCGTCGGCGTAGAAGTGGCTCTTCTCCCAGATGTTGTAGCGGGCGATGAACCGGCTCCATTCCGAGTCGAGCAGGCCGTAGTTACGGGCGTACCCGCGCCGGTAGTCGGAGTTGAACGCGCCCAGCGACTGGAATCGGACGCCGTCGAAATTCTCGGGCTCGTAGTCGGTGTCGACCACCTTGCGATACGATTCGCGGATGGTCAGCTGGACCGGGTTGCAGTCGCCGACCGGATCGGTTCCGCCGGTGACGCGCGCGCCGGAAAGGAAACAGGCCGGGATCGTCCCCGACTCTCCGAACGCCGCCAGGTCGACCAGCGCCGGCTTTGCGTAGACCTTGTTGGTGACGTCGAAGTACCCGGCCGCGGCGTCGAAGTGCGGCGCGTCGGGGCTGTTCGGATCCAGCACCGTGTACGCGAACGGTTCGTAGGTGACCCCGCCGATGATGCCCAGCATGGTCAGCGTGTCGTAATCGTAGGCCGTGTTGACCAGGTTCTTCGACCAGTCGACGCGAAACTGTTCGCGCTGGAACCAGGGCCTGTCGCTGGTGTTTTCGCTGACGATGTTGAGCTGTTCGCCGGTCTGGGGGTTGTATTCGCGCTTGATGTCGAAGTGGCTGACGACCTTGTAGCTGGCCACGATCTGCCCGTCGTTGATCGGGCTCGCCTTCTGCTGGACGCCGTCATATCGGGTCCCGTTCTTGTCGGTCCCCGAGATCCGCTCGTAGGCCAGGCGGGCGTTCAGCGCGTCCTCGGTGATCTCCCACCGGACCCGCGACACCGGCTGGGCGTAGGTCGACGTGAAAAGTCCCTCTTGCCCGGCGCCGTAGGGGACATCGACCAGGGTTCCGCGCTTGTAGAACTCCGGGTCGTCGTCGGCGTTGTCCAG
>DASRQT010000329.1:0-9164 GCA_035696485.1 Polyangia bacterium | reverse complement strand
GGTCGGCCTTCTGTCCAATGGCTCCGAGGAACACAAGGGGACGGCGCTGACTCGCGATGCGCACCAGCTTCTGGCCCGCGCGCTGGCCCCGCAGAGCGGCGCCACCTTCGACTACGTCGGTTACGTCGAAGGGCGCGACATCTTCCGCGGCGACGTCGACGTCGTTGTGACCGACGGCTTCACGGGCAACGTTGTCTTGAAGAGCGTCGAGGGCGCCGCCGAGGCGATCCTGGGCATGGTGCGCGAGGAGGTCATGCGGGCCGGGTTGCTGGCACGGCTGGGCGCCGCGCTCATGACGTCGGCGCTGCGGCGGTTAAAAAAACGGACCGACTACGCCGAGCATGGCGGGGCGCCGCTGCTGGGCGTCGATGGCGTGGCGCTGATCTGTCACGGTGGCTCGAACGCCACCGCCATCCAGAACGCCGTGTTCGTCGCCGATCGTTTCGCGCAAAGTGGGCTGCGCAAGGAGGTGACCTCGGCGGTCGCCAGTCACGCTTTCATCTGGGAGACGGTGCTGCCGGCTCCCCCCAGCGCCGGGGTCATGCGATGATCTCGACGCGCATCATCGGCACCGGCCGCGGCGTTCCGGCGCGCGTCCTGACCAACGACGATCTGGCCAAGACCGTCGACACGTCGGACGCCTGGATCGTCGAGCGGACCGGCATCAAGGAGCGTCACATCCTGGAGCCGTCGCTGGCCTCGAGCGACCTGGCGACCGAGGCCGGGCGCAAGGCGTGCGAATCGGCTGGTGTCGCCCCCGCCGATGTCGACTGCATCATCGTCGGGACCATCACGCCGGACTGCCCGTTCCCGTCGACCGCGGTGTTCGTCCAGAAGAAGCTGGGCGTGAAGGCGGGCGGCTGCGCCTTCGATCTGTCGGCGGCGTGCGCCGGGTTCCTCTACGGGCTGTCCATCGGCGACGCGTTCGTCCGGCGCGGCCAGTTCAAGCGCGTGCTGGTGATCGGGGTCGAGGTCCTGTCGCGGATCATCGACTGGAGTGATCGCTCGACCTGCGTGCTGTTCGGCGACGGCGCGGGCGCCGTGCTGCTGGCGCCTGACAGCGATCCCCGTCGGGGCGTGCTCTCGACACACCTCTATGCCGACGGGAACTTCGCCGAGATCCTGTATCAGCCCGCGGGCGGTAGCCGCGAGCCGCCGTCGGCCGCGACCGTGGCCGAGAAGCGGCACTTCGTGAAGATGAACGGGCGTGACGTCTACAAGCACGCGGTGCGCAACATGGCCGCCGCGTCGAAGACGGCGCTGGAAGCCAACGGCCTCAAACCCGAGGACGTCGCGTGGGTGATCGCCCATCAGGCGAACCTGCGCATCATCGAAGGGGTCTCGGACCGGGTTGGAATCCCGATGGAGCGGTTCTTCATCAACGTCGATCGATACGGCAACACCTCGTCGGCCTCGGTGCCGACGGCGCTGGACGAGGCCCTCGAGAAGGGCAAGATCACGGACGGCGATCTTCTGGTGTTCTCGGCGCTGGGCGGCGGGCTGGCCTGGGCGTCGGCCGCGGTGAGGTGGTGATGGGGCAGGTCGCCTTTCTCTTTCCGGGGCAGGGGTCACAGAAGGTTGGAATGGGAAAAGCGCTCTACGACCGGTGGCCGGAGGCGCGCGCGGTGTTCGACGAGGCCGACCAGGTACTGGGCGCTCGCCTGTCACGGCTGTGCTTCGAGGGTCCCGAGGCTGAGCTCACGCTGACCTGCAACGCGCAGCCGGCGATCCTGACCACCAGCGTGGCCGCGCTGCGTGTGCTGGCGAAGGAGACCGGTGTGCGCCCGGCGGTGGCCGCCGGTCACTCGCTGGGTGAATATTCTGCGCTGGTCGCGGCCGGCGCGGTCGAGCTGGGTGACGCGGTTCGATTGGTGGCGCTGCGTGGCACGCTGATGCAGGAGACGGTTCCGGCCGGTGTGGGCGCCATGGCGGCGGTGCTGGGTTTGCCGGCCGCCGAGGTCGAGGCCGCCTGCGCCGAGGCGCGCGCCGCCGATCCCGGCCAGGTGGTCAGCGTGGCGAACCTCAACGGAGGCGGGCAGGTCGTCATCGCCGGTCATGCCGCCGCCGTCGATCGCGCGTGCGTGGCGGCCAGGACCCGCGGCGCGAAGCGTGCCGTACGCCTGTCGGTCAGCGCGCCATTTCACTGCGCGCTGATGCAGCCCGCGGCCGACCGCCTGGCGACGGCGCTGGATGGCGTCAGCTTTCGCGCCCCGACGATCCCGGTGATCACCAACGTCGACGCCGCGCCGAACCAGGACGGCGGCCGCATCCGCGATCTGCTGGTCCGCCAGGTCACCGCGCCGGTTCGCTGGGAAGAATCCGTCAGCCGGATCGCCGCGATGGGCATCGGGCAGGCCTGGGAGGTCGGCGCGGGGACGGTGCTGGCAGGCCTGGTCAAGCGGATCGCGCCCGGCGTCACCGTGCGCGGCGCCGGCGAGCCCGCCGCGATCCAGGAGATCAAGGAGACGCTGGCCGGCATCGCGGCGAGCGGGTCGAGCCATCGCGTCAGGGAGGTCGGAAATGGGTGATCTCGACGGCAGGATCGCGGTTGTCACCGGCGGCTCGCGTGGAATCGGGCGGGCGATCTGCATCGCGCTCGGCCGGCAGGGGGCTCGCGTGATTGTCAATTTCACCGCGAACGAGGCCGCCGCCGGCGAGACGGCGGCGGCGGTGGCGGCCGCCGGCGGGATGGCAGTCGCCAAACGATTCGACGTCGCCGACGCGGCCGCGGTCGAGGCTGCCTTCAAGGAAATTGTCGCGGCCGAAGGCGGCCTGCACATCCTGGTCAACAACGCCGGCGTCGCGGTCAACGGCCTGATACTGGGCGCCAAGGACGCCGACTGGAAAAGGTCGATCGACGTCAACCTCAATGGCACCTTTCATTGTGTGCGCGCCGCCATCCGCCCGTTGATGAAGGCCAGGGACGCTGGACGCATCATCAACATCACGTCCATCACCGGCGAGATCGGATCGGCGGGGCAGGGCGCCTACGTCGCTGCCAAGGCCGGCGTCATCGGGCTGACCAAGACGCTGGCGCGCGAATACGCCTCGCGCGGGATCACGGTCAACGCGGTGTCCCCTGGTTACATCGAGACCGACATGACCGCCAGCGAGTTACCGGAGGAACGCCGGGCCGAGCTGATGAAGACGATTCCGCTGGGGCGCGTCGGTCAGCCGGACGATGTGGCTGCCGCGGTGACCTATCTGGCGGGCCCCGGGGCTGCCTACATCACCGGACAAGTCTTACGCGTCAATGGGGGACTTTTCATGTAAGTTACGCCGCCGGTGGCGTCCGATGCCGCCTGTGACGCCCCTGGGGGTAGCTGGTTCGCAGCGTCAAGCTGCTGAGAGGACGAATGAAATGGCCGACAATGTGGAAGAACGCGTTCGTAAGATCATCATTGAACAACTAGAAGTCGCACCGGACAAGGTGAAGGCGGAGGCTTCGTTCGCGGAGGACCTCAAGGCCGACTCGTTGGCGGTGGTCGAGCTGGTCTTGGCGCTGGAAGAAGCGTTCAAGCTGGAAATCCCGGACGAGGACACGGAGAAAATCAAGACAGTGGGCGACGCGATCAACTACATCAAGTCGCACGCGAAATAAGGGGGATCGGCCGATGGCAAGAAGGGTAGTCATAACCGGCATCGGGCTCGTCACCCCGATTGCCATCGGCACGGACGAGACCTGGCAGGGTTTGCTTGCCGGGAAATCAGGCATCGGTCCCATCAGCCATTTTGACCACACCTCCTTCGCCACACATTTTGCCGGTGAGGTTCGGAACTTTGATCCGACGCGCTGGGTGACGTCGCGAGAAGCGAAGACCATCGATCCGTTCATCCAGTACGCGATCGGTGCGGCCTCGCTGGCGATGGCCGATTCCGGATTGAAGATCGAGGGCGAGTTCGCCGAGAGAGTCGGGTGCTTCGTCGGCGCCGGCCTGGGCGGCGTCACCACCATCGAGGCGGTCTGCAAGACACTGGGTGAGAAGGGCCCGCGCCACGGCATCTCCCCGTTCTTCGTCCCCATGATCATCGTCAACCTGGCGCCCGGGCAGATCTCGATCCGGTTTGGCGCCAAGGGGCCCAACCTCAGTCAAGTGTCCGCCTGTTCGACCGGCGCCCACGCCATCGGTGACGCGTTCCGCGTGATTCAACGAGACGACGCCGACGCCATGATCTGCGGCGGCACCGAGGCGACCATAACGCCGCTCGGCGTCGGCGGATTCAACAGCATGCGCGCGCTGTCGACCCGCAACGAATCACCGCAACAGGCCTCGCGGCCGTTCGATCGCGATCGGGACGGCTTTGTCATCGCCGAGGGCTCGGGCATCGTCGTGCTTGAGGAGCTGGAACACGCCAAGCGCCGTGGCGCAAAGATCTACGCGGAGCTCACCGGCTACGCCGCCAACGCCGACGCGCACCACATCACGGCGCCCGCCCCCGAGGGTGAAGGGGCGCAGCGCTGCATGAAGCTGGCGCTCAAGGACGCGCGTCTGTCGCCGGCCGACATCGGTTACATCAATGCGCACGGAACGTCGACCAAGATGAACGACGCCAACGAGACCCTGGCCATCAAGAAGGTCTTCGGCGACGCCGCCCGCAAGGTGATGGTCAGCTCGACCAAGTCGATGACCGGACACATGCTGGGCGCCGCCGGTGGCGTCGAGACGGCCGTGTGCGCGCTGGCGCTGGCGCGCGGGGCCATCCCGCCGACCATCAACTACACGACGCCCGATCCAGAGTGCGACCTGGACTACGTCCCGAACACCGCACGCGAGGTGCGCGTGAACAACGTCATCACCAATAGTTTTGGATTCGGCGGAACCAACGCCTGTCTGGTGTTGAGCCGCTTCAGCTAGCCACTTCAGCTAGGCTGATTCTTCTCGCCGCGCAGCTCGGCTTCCGCCTTCAACCAGTCCTCGATCTCTTGCCCTGGCGCTGACGGCTGGCCACCGCGCGCCAGGTACAGCTCGTAAGAGCGCCGCGCGATCTCCTCGAACGAAGGAGGCGCCGAGACGCTGGTGCCGTTCATCGGCGATGCCGATGCCGATGACTTCTTGCTGGCCATCGGTGCTGAAGTCGTCCTACCCACCTTGGATGTCTTCCGCCCATAAGTCTTCATGGGCGAAATTCTATACGCGATGTCAAGAACTCTGCCAAGAATTGGCAACACTCAACCGCCGGACATCAATCCGAGAGAGCTTGCGCGGTCTGCTGCTCCTCGCGCATCTCGACCAGGATCGCGACCAGCAATCGATTGGCCAGCTCCGACGGTTTGCTCCAGACCTCACGCATGACCTCGGCCAGCGTGTAGGACCAGTGGTGGTCCTGCTTGGCCCAATCCAGAAACTCATGCGGAGATTCCAGCCGTCCCGCGACAATCTCATGCGCGCGCGAATGCCAGTGCTCGCCTTGCGGGCTTGGCTCTGCCTGCTGGTTCAGCTCACGCGACTGGTTCAGCTGCCCGTGCAGTTCTTGAATCAGCGCCGGAAAATTGTAAGGCCTCCGCATCCAGGGCACCTCCGTCCAATCTGCTATTCGATTCGGGTCCCGCAAGGTCTATGCGATGATCCACGAGTGACTAGTTTTCAGCTGGAATATGCGTGCGTATGAGGAGGCTAGGTCTATGCGAAGTGGAAATCGGGAATTGTCATTTGCCGGCGTCGCGCTCGGCGCGGGTTGCGCTCTTTCGCTAATCGTCTGTGAGCCGTTCGTGTCTGCGCAGGGGATGAGTTCATCATCTTCGACGTTCAACGGTCCAGACCAATCGTCAGCAAATATTAATTCCGTTAGAAGACCAACGGACCCTCCTCCTTTTGATCCGACGACGCCACCGGCCATCGATCCGTCCAAGGTCAAGTTGTCGGCGCGTCCGGTTGAGGAGGACAAACCTGCCGACATGTCGGCAACTTCGTCCGAGGCGGGGCCGGCATCTCCAAAAGCCGGGCCGGTCGAGCCGAAAGCTACGCCGGTCGAGCCGAAAGCTCCGCCAGTCGAGCCGAAAGCCACGAGTGTTGAGGCCAGAACGCCTCCGGTTCGCGTTGCGCCTTCGATTCGTGTGGCGTCTCCCGTTGCCAACGCGCCCGCGCCCCTCGATCCCGCTCCACCCGAGTGGTCGGCTGCGCCTGCCGCGCGAATGGCCGAGCAGCCGGCGGCGGGGGCCGTGGTCGGCGTCGATTCACTGGGGCGTCGTGTATCCGGCGAGATGCCGTCCGCCAGGCCGGCGCCTGCGTCGCGACGGACTGTCCCCGGCTCGGCGACCAACGACGTGATGCCGCTACCTTCTTCGCAAGGTCGGTAAGGCGGGTCAGCCGGAGAGCTCGGCTTCGACCGCTTCGATGCTCTTGGGAATGGCGGCGGTCAGGACCTCGGCGCCGGTCGCGGTCACCAGCACGTCGTCCTCGATGCGGATACCGCGCACCGTCGCGTAGCGCGCAAGTTTCTCCTGGTCGATCCGGCCGGCGGCTTTTTTCGTGAGCTGCTCGTCCTCCAGAATCGCGGGGACGAAGTACAGGCCCGGTTCGATGGTGACCGCCATGCCGGGCGTCAGATCGCGATCCAGGCGCAGGTTTTTCAGCCCGAACTCGGTCGAGCGCTGTCGGCCGGGCGCGTAACCGGCTCTGTCGCCCAGATCCTCCATGTCGTGGACGTCCAGGCCCAGCAGGTGGCCCACGCCGTGCGGAAACAATAGCGCCAGGACGCCGTCGGCGACCAGCTCGATGGGATTTCCGCGCAGCAGGCCGAGATCGACCAGCCCCCCCGCCAGCGCCTGACAGGCCAGAATGTGAATGTTGCGGTAGCGCGCGCCCGGGCTGACGGCCGCGATGGCCTGCCGCTGGGCCTCCAGCACCACCGCATAGAGGTCGCGCTGCACGGGCGAAAATCGGCCGCTGACCGGCCAGGTGCGGGTGACGTCGCCTGCCCAGCCGCCGGGGCTCTCGGCGCCAACGTCGGCCAGCAGCATGTCGCCGTCGGCGAGCACGTTCTGATGCTGTTCGTTGTGCAGGACCTCGCCGTGCACGGTCACGATCGAGCCGTAGGCGACGTTCATGCCGCGCCCGGTGATCTCCGCTTCCATGGCGGCCCGCACCGACGATTCGCGAATACCCGGCCGGGTGGCGCGCATGCCCGCGTGGTGGGCGAGGCGGGTGACGTCGGCGGCGACGCGCAGCTCGGCGACGGCGGCGTCGTCGTGCCGGAGGCGGATGTCGATCATGGCGTCGGCCAGCGGCGCGTCCAGCACGTCAAAGACGCCGCGCCGGATCTCGCGGTTTAAAAGCCGGCTTTGTTGCGCGCAGGTTTCCAGATCCGGCGCCGGCAGCGTGGCAACGGCGCGGCCGCGGATGTTCGCCGGCAGCCGCGCCAGCGTCCGCACCTGACAGCCGGTCGCGGCCGCGATCTGGTCGAACGAGGCGCTGGGGCCTTCCCAGAGCGTGGTATCGGGGTCGCGCTCGGGCAGGAACAAGGTCCAGGCCCCGCCATCGTAGAAAGAGACGGCGTCGCGTAGCGGCAGACCAAACAGGTAGAGGAAATGGCTGCTGGCGCGATAGGGATAGATGTTGGCGGCGTAGTTGCGCGGGCGCGTGCTGCCGGCCGCGATCAGCGCCGGGCGGTTGCCGAGGCGGGTGCCCAGCGCGGCGCGACGCTGCTCGAACGCCTCCAGGTCGGAAAGCTGCGGAGCCATGACCGGGCAGTATAGACCCGGGTCGCGGCTATCGCCTTTTCGGCGCGGGGGGGGACGCGCTGGCGCCGTCCTCCGGCCACGCGTGTCTGGGATAGCGCCGGCCCAGCTCGCGGCGCAGTGACGGGTAGTGTTGCCGCCAGAAACTCTCCAGATCGCGGGTGACCTGAACCGCGCGGTGGTTGGGGGCCAGCAGGTGCAGGGTCAGGGGCACGCGGCCGCCACCGATACGCGGGGTCTCGCGCATACCGAAGAAGTCCTGCAGGCGCGAGGCGATGGAAGGGGCCGCGGCAATTTCGTAGTTCACCGCCACGGCACGCCCACCGGGCAGGGTTATGGTCTCGGGCGCCAGCGCGCGCAGCTGTCGTTGCACCTCCGGGGGAAACGAACGGGTCAGATGCGCCGCGAGTCCCAGACTGCGCAGCTCGGCGAAGCTGCGCAGGCCGGCACACGCGTGCCCCAGCGCCGCCAGCAGCTCCCGATCGTCGAGTGACGGGACGCCGCTCTTGGGCGACAGCGTGCCCAGAAATGCGGTTCGCTGGCGCAACCCGGACAGCGCGCCGTCGCTGTCCAGCTTGTCGATGCCGAACGCGGCGGCGGCCGCGGCCAGCACCTCCGCTGTCTCCTGCGACGGAGGCGCCGGCGTGACGCTCTCGTCCAGCGTCAGCGCGCTGTAGGTCAGTCGGTAACTCCGCTCGACCTGTTCGGTCGTCGGGTTGAACACCAGCGTCTGCTGCTCTTGCAGAGCGTCGGGGAACAGGTCCAGCAACCAGTCGGGCTGGATCGAGACGCCCAGGCGGACGGCGATGCGGTTATTGCCGCGCGGGTTGGGTGCGCGTGACGTGGTGGCAGTCTCCTCCACGTCAATCGCCACCATCCATTCGCCGCTGCTCTCATAGGCGACGTCGGCGGCGCCCCCGCCGCTGAGCAGGACGGTGCGCCCTCCGCCAGCGGGGCCAGCAGCGTTGGCAACGTTGGATCGCCGGCGGGCGACGCGGTCGGGGAAGGCGGCCAGCGTGGCCAGCGCCAGCGCTGTGTCCTCGGCATCGGCGTCCGCGCGGTCGGCGCTGGCCCCAGCCCCCGCCGGCCTGGTGGCGATGGCGCGGAGCTGCCGGCGCGCGCGCTCCGCGGTCTCGACAGCGCGCGGATCCAGGGCAAGCGACCGCAGGCGCTGCGGCGCGAAGCGCGCGCGTTCGGCCTGTCGAAACAGATCGTGCAATTCCAGCAGATCGATGCCCGACCTGTCGGACGCGCCGCCGTGACCGGGCGCGGACCCCGTGAAGGACGGCCGCCCGCGCTGGCGGATGTCCCGCTCCGCGATCAGCGCGGCGGCCGTGCAGGCGGCGTCCGGTATCCCGCGATCTTCGCCCGCGCACAGCAGTCGGCCGAGACGCGGGTGAATCGGAAAGCGCAACATGCGACGACCGAGCGGCGTCAGCTCCCCACCCTTCGCCACGGCGCCCAGGCGATGCAGCAGCTCCTCGGC
>DASRQT010000328.1:0-14415 GCA_035696485.1 Polyangia bacterium | reverse complement strand
GGCCCGCGCCGCGGAAACACCCCGGTGGCGCGCGGCCTCTAGCCGCTCACGCAGCAACCGCACCATCCGCTGTCGTCGTTCGGCTTTCTCGGTGACGTTGCGATTGGCCGGGACCATCGACTGGATATCCCGGAGATATGGTTCTAGCTCTAGCAACTCGTCCTCTTTCATGCCCGCTCCCCGCTCACTCATTTTCGCCACCCGTATTTGTTAGGACCGATCAGCGTGCCTGCGGCAGGCAGGAAATCAATATTGAGCATGTTTTTCCCAACGAAATGGACGCAGTCCAACCACCTCGGCCACCTCCTGCGACATGTCGACTAGCTGGCCGCCTTGGCGGTGCGCTGTACCGGGAAACTCGTTTGTTTCGAAAGTGTAACGAACTCCCCGGGCTCGTCACGGCGTTGACGACGGTCGACGCACGAGCTCGCGATCAGCGAGAGCGCCCGTTCCCGCTTGGTCCTGGGGCCGGTGTCGCACCAACGAGCAAGCTCCACGTCGGTGCGATCGCACCAGGTGGTCACGGTACGCGCAAAGGTCGTCAGGAAGTCATGGACAAGTGATCTAACGTGGACGTGCTCCTGGGTGGATCGGCCCGAAGCTCTGGTGGAAGCGGTGGCAGCCGTTCTTTCTGGCGCGCATCGGGCGGGTTGAGCCGAGGTATATTGCTCGGACATGCGCCCGCGAGACACGACGCTCGAGAGCCACGAGGCCCAGTTGCAGGCCTATCGCCGCATGGGCGCCACGGGGCGCGCGCGTCTGGCGGCGAGATTGTCGTTGGACACGCGAGAGCTGACGCGGGCAGGGATCCGCGCACGCCACGGCGACTACACTGAAGAGGAGGTGGAGTTCGCCCTTCGGCGCATCCTGCTTGGCGACGACCTTTTTCGCCGCGCATGGCCCGCGCGCCCGCTGCTAGCGCCATGAGCGATGAGGGCGCAGGCGCATTCTTAAAGCGGCTAACTGCCAAGCTGGCTCTGGCTGGGGTACCAAATATGGTGGTCGGCTCGTTCGCAAGCTCCTTCCATGGCGTTCCGCGCAGCAGCCAGGATCTCGATCTCGTCATTGATCCGCAGCCGGAGTCGCTGCGACGGTTTCTCGCCGACCTTCCGCCCGCCGACTTTTACGCTGATGCTGACGCTGCGGTCGACGCGCTCCATCGCCGCGGACAGTTCAACGTCATCGATATGGAGACCGCCTGGAAAGCCGACCTCATTGTGCGCAAAGCCAGGCCGTTTTCCGTGGAAGAGATGCGGCGCCGCATCGAAGGCGAGCTGCTCGGTGCGCGCGTGTTCCTCGCTTCCGCCGAGGACACGGTGATCTCGAAGCTCGAATGGGCGAAGCAGGGGGGCGGCAGCCAGCTTCAATTGCGAGACGTCACCGGGATCCTGGAGCTCCGTCGAGAGGATCTCGACATGGCTTACATTGAACGCTGGGTAGCCCAACTTGGCGTTGGCGAGCTGTGGCGACAGGTGCGGGGCAACGGTTCGTAGCGTCTTCGCTGCTTGCGGGTCGCTGTGAACGATCGTAGACCAGTGCCGGATGCGCAGCGGACCCGTCGCTGCGCGTTCGAGACCACTTCACGAAAGGGCTACGCCAATGAAAAAGTTCCTTATCCTTTACAAGGCGCCGCAGGCGTCGTTCGACCAGATTATGAAAGCCACGCCGGAGCAACAGAAAGCCGGCATGGACGCCTGGATGGTCTGGGGCCAGAAGGCGGCTGCATCGATCGTCGACATGGGTGCCCCACTGGGAAAGACCCTGAAGGTCACGCCGGCGGGCGCCTCGGCCAGCAGGAATGACATTGGTGGCTACTCGATCATGCAGGGCGAGTCGAAGGAAGCGGTCGCCGAGACGTTGAAGGGGCATCCCCACTTCATGATGAATGACGGATTCATCGAGATCACCGAGTTGATGGCGATGCCGGGAATGTGAGGCGCAAAGCAGTGGCGGTGCGCCGTTGCCAATGGGCGGGCGACGACCCGCTCATGACCGCCTATCACGACGAGGAGTGGGGGGTGCCGGAGCGCGACGGGCGCGCCCTGTGGGAAAAGCTGATGTTGGACGGCTTCCAGGCCGGGCTGGCGTGGATCACCGTGTTGCGCAAGCGCGATGCGTTTCGTAAGGCCTTCGCCGGCTTCGAACCGGCGAAGGTGTCGCGCTTCGGCAAGCGCGACATCACCCGCCTGCTGAACGACGCGGGAATCATCCGCTCGCGCGCCAAGATCGAGGCGACCGTCTCGGGTGCGCGTATCTATTGCGACATGGCCGACCGCGGTGAGGACTTCGCGACATTCTGCTGGTCGTTCACCGACGGCAAGGTGCGCAAAGGCGACGGCCGCAGGTTCGCCGCGCGCACCGACCTTTCGGAGCTGATCTCGAAGGAGCTGAAACACCGCGGCTTCAAGTTTGTCGGCCCGGTCATCGTCTACGCCTGGATGCAGGCGGTGGGCATCGTGAACGACCACGCGATCGGGTGCTTCCGCCGCGGGCGTTCGCTATCCGCGATCCGCCATCGTGGACCTTGATCGGAGAGGAACAGGGCCGTGACGCGCTCCACGTTCTTTCTCCTCCTTCTTTCAACCTTATTGTTGGGCTGCCCTCGCCAGGAAGTTCTCTCGGGTGAGGGCGGGTTCCTCAAGGGGCAGCTTCATCTCCATTCGAACAACTCGGGCGATAGCGCCACCCCGCCAGGTGAGGTCGTCCGCTGGTACCAATCACACGGATACGACTTCATCGTCTTCACCGATCACGAGCGGGTCACCACGCTGCCGTCAACCGCGTCGATGTTGGTGATACCGGGCGTCGAGCTGACCCAGAACCTCAAGCAGTGCGAGCCGCCGCCTCCTCCGGGCCTGGGGTGTCTGCTGCACGTCAACGCGCTGTTCGTGCCGCGGCCGCCTGGTGGCGCTGTTCCATGGCCTCCCGCCGTCGGCATCGATCGCATCGGTCGCTATCGGCGTGCCCTCGCCGTAACCAAGGCCCTCGCTGGAATCGCCCAGCTCAATCATCCCAACTACGACTACTCCGCCGACGCCCCGCTGGTGGCCCAGCTCGCTGGCGAGGGCCTGACGCTGCTGGAGATCGCGAATGAAGCGTCGGACTCGAACAACGATCCGCAGGACGGCCGTCATCCCTCCACCGAGGCGATCTGGGATGCGGCCCTTACGGCGGGTGCCACCGTCTTCGGCACAGCGACCGACGACGCTCATCACTATGACGACGCGACGGCGGTGCAAGCACGCGGAGAGCCGGCATTCGTGGGCGATCGCGGCTTCGTGATGGTGCGCGCCCGCAAGGATCCCGGCGCCATCCGGGCGGCGCTGGAAAGGGGCGATTTCTACGCCTCGACAGGCGTTGTCCTGAAACGCATCGATCGAACCGCCGCTTCGTTGGAGATCGAGGTGGCGGACCGCTCACCCGGCTCGCACCGGTTCGCGTTCATCGGAAGTGGCGCGCAGGTGCTCGCGCGGGCGGAGGGGCGGCGCGCCAGCTTTCGTCTCGCGGACGCGGCTGGCGGCTACGCGCGGGCGGTGGTCGTCGATAGCCGCGGGCGCAAGGCATGGGTTCAACCTGTAAGGGTGCCCTGATCGGGCTCGCGGTCAGGGGCAGGGCGAGGGAGGGGCGGGCGCGAATAGCTGCTGGAAGATCGTCTCGTCCGCGATCAGCGGCGTAAGCCCAGTCGTTTGCGCAGCTCGCGCGCCGCCTGGCGAGAGACCTCGACGGCGTGGCCGTCGTCGGTGCGGGCCACGAATCCGCCGGTCTCCGCGGGCTCGAGGCGCAGCACCCGGCCCAGGTTGAGCAGGGCGCGCCGGTGGACGCGCACGAAGCCGTGCGGCAACAGATGTTGCTCCAGCTCTTGTAGCGGCAGATCACACAGGAACGCGCCGCGCGAGGTGTGCACGGTGACCAGCGCGCCGTCTAGCTGCGCGTGGCTGATCTCGTCCGGCGAGAGCAACACGATTCCCTGGCGGGTTTCGAGCGGCAAACGAACCGGCAGGCCACCTGGGTGGTCGGCACCCGCGGGCGGCGGGCGGCGGTGACGTTCGGCCTCGGTCCTGAATCGCTGGGTGGCGTCGGCCTGGCGCGCGCGATCCAGGGCCTTGCGTAGCCGCCCCGCCTCCACCGGCTTGAGCAGGTAATCGATGGCGCCCACGTCGAAGGCAGCCACGGCGTGTTCGGCATGGGCGGTGCAAAAGATCACCAAGGGACCGTCCAGCGGCCACAGCGCCAGCGCATCCAGCCCCGAGAGTCCGGGCATCTGGATGTCCAGCAGCACCACGTCGACGCCGCCGGCGCGGATGCGATCCAGCGCCTCGTCAGCGTCGGCGCATTCGCCCGCCAGGCGCACGTCGGGCAGCGCCTCCAGCAGGCGCATCAGACGCCGTCGGGCGGTGGCCTCGTCGTCGACCACCAGGACCTGCAGCAGCGGCGACGCGGGGCGTGCAGTCGGGGCGGTCACGCAGGCGTCTCCAGCCGGGGACCGTGTAGCGGCAACGTCAGCTCGACCACGGTGAGATCCTCGACCGCGCCGGCGGTGAGCGTGGCTTCCCCGGCTGCGTAGGCCAGCTCGATGCGCTTGCTCACCATGCGCAGCCCCTCGCCGCCCGGCCGCTCGCCATTCCAGGGCCCGTGATTCGAGATCGACAGCGCCAGGCGACCGGCGGCGGAATCGACGGAGATGGCCAGGATCACGGGCCCGCGATGCCCGGCGGCGGGGCCGTGTTTGATGGCGTTTTCGGCCAGCGGCAACAGCAACAGCGGCGGGATCGTGACGTTGGGCAGCGGGTCGGGCATCCGTTCCTCCAGCTGGTACAGGGCCGCGTCACGCAGGCCGTACAGCCCGAACAGCGCGCGCACCAGCTCCAGCTCCGCGCGCAGCGGCCAGGCCGGGGCGCGCACGCCCGCCAGGATGGCGCGCAACATCGACGACAGCTCCAGCACCGCGCGCTCGGCCACCTGTCCATCCTGGCGACACCATTCGGCGATCGCGTTCAAGGTGTTGAAGAGGAAGTGCGGATCCAGGTGAGCACGCAAGGCCAGCAGCTCGGCGCGCTCGGCGGCGCGGGCCGATTCAGCGGCCCGGTCCTCGGCGGCGCGTAGCCGATCGTCGAAGTCGATGTCGCGCGCCAACCCCCAACCACCGACCAGGAACAGCGCCAGGGAGATGATCTTGCCTTCACGCAAGGTCAGCAGCGTCGGTTCCATGCCCAGCACCTCGGGCGCCACCATGGCAACCACCAGCACGACCGCGGTTCCCACCGCCGCGAACAGGGTCAGGCGCACGGCCAGCTGGCCGCGCTGAGGACCATACGGGAACAGCACGCGCCACGACACCGGAGCCACCAGCACGAAGGCCAGGCACATCGCCGCGCCCAGCGGTATGGCCAGCGGATCGCCGCCGAAGTTGGCTTGCGCCAGCAGCAGCGCCGCCGAAACCAGCACCACCGCGGCCAGGCGCCGCGGCTCGAGCAGCGCCCGCCAGGTGCGCCGCAGGATCGAGGACGGGGGGATGTGATCCATGCCGTTGCCAGCAGGATCGCCAGGTCCCGTGTCCGAGTCCACTGCCGCGCGTGGTGACCCAACCGAACGGTCGCGCGGGCGCCGCCAGCGGTCGCAGATGCGGGCTGAACGGCGATGCCGGTGCAGGCGGCCATTTGCCGCGCCCCCGGCGGCGGTCGTTGACCCCAGCCGACCGCTCGCCCGGTCTGGCTCACGGGCGGCGGCGGAGCGGGTGCAGGGTGGATCCTGGAGGTCACCCATGAAGGTTTCGTTCGATCATCGCCCCGGGCGCCCCGCGCACGTCGCGATCATCATGGACGGCAACGGCCGCTGGGCCGAGCAGCACGGCCTGCCGCGGTTGGCCGGCCACGAACGCGGCGCCGAAGCGGTCCGCCGCACGGTGACCGCCGCCTGCGAGCAAGGGCTGCGCGCGCTCACGCTGTATGCCTTCTCCGAGCAGAACTGGGGCCGTCCCGACATCGAGGTGGCCCACCTGTTGCGTCTGCTCTCGGCTTTTCTGGACCAGGAACGCCGCGAGCTCTGTCAGCGCGGTGTTCGCGTGCGCGCGATCGGCGACCGCAGTCGACTTCCCGCCAGCGTGTGCGCGGCGCTGGCTCGAACCGAAAGCGCTACCATAGCCAATTCCGGCCTGGAGCTGTGTCTGGCGATTTCATACGGGGGGCGAGAGGATCTGTTGCAGGCGACGCGCGCCCTCTGCGAAGCCGCCGTGCGGGGTCAGCTGCGACCCGCCGACATCGACGAGCAGAGGCTGGGCGCGGCCCTTGGCAGCCGCGGCCTGCCGCCCGTGGATCTGGTCATTCGCACCTCCGGCGAGCAGCGCCTGTCCAACTTCCTGCTGTGGGAGAGCGCCTACGCCGAGCTCTACTTCACCGCTTGCCTGTGGCCCGATTTCGACGGCGAGGCCCTGCGCCTGGCGATGGCCGCCTTCCGCCAGCGCGATCGCCGGTTTGGTCTGGTACGAGTCGCCGGCTGACGCGACTACGCCGGGTCTCCTCGCACCCAGAGTTCCTCCGCATCCGCAGCCGGCCTTTGTACCAGCAGCTCATGCGGCCGGAAGGTTGCCTTGTAGCGCATCGACACGCAGTCGCTGACCCGGTAGCCCAGATAGACGTGCGCCTTCCCCTGCCGCGATGCCATCCTCGTCAGGTTGAGAAGGTGAAAGCTTCCCGGCGAGCAGCGGGCGTAGGCCGGGTCGTAAAAGAAGTAGATGGCGCTCCAGGCTCGCGGGGTCTCGTCGCACAAACCCACTGCCACCAGCCGTGACCCACGCGCATCTCGTGACTCCTCGTCGTAGTAGGCCACCTCGCGCGCGCAGGGGTGGGGGAATCCGAAATGGGTCGCATACTCCTCGAGGTCGATGGGAGCGGCTTCCCAGCTTCGCGTCTGCTCGCGGTTGGCGTGCCAGGCTGCGTACAGCGCCAATCGTTCGCTGTCCACGCGCACGGGACCGACCTCGCAGCGCAGCCTCGCGCACTTCTGCCCGGCACGCCGCTGACTCCGCGAGGGCTGAAACGTCGCGACCGGCAGGCGCAGTGAGACGCATTCGCCGCATGACGAGCAGGCGGGCCGGAAATAGGCCGGTCCGAAGCGCCGCCATCCCCGCTCCAGCATCTCCTCCAGCTCCTCCGGCTCAACATTGAGGAGCACTTTGTACTCGAGAGACGCCGTCTCCTCAGGGAGATACAGGCAGGGGTGCGGCTGCTCGATGAAGCGCTGGAGCAGCCTTGCCACGTCCCCATCATGTCATGTGCCCAGCTCCAAAATGCAAAGCGGTCGCTCGCCGCCCGTGTTTATAGTAAAACGTTTAACTCGTTCGCATCGAGAGGTTCGCCATGAAAACCCAAGCCGTTACCTTCGCCGACCTGTCCGCATCCGTTCTCGCGGTTCCGCCCCTGGCTCGCAACGCCGACCTGACCCTGAACAAGACTGCCAACGGCGCGCTCATCCGTCACATCGAGGAGGGCGGCATCAGCACGCTGCTCTACGGCGGGAACGCGAACCTCTATCACATCAGCGTCGGCGAGTACGGCGCGCTGCTGGACCAGCTGGCCGAGCTGGCCGCTCCGAACACCTGGGTGATCCCCTCGGTGGGCCCCGACTTTGGCAAGATGATGGACCAGGCCGAGCTGCTGCGCTCGCGCGCCTTCCCCACCGCCATGGTCCTGCCGGCGACTTTTCCGAACACGGTGGCCGGCGCGGAGGCCGGCCTGCGGCGCTTCGCCCGGGCCTTCGGCAAGCCGATCATCGTCTACATCAAGGCCGAGGGTTACCTGACCCCGCAGGCGGTCAAGCGCCTGGTCGACGACGGCCTGGTCGCCGGCATCAAGTACGCCATCGTGCGCGCCGACCCGCGCCAGGATGCGTTCCTCTCGGAGCTGGTCGAGCTGGTCGACCGCCGCACCATCATCAGCGGCATCGGCGAGCGCCCGGCCATCGTCCACCTGCGCGACTTCGGCCTCAATGGCTTCACCACCGGGTCGGGCTGCGTGGGGCCGCGTGGCTCGGCCGGCCTGCTGGCGGCGTTGAAGCGGAAGGACTACGCCCGCGCCGAGGAGCTACGCGCGGCCTTCATCCCGCTCGAGGACCTGCGCGACGCGCACTCGCCGATCCGTGTCCTGCACGAGGCGGTGCGTCTGGCCGAGATCGCCAACACCGGCCCCATCCTGCCGCTGCTGTCGAACCTGGATACCGAGCACCACGCGGCGGTGAAGAAAGCGGCGCAAGAGCTGCTGGCCACGGACCGCACGCTGCTCCAGGCTCGCTAAGCTACGAAAGGAGCACCAGCGATCGCCGTTCGTCCTGGGGCATTGCGCGACGTAAAGTTAAGTAGATCTTTTGGCTGCCGCGCTCAGGTCAGGTCCTGTCATGTCAGCCCTTGGCCCTGAGGGCGTCGTAGATCCACTGGCCAACCAGGCCCAGCAGCGGCGGTACGGCCAGGGCCGGCAGCAGACGCGCCAGCGTGAGCGGCCAGCCGAGCAGGGGCGCCTCGTACGTCAACATGCGGATGGGGCTTATCAGCGTCTTGGCGCTGACCAGCGCGATGAGGGGGCCGGCGGCGACACCCTTGCCGAACAGGTTGGCGACGATGGGAAACAGGAGATAGGGGCCGCCGGGGATGGCCAGGCCGACCACCCAGCCGACGGCGATGCCGCGCATCGGGCGCTCACTTCCCAGCCAGCGAACCAGCGCGTCGGCCGGGATCAGGACGTCGACCAGACCCGCCAGCAGAAACCCCAGCAGAAGCTCGATCCAGACGCCGCGCAACAGGCGCGCTGTGGCGAAGAGGCCGTCGAGGGGGAGGTGGCGATCGCGCGCGAAGGCGTAGCCGGCGGCCACGATCAAGAGCCCGAGCAAGATCCAGAGGCTGGCGTCCACGCGCTTTCTCCTCATGATGAATAACGGCGCAGGCGGATGGCTTCCGGCGCGCCCGGTGTCGTGGCCGGCGTCGTCGTTCCCTCGGCCCGCAGCCGGGCATCCAGCACCAGATCGTGGCGCGGCGCAAGCGCGCAGGCCGGATCGGTCGCGGCGGCGTCGCCGACCAGCGCGAAGGCCTGGCAGCGGCAGCCGCCGAAGTCGCGCGTGCGTTCGTCGCAGGTGCGGCAGGGGTCCGGCATCCAGTCCTCGCCGCGGTAGGCGACAAAGGCGGGCGAATTGTTCCAGATCGCGGCCAGCGGCCGGTCACGCACGTTCTCGAACGACAGCGACGTGATGCTGCGCGCCTGGTGACAGGGTAGCGCCACGCCGTCGGGCGCGACGACCAGATAGCGTCGAGCCCAGCCGTCCATGCAAGCGCGCGGGCGGTCGCTGTCGTAGTCGGGACGGACGAACAGGATCTCGATCCGGCCGCGCAGGCGGCGGCGGGCATCGTCGGCCACGGCGCGTGCCTCGGCCAGCGCCGCGCGCGACGGCAGCAGCGCGCCCCGGTTGGCCAGCGCCCAGCCGAGGTATTGCGTGTTCGCCAGCTCCAGACGCTCGGCCCCCAGCGCCTCGGCCAGCGCGACGAATTCAGCGACGCGGGAGATGTTGCCGCGATGAAGGACCACGTTCAGCGTCAGCGGCAGACGCAACGCCCGCACCCAGGCGGCGACCTCACGTTTGGCGTCGATACCGTCGCGCCCCGCGATCCAGACCGCGCCGGCGGGGTCGGTGTCCTGGACCGACAGCTGTACGCTGTCGAGTCCGGCGTCGCAGAGCCGCGACAGCCGGCCGGCGTCCAGCGGAATTCCGCTGGTGATGAGGTTTGTGTAGAGATCGCTGCGCCGCGCGGCGGCGACCAGCACCTCGAGATCGTCGCGCACCAGCGGCTCACCGCCGGTCAGGTTCACCTGCAGCACGCCCAGCGCGGAGGCTTCGCTGAATACGCGCTGCCAGGTTTCGGTGTCTATCTCGGGATCGGTTCGCGATAGTGCGAGCGGGTTCGAGCAATAGCCGCACGCCAGCGGACAGCGGTAAGTCAGCTCGGCCACCAGCGTGTACGGCCGGTGGGTGGCGTCTGGCGGGCTCAAGCGTCCTCCACGATCAGAAGCCCCCGCTCGTCGAGCGAACGCAGATATGCCACTACCTCGCTCTCGATCTGCGCGCGCGGCTGGTCGGGATACGCGGCCGCCAGCTGCTCGGCGATCGCACCGGCAGTCAGTGCCTCGGTCGCGCACAAAGTGGTGATGCGGGCCGCGGTCTCGCTGAGCGCGAGGCCTCGTTCTGGATAGAGGAGCATGTGTTTGCCGGAGAGCTTGTCGAACCGCAGCCGCGCCTTGGGCGCGAGGCGCACCGCCGTCCGCCGGTCGATCATGGCAGGGTCGCCGCCGGCGCCGTCGCCGCCTGGACGCAGTCGAGGAGGTGCCACAGAATCTCGGTCTTGCGCACCAGCGCCGCCACACACAGCTCCTGCAGCGCGCGGGTTGTGGCTTCCTTGATGACAAACGCCAGCGCCTCTTCCCCGTCGCGCCGCGCCCGCGGCACGCGCGCGCGGAAGTAGCCCAGGGCTTCCGCCCCCACCCAGGGGTAATGCTGTTCCCACGAGGCGATCCGTTTCGACATCAGGTCGGGGGCGAACATCTCCGTCAGCGACGACGCCACCGCCACCACGAGCGGGCTGTCGCGGACCAGCGTCACGTAGCTGTCGCAGGCGAATCGCACGCCGGGCAGCACGTCCCGGTGGTTGAGCACCACGTCGCGCTCCAGGCCGACCGCCTCGGCCAGTCTTAACCAGAGCGCGAGCCCCCCGTCGCCTTCGCCCGCACCGTCGTGGTCCTGGATGCGCCGGAGCCAGACCCTGCGGAAACCCGGGTCCTCCGACTTCGCGAGGATGAGCGCATCCTTGATGGGGATCCGCGTCTGGTAGTAGTAGCGGTTGGCCGTCCAGGTCCGCAGCGCCTCCGGCGTCAGTGCCCCGGCGTGCATTGCCTGGTGGAACGGGTGCTGATCGTGATACCGGCGCACGCCCTCGTCGCGCAGCCGCGCGACCAGCTGGTCAGGCGGCTGCAATGTCGCCGATGCATCGGCCGTCACACCGACAGCTCCATCCCGTCGCTGGCGACCTCGATCCCGCGCGCCGCCAGAATGCGCCGCGGCTCGCTGTCGTCGCGCAAGATCGGGTTGGTGTTGTTGACGTGGATCAGGATCCGTCGCGAGGCAGCGGCGCGCGCGAGAAAATCCAGGCTGCCTCCGGCGCCGCTGATCGGCCAGTGCGCCATCTCCTCGGCCCGACGCGTTCCCAGCCCAGCGGCGATGAGCTCGTCGCTGGTCCAGAACGTGCCGTCGAAGAACAGCACATCAGCCTCCTCCGCCGCACGCTGGATCTCGGGCGATGGGCCCGCCACACCCGAGAAATAGGCCAGGCGGCGACCGGTGCGCTGGTCACTGATCACAAAGCCGACGTTGTCTTCAGGCGTGGGGGTGCGCAGACCTTCAAGGTGCAGCGGCAACTTTCCCGGCGACGGCACCGCCGTCACCCGCAGCGGGGATTCTGCAACGCCTGGCGCTGTTGCAGCGCCAAGCGGCGTCTCGGCCCCCAGGCGCAAGGTTCGCCATTCCAGCTGTCCAGGAAACCGCTGCAGGGTGCGAAAGAGGACGTTGCCCTCGGTGAACCCGGCGCGCATCGCGGCCGTGGCGTAGACGACCAGCGGCTGCGACTCGCGCAGCGACAGCAACCCGAGGCAATGATCGAGGTCGCCGTTGCTCATGAGGATCCCGGCGATCGGCGAGTGCCGCGCCGACCGCGGCCAGAGCCCCGGGAAAGATTCGATCTGCGCGCGAATCT
This sequence comes from Polyangia bacterium, assembly GCA_035696485.1. Taxonomy (GTDB): domain Bacteria; phylum Myxococcota_A; class Polyangia; order Fen-1088; family Fen-1088; genus DASRQT01. The sequence continues at coordinate 2,633 of DASRQT010000328.1, read as the reverse complement.
CGGGCGAGGCGTTGATCAGGAACCACGACTCGCCGTCGCCAGGCGGATCAGCCGTGATGGCAATCGATTCTTGAGTTCGGGGAACGACGCCCGGCGCCCCCCGGCGCGCTGCAAGACAGTTGTCGCACCCACAGTTCCACTGCGGGAAGCCGCCGCCCGCCGCGGAGCCGAGGACCCGGATGCGCACGCCGCCTACGGTTGCGCCTGGTCGGCCGCGACGTCCTCGCTGTGGGGCGGGGCCGGATGGATCGGCTCGTGGTCGTCAAAGTCGCTCTGGTAACCGCCAATCTCGGCGCTCATGTTGATATCGACGAAGGTCGGTGTCTCCCAGCTCATATGGTTGCCTTTCGTTGTTGAGTCATCGGGCCGGGGCCTGCGAATGTCCTAGTCTGTACCGGAATGCGGATATTGGGAACCCTCTCCTACAATTCCACGTCAATCGTTTTCCCACGGAGATATCATGATAAATCGATGGAACATGTGGATGCCGCGCCAGGCCATTGGGGCTCTCCTCGCGGTCTTTCTGATGCTGCCGGCCGGCATGAGCCTGGCCAGCCCGCTCATCTACGTCAGCTTGGAGGAGGGGGGCGAGGTGGTCGCCGTCGATCCGGAACGCGGCGAGGTCGTGACCCGCATCCCGGTGGGCAAACGGCCGCGCGGGCTCAAGCTGGCTCCGGGCGGAAAGCTGCTCTACGTCGCGCTGTCGGGCTCGCCACGGGGCGGGCCCGGCGTGGACGAATCGACGCTGCCGCCGCCGGATCGCAGCGCCGACGGCGTCGGCGTCATCGACCTGCCGACGCACAAGCTGCTCCGGACGCTGCCCAGCGGTCCCGACCCCGAGTCGTTCGATCTGTCGCGCGACGGCAAGCGCCTCTATATCTCGAACGAAGACACCGCGGAGATGAGCGTGCTGGATCTGCAGGCGCGCAAGGTGGTGAAGCGGGTGGCGGTGGGCAAGGAGCCCGAAGGCGTGACCTTGTCCCCGGACGGGAAGGTCGTCTACGTCACCGCCGAGCAGGACAACCAGGTGTTCGCGATCGACACGCGCAAGCTGGTGGTTCTGGCCCGCATCGAGGCGGGTGCCCGCCCGCGAGCGATCGTCTTCACCAAGGACGGCGCCGCGGCCTTTGTCACCAACGAGAACGCGGGGACCGTGACGGTGATCGACGTCGCCAAGAACAGCGTCGAGAGGACGATCAAGATCGAGCCCAAGGCCAAGACGGCCCTCGGTCCGCGGCCGATGGGCGCGGCGCTGTCCCCGGACGGCCGCCAGATCTTCATATCGAACGGACGCGGCGAATCGGTCGCCGCCATCGACGTCGCGACCCGAACTGTCACGCAGCTCATCGACGGCGTGGGCGCCCGCCCCTGGGGAATCGCCACCAGCGCCGACGGCAAGCGCCTCTATACGGCAAACGGCCCATCGAACGATGTTTCGATCGTCGACGTCGCCTCGGGAAAAATCGAGAAGCGCGTGAAGGTTGGCGGCCTCCCCTGGGGGCTGGTGGTGAAGCCTTGACGCCACCCGGAACGGAATCAATGGGAATCGCATGATCCGTACAGCAATGGCTTGAAGTCGATCGGCGACTGGATCAACTCCATCGCCAGCTGTCCGCTCTAGCCAACAGGCAGCAGCCAACAGCCCGCCACTCGACTTTTGCGCGCCGACGGTGCGCGTTGTTGACAGCGTCGGGAGGAGTTGACTACGGTTCAATAACCACGCCGTCCTGGTTTTTGTTGGCGCAATTGGCCATCAGGCGTGATGTGACTGCCGACAGGTGGAGGTCCCGTCATGACACGGAGAACGCTTTTCGCTCCTGGTCGATTTTCGGCGGCTGCTCTGCTGTCGCTGACTGCGCTCGGCTCATGCGCGCAGGACATCGAAACGGCGGGCGTGCCGGGCGAGGAGCCCACCATCACCAGCGCGGTGTTGACCGGCTTCAACGTCACGACGCGCGCCTACAACAGTCAGCGAACCGGAGCCAACACCAGCGAGGTCGCGCTTAACCCAACCAACGTCAACACGGCCACGTTCGGCAAGCGATTCTCCCTCACGGTCGACGACGAGGTCTACGCGCAGCCGCTTTACGCGTCGAACCTGTCGATTTCGGGCGGTAACCACAACGTTGTCTTCATTGCCACGGTGAACAACACCATCTCCGCCTTTGACGCCGACCTGGGCGGCGCCGCGCTGTGGTCGCGGAACTTCAACAACGGCGGACGCCCCGTGAGCCACACCGAGGTGGGAGGAAACTGCGTCCCTTACAACGATTTCAGCGGCAACATCGGGATCGTCGGCACGCCCGTGATCGACGGGAACTCCATGACGCTGTTCCTGGTAACCCGGACCGTCGAGGCGGGCGCGTTCATCCAGCGCCTGCGCGCGCTGGACATCAGCAATGGCAACGAACGGGTTTTGGCGCGCACGATCGGGACGATCGATCCCAGAACCAACAACCAGCGTCCAGCGTTGGCGCTGTCGCAGAACAAGGTGTACGTCGGCTGGGCCTCGTATTGCGACACCCCGCCCTACGAGGGGCGCGTGATGGCCTTCAACACGTCGGACCTTTCGCAGGCAGCAGCGTTCAGCGCGGCGCCGGGTGGCGGGCTGGCCGGGATCTGGATGGCGGGAG
>DASRQT010000327.1:0-2538 GCA_035696485.1 Polyangia bacterium | reverse complement strand
GCTCGCGGGAGAAGGAGTGAAGTTGTTCTTGCGCATGGCGGCCTCCACTCATAGGGCTGATCATTACCCACATCTCACCCCCTCGTTCAGCCTTACGCCCAGCGTGATTAGTTCCAGTTCGTGCCAGCCGCGCCAGAGGGTGAGCCAGCCGGGTTCGCCATCGCTGTTTCGTCCCAGGAATCCGCCCAGCTTGGCGACTTCGTGGGTGAACTGCCTGAGGGTGATGCTTTCCGGCGGCACCGCCAGCATCTTGGCCAGCGTTTGCACCGATTCGCGCGGCACGTGCTCGATCGCTGGTGCCTGCGGCTCCAACCGCGCGTCGTTCTTCAATTGCAGCAGACGCACCGCCAGCACACAGAGCATCCCGACCAGCGGCCGGAGTCGATCCACATGCTCGAGTTGCCGTTGCTCGACCTTGCATCCGCTCTTGAGGCACTTGTGGAACTCTTCCACCATCCATCGCAGCGCGTACCATGCGGTCAATCGCAGCGCATCGTCCAGCCCGTGGACCGGCTCATCGGTCAAGAGGATCCACTCCAGCGGCTCGACACCGTCGGGCGCGTCGATCTCGCGCACCCGGATCACCCAGCAGCACAGCGGCGTGCCACTGCGGGAATGGTTCCAGGGAGAGTAGATGGTGACCGCGCCGGCGCTGATGGCGCAGTTGGCCCAGCGTCCGGCCCGCCCGCCGCGCGGGGGGATCCAGATCGACTTACCGCCCAACACCGGCATCGATTCGGCGATCTGCTTCAGCGATGTCCGTGGCCTTTGCGGCGCAGTCACCTTCGCGTCATCGCTCACGTGTCCGGCCGACGCGTTGCGACCAAGCTGCATCACGCGCACCAGGAACGAGACGTTGCCCTGTTCCCGGCAGCTCGCGTACAGGTTGAAGATGTCCGCCTCCCGATCACCGACGTGCACGAAACGGGCGCCCGGCGGCGCCGCGCCGATGGCGTCGACCGCTTCGATCCAGCGATCCGACTCACACCCTTGCTCCCGACGCGCCTTGGCGGTCGAACGCGTTTTACGCACCGGCCGGGTTCGCGCCCACAGCTTGTTCCAGGCAAGCCCCAGTATCCGCGCCCGACCGTCGGGCATCGGCGCGACCGCCAGCACGTTGTGCAAGAGCAGCCCCAGCCCGCTTTCCCAGCGCGGGCCCGAGCCGAATCGACCCAGTCCTTCACATCCGGGGTGCATGGTGTAATCCAGCTCGGTCGTGTCCTGAATCAACAGCACCACCGGACACTCGCCCGCCAACGTGCGGGAACGCTGCCAGTGCGGGTCGACCATCGCTTCAAAGGTCGCCTCGGCCGCGTTGAACAAGCGATACGCTCCTTTGGTCTGCTTCCACTTCTTGCTCTGCTGCGGAATGCTCCCCGACGGATTCGACGCCATCGTCTCAGCCACCTTCACCGCACGTGCCGTACGCCTTCGATCGCCCAACTGCACCTGGGCAAACTGCTCCCGTGCCCAATCCCGGGCCGACAACACCACCGACATCTTCGCATCCTTGCTCCTCCTTCAACGATCCGTGTTCCACCCCACCGGCGGGGCGTGTCTTGTTCTGTACGAACGAAATGTGGGTAATGATCAGCCCTTCTTAATAGGAGGCGACGCCATGCACGACACGACCATCGACAACCCCGCAACCTCATTCAGCGCGCCTTATCGAAAAATTCCCAAATTGTCCCGAAATGTTAATACTGTTCGGCCCCCGCATTGCGACAAGCACTTGGAGCAGGTATGGCGGTGCCGCGGCTGGGCGGGCGATCAGCCGTAAGCTTGGGCGGGGTTATTTGGGCGCAGCGTCGAGCCCGTCGGGCCGGCTGTTTCGCGTCGATCCGTCGTGTTTACAGTCCCATTTTTTTCCACTCGTCTTCTTTGGCTCGGCGTTTGACTCCAGTGTTGTCGGGTTTGCCCAGGTGGTTTTTCACATCCGCCGCCGTGGCCAGGCCCAGCAGGTACCAGGCCAGCATCTCGACGGTGCGCTTGTCGGGACGCCTGCCGGTTTGCAGGCCGATCAGCAGGCAGGCGATCACCGCCAGATAAGTCTGGATCTCCACGCCGTTCTTCTTCTGGCTGAGCAGGTGTCGCATGCCCAGCAGGTGCTTGAAGAGGCGGAAGAACAGTTCGACGGTGTAGCGATACCGATAGATCAGGGCGACCAGTTCCGGCGCCAGATCCAGCAGGTTGGTGGCGATCACCACCAGGTCGCTGATCCTCGTGCTGGCCGGGCCTTTGCGGGTGCGCAGCGGATGAGGCGCGTCACCTGCACCGCCACGATGCGCACGACGTGGTTCATCGGCGACGAACCGCCCACGCCCAGTTTCACCGTCGCATCGCGCACCACGTTGGCGTCCAGCGCCGCCTGGCTCAGGAGCTTTTCCTCCAGCACGTCAAAGACGCTGGTTTCGCGGATGCGGCCGACGTACGTGCTGCCGATGGCATGGATGTCGTCGAAGAGCAGGCGATTGATCAATCCCGCGTCAAAGACGTAGCACCGTCCACCCTGCAACGTGCGCCGCGCAGCACGCGCGA
>DASRQT010000326.1:0-2735 GCA_035696485.1 Polyangia bacterium | reverse complement strand
CTGGAGCTGAACATCGTCCTTCCGGAAGGGCAAAATCCCCGCGGGCCGTTCAAGGGTGGACGTCCCGCCGCCGCCACGGGGTAATGCAGACAGAGAGAAAAGAGGCGGCGTTTACCCGAGGGGATTATTATAGGGAACATGATGAAAACATGGACGGTGGAGGTCAAGGACGTATCGGCCGAAGACAACGCGGCGGCCATCTTCGCTGGTCTGCGCGCCGCCGCCTGGGGGACCTACAGCGCGATGCTCTTCGCCTTCAAGACGGCCGGCGAGGGCGAGCTGAATGAGGCCCAGCGCACGGAGTTGGTCAAGGGGGCCTTCGCGGGTGTCATCGGATTCTTGCCGCCCAACAGCCCCTACAAGAACGCCCTGCAGAAGTTCCTCGACGAGAACGTCGCCCAGATGGTCAAGGGCTGAGCCGGCCGGCGACCGCGCCCGGTTGTAGCGGCCACGGGTCAGCGCAGGGCGGCTATGGTTCTCAGATCACCCTTGCTCGGCTGCGGCGGGTCCATGACGCGCAGTTTTCGGCCCAGCAAGGTCTCCAGCACGGCCAGGGCCGATCCCTTCGTCTCGTGCGGGACGACCATGGCGTGTAGTAGCGGTCTCCGCGGATCGACTACCAGACCAACAGCGTCGATTCCGGCCCGTCGTGCCAGGAACACGGCCCGCGCCAGGTTCACCCCCTGACTGCAAATGATCGCCTCTTTCACGCCGAAGACACGCACCGCCCGTTGCATCGTGTCGAGCGTGCGGTAACCAGCCGGGTCGACGGCGATGTCCGCAGGCGGTACGCCGTTGTCGACCAGCCAGCGAAACATCACGGCCGCTTCGTCGTAGTCGGCGTCGCGGCGTTTCCCGGAGACCAGGATCGCGCGGACCTTGCCGGCCTTGTAAAGTGACAGCGCCGCCACCAGACGCTGCCGCAGGCCCGCGGAGGCGATGCCGCCCTGGATCATGGTGCCCGGGACGATGGCGATGGGGCGCGCGGGGAGTTTCCCCTCATCGACGTACATGTGGGGTTGGGCGCTAAAGAAGACCCACAGGTTGGCCCCTACCACCAGGGCTGGAAACACCAGCGCCATCGTCAGCGTCGCGCAGATCAGGCGTACTGACTGTCGGTGAAGCCACGACCAGGGTGATGGGGCAGCAGGGGAGGGGGCAGGGGAGGACAAGGCCTCCCGGATCTCGGCGGCTCCGTTCTAAAACATTAAGATGTGGGTCAGTGCGAGATCAGACCATGCAGCGCGGCCAGGCGGATGAGCTCGCCGGTGGAGTGCACGCGCAGCTTGCGGTTGATGTGCGATCGGTGGGTCTCGATGGTCTTGACGCTGATGCTCAAGGCCCCCGCCATGGCTTCGTTGGTAAATCCCCGCAGGATCAGATCGAAGATCTCCCGTTCGCGCCGCGACAGCTCTTCCAGGGGGCCGCTGCCGCTGCCGCCCCCATTTGACGACCGCCGCACCTCACCCTGACGTGCGAACAGATTCGAGAACCGTGGGGCCAGGTAGGTGTCACCGCGGCCCACGGTCCGGATCGCGTCCAGAATCTCGTCGGAGGTCTGATTCTTCAGCGCATATCCGGTCACGCCGGCCGAGAAGGCGCGCGACACGAAAAATTCGCTGGTGTGCATGGTCAACATCAGCACGCGGGCGCGCGGCGATTGCCGCAGGAGCTCGTGCGTCGCGGCGATGCCATCCCCGTCGGGGAGGGTGACGTCAATCACGATCACCGCAGGTTTTTTCGTGGCGGCCAGCTCGTAGGCCTGCCGCGAATCCGCGGCCTCCCCCACGACCTCGATGTCCGACTCCGCCGTGAGTAATGTCCGCAGTCCCTCTCTGAACACCGGGTGATCGTCCACCAACGCAACGGTCAACGTCATGAAAGCCCCTCCCTGACCGATGAGTGTAAGTAGAACCAACCCCGGAGGGAATCAACAGAGGCCTGCAAATTGTGCAACTACTTAGCTACGGGGCCCGCCGCGCGGACCGTTCCACGGCAGATAGACCGTGAAAGTGCTGCCGACGCCGGGCTCGCTCTCGACCGAGATCTTACCGCCCTGGGCCTCGACCAGCTCGCGGCAGATCCACAGTCCCAGCCGCAGCCCGGATTGATCGCGCTGGGCGACGACGTGCTCCAGTCGTTCGAAGATGCGCGCCTGTTTGTCCGGCGGAATTCCAATTCCGTTGTCGCGCACCTGGACAAACGCCATGTCGCCATGAGATCCCACCGACACCTCGATCGGCTTGCCTCGTCCGAACTTGCACGCGTTGGACAGCAGGTTCGTCACCACCTGTTCCAGTCTCAGCTTGTCCCAGCGTCCGACCACCGACTGTTCAGCGTGCAGGTCCAGCTCACATTCCGAACGGGCCAGGCGCTCGGAGAACAGCTCGCAGACGTCACGCACCAGGGCCGAGAGGTCGACAGGTTCTGGGGTCAGCGCCAGCTGACCAGCGGAGATGCACGATATGTCGAGGAACTTGTCGATGACGTTGTCGAGCCGCTCCAGGCAGCGGGTCGCCATCTCCAGCTTGCTGGCCGATCTCTCGGCGCCCAGCTCACTTCGCTGCAGGCTGGACAGCTGCAGCCGCAGCACGGTCAGCGGCGTCGCCAGCTCGTGAGCGGCCAGCGCCAGCATGTGGTCGCGCACCCGGATCGCCCGCTGCGACGATTCGTACAGGCGGGCGTTCTCGATGGTCAGCGCGGCTCGATCGGCCAGCTCCTGCACGACGGAGAGA
>DASRQT010000325.1:0-4293 GCA_035696485.1 Polyangia bacterium | reverse complement strand
GTCTCGCCCATCCAGATGCCGGACATCGGGTTGTTGGTGCAGGTCGGCTCGTACATCGGTTGGCTGGGCAGGCCTCCCGTGTTCGGCATGATGCCGCGGATCGGATGCTTGGCGTCGCCGGCGTACTTGCAGCCGACCTCGTTCGAGAACCAGGCGCCGCTGCTGTTACCGGACGCGAAGACGCGGTTCTCGTCGAAGCAGACCTGGCCAGCCAGGCGGTCCCACAGGTTCTCGTAGAAAACCCAGTCGACCGAGTCGTCGCCTTCCTTGTCGTCGAAGCAGCCCTGGTTCGGGTTGGTGGCGTGGTTGATCGCGTTCGGCGGCGGTGCGATCCCGACTCGGATGGCGGTACTCCCACCCAACGGGTAAACACCTGTATCACCGCCGCCGCAGCCCGGGCCCTGAAAGACCAGCGGGTAGGCCTTCGTGTTCACGTAGCCCGTCGGCAGGATGACGTTGTAATTCCGCGTGTACATCCAGGGGCCACAGACGCCATGGTCCGCGCAGTTTGCCTGTTTCTGGCCCATCGTCATGATCGTCTGCTGCCCCGTGCCGGCCGGTGCCTTTCCGCACCCGGCGGTCGGACGAACTGCCGTGATCTGATCGCCCCCGACCACACCGCCCGTGCCGCCGCCATCGCCGGGCGGCATGCCACCGGTGCCGCCGCCATCAGGGGTGCCAGCGCTGCCGCCGGTGCCCGTGGTCCCGCCGGTGCCACTCGCGCTGCCACCAGTGCCGCTCGCGCTGCCGCCAGTCCCGCTCGCGCTACCGCCGGTGCCGCTCGCGCTGCCGCCAGTCCCGCTTGAGCTGCCACCGGTACCGCTTGAGCCGCCGCCCGAGCCGCTACTGCCGCCGGTGCCGAAAAGCGGTGCGGCGGGTGGGGATGAACAGCCGACTATGGACGCAAGCCCGGCTACGAGCCCGGCGAGCACGAGATGGGAAGTTAGTGAAGATCTCATTTCTTTCTCCTGGTTTCTGGGGCGACTCGGGAGCGGTGATGACACCCTTGCTAGTGGGCCCTCGGTCTCAAAACGTTTCACTGAACCGTCGCCACGGGAGCGGCTGCCCACATCTGCACACCACAGTAGACCAATTCACAGGGGGAAAAAAGGCACATCCGCAGAGTAGTAACAAAGACAATGGATTGGCCCATATTCACACGCCGCAGCGCGATATGAGACCTGATGCAAATTGCGCGTCTGTTTGCACACTGCATCACACACCTCACGAAACGTGAGCCCTAACTAACGCAAACCGGGGGCTTCGTGTCCGCTTCGCGCCACATATTCCAGATAGCCGCCACCGTACAAGAGAGGGCCCTGCGGGGTCAGTTCCAGGACGGTGTTCGACAATTTGGCCAGGAACTGGCGGTCGTGTGACACGAACAACATCGTCCCGTCGTAGTCGGCAAGCGCGCGGACAATCATGTCCTTGGTCGCAATGTCGAGGTGGTTGGTCGGTTCGTCCAGCACCAGGAAGTTGGGGCGCGCGTAGAGAATCCGCGCCAGCACCAGGCGCGCCTTTTCGCCGCCTGAAAGGATGCGGCAGGTCTTGTCGGTGTCGTCGCCGGAGAAACCAAAGCAGCCGGCCAGGCTGCGCAGCGCGCCGACCGACGCCAGAGGAAACGCCTCTTCCAGAACCTGGTAGACGGTCTTCTCGGCCTCGAGGACCTCCATCGCGTGCTGGGCAAAGTAGCCGAGCTTGACGCTGGGCCCGACGGTCACCGAGCCGTCGTCGGGCGCGGTCTCGCCTGCGACCAGCTTCAGCAGCGTGGATTTGCCGGCGCCGTTGACGCCCATCACCGCCCAGCGCTGCCGGCGGCGGATCGACAGGTCGAGACCGTCGTAGATGACGTTGCTTCCGTAATGTTTGCCGACCTTTTCGATCTTCACGACGTCCTCGCCGGAGCGCGCGCACGCCGGAAAATCGAACTGCAGCGTCTTGCGGCGCTTGGGCAGCTCGATCTTCTCAATCTTGTCGAGCTTCTTCACACGCGACTGCACCTGCGACGCCTTGGCGGCCTGGGCCTTGAATCGTTCGATGAAACGCATCTCCTTGGCCAGCATCGCCTGCTGGCGCTGGTACGCGGCCTCGGCCTGCGCTTCGTTCAGGGCGCGCTGTTTCTCGTAGAAATCGTGGTTGCCCGAAAAACTGGTCAGGACGCCGCCGTCGATCTCGATGATGCGGGTGGCGATGCGGTTCAAAAGCTCGCGATCGTGCGACGTCATCAGCAGAGCGCCTTCGTACGTCTTGAGGAAGTTCTCCAGCCAGATCAGCGATTCGATGTCCAGGTGGTTCGATGGCTCGTCCAGCAGCATGGCGTCCGGGCGCATCAGCAGGATGCGGGCCAGCGCGACGCGCATCTTCCACCCGCCCGACAGCCGCCCCACGTCGCCGTCCATCATCTCTTGCGAGAAACCAAGGCCGGCCAGGATCTCCCGCGCCCGCGCCTCGAGCGCATAACCGCCCAGCTCGTCAAAGCGGGCCTGGACCTCGCCGAAGCGATTCAGGATCGCGTCCATCTCGTCGGCGCGCGCCGGATCGGCCAGCGCATGCTCCAGCTGCTTGAGCTCGGTGGCGACGGTGGACACGGCGCCGGCGCCGTCCATGACCTCGGCGACCACCGGGCGTCCAGCCATCTCACCCACGTCCTGGCTGAAGTAACCGATGGTGACGCCCCGGTCGATCGACACCTGGCCCTCGTCGGGCGACTCTTCCCTCATGATCATGCGGAAGATGGTCGATTTGCCGGCGCCGTTCGGTCCCACCAGGCCGACCTTCTCGCCGCGATGAATGGCGGCCGACGCTTCGACGAAGAGAATCTGCGGTCCGTGTTGTTTACTGATCTGGTCCAGTCGAATCACGATTGTTGGCTCTCCAGCTCTGCCCAGCGCGTGTATAGCTGATCAATCTCGCGCCGCACACCGTCCATCTGTTCTTGCAGCGCTATCAGGCGCGGGCCGTCGGTCACCACCGCGGGGAGCGACAGCTCGGCCTCCAGCGCAATCAGCTTGCCCTCGCTGTCGGCGATGCGCGATTCGATCGTGTCCCAGTCGCGCTGGTCCTTGAACGATAACTTCTTGCGTTTGGACCCGGACGACGACGGTGAATCGACACGGCCATTCTTCGCGTCGGCCCGGCGCGACCCGCGCGATGACATCTGCGCCTTGTGCCAGACCTGCCACTGGGCCAGGTCGGCGAACGGCGTCACCCTCCCCTGCTCGTCCGGCCGGGTGTGAAAGGCGAGGATCTGGTTGGCGACCTGATCGAGAAAATATCGGTCGTGCGTGACCAGCAACACCGCGCCGTCGAAGCTGGTCAGCGCGTCCTCCAGCACCTTCAGCGTCGGCAGGTCCAGGTCGTTGGTCGGCTCGTCCAGCACCAGAAGATTCGCCGGCTGCAGCATCAGGCGCGCGATCAGCAGCCGGCTCTGTTCGCCGCCCGACAGCCGCCCGACCGGCAACGTCATCTGCTCGGCGCGAAACAGGAACCGTTCGAGATACCCGTAGCGGTGAACGCGCGCGCCGCGGAATAGGACGAAGTCGCCGTCCGGGCAGACGGTGTCGGCAAGCGGCAGCGCGGGATCCAGGGACTCGCGGTTCTGTTCGAAGAAGGCGACCGACAGGCCGTCGGCGCGGATCACCTGTCCCGAGCTGGGCGCCTCCTGCCCGGTCAGCACCCGCAGCAGCGTCGATTTGCCACAGCCGTTCGGCCCCAGCAGGCCGAGGCGCGTCCCCCTGGTGATGAACAGATCCACCCCATCGAAGATCTTGCGGTCGTCATACCGTTTTTCGATCGCGCGCGCCTCGATCAGCCGGCGCGGATTCTTGGCCCGCCCCTGAAAGTCGACGTCGACGCCGCGGACCTGGTTGCGCGCTGACAGCGCCGACACCTCCTCGGCCAGCTCGCCCGCGCGCTGGATGCGCGCCTCCTGTTTGGTGGTTCGCGCCTGCGGGCCGCGTCGCAGCCATTCGGTCTCGCGGCGCAAGGTGTTGCGCAGGACGTCCTCCCGGCGTTCCTGCGCGGCCATCGCGTCGGCCTTGCGCTCGAGGTACGTGGCGTAGTCGCCGGCCACGTCCATCAGACCGCCGGCGTTCCGGCGATCCAGCTCCAGGATGCGGTTGCCGACCCTCTGCAAGAAGGCGCGATCGTGGGTCACCGTCACCGTGGCGAAACGCGATCCGGACAGAAAATTCTCCAGCCACAGGATGCTCTCCACATCCAGGTGGTTGGTCGGTTCGTCCAGCAGCAGCAGCTCCGGATCGCCGACCAGCGCCCGGGCCAGCGCCACCC
>DASRQT010000324.1:0-4538 GCA_035696485.1 Polyangia bacterium | reverse complement strand
CAAATCCCTGCACATCCGCGCCGCGCGCTCCGGCTCGACGGAGCTGAACTTCACCCAGCAATTCCCTTTCAACGATCAGCACGGCCGCCTGATGTTCTTCATGAGCAAGGTGCCCAGCAACGGATCACACTGGGACATCGTTCACAGCCGCAACCCATCCACCGACTGGGAGATCGGGGGCCAGATCGGTGTCTTCGAGCTGGTCGTGGATCCGCCCGACCACGGCCTCAACTCGAAAACCAAGTTCCCCGAGGGCAAGTGGTTCTGCCTGCAGTGGCAGTTCAAATACGGCGGCCCCGGCATGGACAACACGTTCCTGGCGGCCGTCGACGGCGTCCCGGTAGAAAAAGGGATGTTCACCGGCCCGGCCCCCAACGGCGAGCGCTGGACCGCTGGCCCCTGGCGCAGCTTGAACATCGGCTGGGTTGGCTACCAGGCCAGCAACGTCGACATCGAAGCGTGGATCGACGACTTGGCCTTCGGCGAGCAGACCATCCCCTGCCCCGCGCCCTGATCGCGACGGCCGCGCCTTCTGTACGTTCCGGCGCGCCGCGCACATACTGCGCGCCATGATCATGCTGACAGGCGCCGCGCCCGTGGCCCCGCGCACGCTGTACTGGCGCTACAAATCGAACGCCCAGCGGGCCGTCCGGGACGGCGACTTCAAGTTCCTCAAGATTCTCGACAACACGTTCCTCTTCAACGTTGTCGAGGATCCGATGGAGCGGGCCAATCTGAAGGCACGCCGGCCGGACGTCTACGACGCGCTGGTGGCGAAGTGGCTCAAATAGAATGCGGCGATGCTGCCCGAGATCGACGACAGCAAGACGGGCGGTGTCACCGCCGCAAATCAGGCCGACCACATTGGCGCGCAGCCGCCCAAGGGCAAGGCCGACAATCCGGACGCGCCGCCGGTCCGTTAGGTGCACGGTGCCGTCACGATTCGAGTCGCCCCCGGCGACTACTTGGTGGACGTCTGGTAGATCGTGGGCCAAAAAACCACCCCCATGTCGTCTCCCACGTCGCCCTTGGTTTCGTGCGGCGCCACCAGCAGCACGACGAAACGGGCCCACGGCTCGCCGGGCGGGCGATACCGGCCCACGCCGATCGATACTTCGGACAAGGTCAGTAACGCCTCGGGCACCGCCAGCGACGCCGGCGCGTCGGTTTCGCGCGTCCAGCCGTGAACGTGCCCGATCTTGATCCCCTCGGCGCCAGACTCGGTGGCATCGGAGATCGCGCGCAGCAGTCCGTGCCGGCCTTCCGTCAGCCTGTCCGCCTCCATCATGGTGTGGCCGCGGTCGCCGTCATATATCGTGATCGCAGGCTGACCGCGGGCGGCGCGGGCAGAGTTGATGCGAGCGAGCACCTGAGCGGCCCAGACGGACTGATCCAACTTCTTCTTGTCGGCCACCCGGTATGTCGCCGCGACCAGCCCCGTGGCCCCTCCGCCGGGCAGTGTCGCCGCACCCACGGCCAAGAGGCGCGCCTCGGCGTCCAGCAACGTGACACGACCAAGCGGGTGTTCCAGCAGGCCGCTCACCAGCGCCGCCGGATCCGGATTGCCTTCTTGCGCCGCGTGGGCCAACTGGCCGTACGACAGATCGGCGTTCGTCTGCCAGCCCGCGCGCAAACCCAGTGACACCTGATCCAGCGTCGCCGCCGCGGCCCGGCCCTGCAAACCGACGAACAGGCGCGGCACCAGCGCGGCGATTGTCCGGCTCTGCTCGTCGGCTAAGGGCAGTGGTTGGGCACCTGCCGTCTGGCGGACCTGGTTGATGCAACCGGCGACCGCGCCGCCGACGCTGGCGCCGGGCGGGGACGGGCAAGCGAGGGACGGGTTGGCGGCCTCCGCCGACAACCGGTGGTACGTGTCGTCGGGCTGGCCTGCCGGCCACACCAGCAGCGATAGCACCGGACGCCCGGCGATCTCTCCGGCGCCTGCCGCGATGACGTCGATCCACGCGGCAGCGTCGGCGCGCTGGACGGGGCACGACAGTGAAACGCGGGGCGGCTGATCCTGCTTGACGGCGCACGGCCGCGTCCCCAGCGGACCGGCGCCGATCAGCGCGTCCACCTGAACGTCCTCCAGTTCGCCCTCGATGCTGATCGCCCCCCCGGCGTCGGGAACCAGTGTGGCGCGCTGGGCGGCAAACAACCGCGGCGCCACTGCCCAGCAGATCAGCGGATGCGCCTCCTTGCGCCCGATCCACAGCCCGGCCTCGGTCATCTCTGTTCCCGCCTGCTGCATCGCAGCCGACAGCGCCGCCGTCACCGCCGGAGCCTCGCTGGCGAACACCTGCTCGTCCGAGACGCCCTCCGTCGCGGCAGCGATCCGACAACCGGTGGTGAGCGTCGGCGCCAGCACGCCGCATCGGGCGGCGATAAACCGCACCAGGCGAATCGACGGCGCCCCCGCCTGCGCGGCTTGAAAGAGTCCGATCTCGCGCGCGGCGCAAGCGGCCGCCTCGGTGGCCAGCAGCGACCCGGAGCGTCCCGCGGTCGCCTCGCCCAGCAGGCGATCCCAAGTCGTGGCCGGCGCGTGCAACCGCCCGTCGATCACGTCGGGCAACGGGCCGGTCAGCCGCCACTCCGCCACGTCGGCGACCGGTTGCGCGTCGGGTGGCGCGCTGACCGGCTCGGCCGCCAGCTGCGCCACGGCCTGCGCCGACGGAAAACGGGGTTTCGGCGGTGCGGCCGCACAGGCCCCCAGTTCCAGAGCCAACATCGCCACGAACGAAGAAAGGACGCGCGCGTTCATGACGGCGGACCCTAACACGTCCCTGTGCACCTGCGGCCGCCAGCGCGAAGGCGACGCCCCGCCCTCACGACCGTTATTGTTCTCCGGGCGAAGCCCTGGTAGGTCTCAGGACCAACCTAACCTTCGGAGGGTGACATGAGGCGGCGAGCGATTGGGTTTTCTGGGTTCCTTGTGTTCGCGACCCTGGCCGGTTTGTCCGCGTGCGGGAGCAGCGGACCGGCAGCGGTGAACCCCGCGGACGGCGCGGCCGGTAGCTCGGGCGAAGTCGGAACACTCGGTCCCTGCGGCGTGACGGAGGCGGAGCCGAACGACACGCGCACCACGGCCACCCCATACACTGCGGGTGCGGTCGTGCCGGGCTGCGTGGGCTCGGAGACCGACGTCGACCTATATCAGTTCACGGCGCCCGCCGACGACGCCGCGGGCGGTTACTATCAGGTGTCGCTGGACGACGTCGGCGACGGGTTCATCGACGCAAAGATCTATACCGCTGCCGACAACGGCTCTGTCAACGACGTTTACAAGGTCGACGCCGGCGCGTCCGTGCGCCTGTTCTTCGCGGCCGCTCCCGGTCAGATCTATCGGGTGGCGGTGAGCAACTTCTCCGCCTTCGCCAAGCCGTTCAGATACTCGTTCGCGGCGAAGTACACCAAGGTCGCTGACGCCTACGAGCCGAACGATACGCGCGCCATGGCCAAGCAAATCACGGTCGGGACGCCCATCACGGCCCACCTCTTCACCGGCTATCGCGCGGCTACAATCGACAACAAGGAGTTCCTGGACTACTACGCCGTGACGCTGGCGGCGGGGATGGCCACCATCAAGATCACAACCTTCCCGGCGGACGCCCTTCCCGATCTCACCCTCTATGACCCCGACGGGGTCGAGATCGACAGGCAGTACTCGCTGACCGCGGGTGCCAACGTCACGATCATGAAAGACGTCACGGCGGGTTCCTACTTCATCAGCGTCGGCCCCTTCAGCACAGCTCCAACGACCACTGATGAGGGGATCGCGCTGCCAGACAGCTTCACGCTTCCCTACACCCTCGCAGTAACGCAGTAGTCGAACCCCAGGCGCGACAGCGTGCAGATACAGCGCCGATTGCAGGGAGACGTAGGGCGGGCCCAGGCGGGCGCGACCAGCGAACCGGCGAGCAGGAGCGCGAGCAGCCAGCTCCGCTGCATGGCGCTCCCCTCACCGGATCTAGCCGCTATGGTTTCTTGATCGGATAGCCGCGCCACACCCACAGCAAGGCCGCGGGTAGATATTGCCGGCGGGCGCCCGCATCTTCGTGTGCCGCACCCTCGGAGGGGACGTAGCGATAGTGATAGCCCTTGGCCTTCAGCACCATCGACATCGCGTCGTTGGCCGCCCTCCACCCGCCGATTTCCCCGCCCGCGGTGGTCCCTGCCTGGATGAACACGCGCAACGGTTTCACGGGCGAAGCGGCGATCACGGTCATGTGATATTCGGCGCAGCCATTGGGAAACATGGGCGCCCTTTGCAGGTTGGTAAAGCTGCCCGATATGGTCAGGATGCGGTGGTACGACTCGGGGTGGAACCAGCCCATGGTGAAGGCGGCGGCTCCGCCCGAGCTGCCACCGTAGGTGCCGCGCCCCTCCGGGTCCTTGGTCAGGTTCAGCACCAGGTTGGCTTGCATCATCACCTGAGCGACGGCTGCCGGAAGCAGCTCGGTCTCGACAAATTGATAGTATTTGTCCGAGGGGGTGTCGTATTCGACGCTACGCTGGCCGGCTGGATTGGCGAAGATGAC
>DASRQT010000323.1:0-20222 GCA_035696485.1 Polyangia bacterium | reverse complement strand
CGTCGCCGAAGGTGCCCAGGTTCTTCTGGATGATGAAGCTCGTGCAGACCGCCTCGGAGAAATCACCCTGCTTCCAGCCGGGCCCGTGGGCGTCGATGCCCTGTGCGCTGTCCTCGACAACCCACAGCTTGTGCTTCTTGGCGATCTCGCTCACCGCCTTCATGTCCGCGCACTGGCCGTAAAGGTGCACCGGCACGATGCCCTTGGTGCGCGGCGTGATGGCGGCCTCGATTTTGGCCGGATCGATGTTGCGCGTCTTGGGGTCGCAATCGATCAGCACGGCCTTGCCGCCGGCGATCCAGATCGCCTCGGCGGTGGCGAAGAAGGTGTTGGCGGTGGTGATGACCTCGTCGCCCGGCTTGAGATCGAGGGCCATGAACACCAGCCACAGGGCGTCGGTCCCCGAGTTGAGGCCGATGGCGTGCTTGGTGCCGTAGTACTTGGCGAACTCCCCCTCGAACTTGCCGCCTGCGGGTCCCATCACGTACTGGCCACTCTCCAGCACCCCGGAGATCGCGTCATCGATCTCCTTCTTGATGTTGTGGTACTGGCGCGCGTGACCGTAAAACGGAACCTTCACTTCGGGCATTGACGAGCTCCTTTTTCGCTGTGTGAAAAGTTTTTCTGCGAAGCCCGAGCACCCTAGCACAGGTTCGGGTACAGTGGTCATATCCAGTTATGTTAGCCCGCCGGTCGCCGACCCCGCTCTATCGGCAACTCAAAGATCGCCTCCTGCGCGAGCTGGAAGTGGGCGAACGGCAACCACATTCCCAGCTCCCCTCGGAGCGGGAGTGGGTCAAGCGCCTGGGCATCTCCCGCATCACGGTGCGGCAGGCGCTGATGGAGCTGGTCCAGGCGGGCCACCTTTATACGGTGCCCGGTAAGGGTTTCTTCGTGGGCGAAAAGAAAAAAGCCCATGAGCTGAACGCCTTCCTCAGCTTCACGGCGGCCAGCGAGAGCCGCGGCGAGACCCCCACGAGCAAGATCCTGGACGCGCGCATCGTGCGCGCCACCGTGGCCATGGCCCACGACCTGGAGATCTCGCCCGGGGCTGAGGTGGTGCGGCTCAAGCGGCTGCGCCTGACCAGCGGTGTTCCGGTCATGGTGCAAGAATCACTGCTGCCCCACCCGCGCTGCCCGGGCCTGCTCGAGCGTGACCTCACCACCCTGTCGCTGTTCGCGGCCTTGCAGGATGACTACCACCTGACCCTGGTGCGCGCCGACACCACCATCAGCGCCCGCCTGGCCGACAAGACCGAGAAGAAGGCCCTGGGTCTCGAGGATCCGCCGGTGGTGCTGGTGGTGGACCAGCTCAGCTACGCCAGCGACGGGCTCCCCGTCGAGCGCACCACCTCCGTCACACACCCCGATCGCCATCCCCTGTTCCTGCGCCAGGAAGACGGCGGCCGCTCACTGGGCGTGGTTTGAGCACTCGTCGTTTCCCGGTCGATCACCGGATCAGCTCAGCTCCCTTGAGCTTGCCGAGTGATCGGTCGAAGGTCAGCAGTGGAATCTGACCCGCCTTGCGCGCGATCTCCAAAATGAGGCTGTCGGCAAAGTCGATCCCGCGCTCGGCGCGAAATTGCGCGACGGCTGCCCTGACCACTTCCGGGCTTTCGATGGTGAGATCAGGATGGTCGAGCAGCAGATCGAGGGCGCTCGCGATATCGGCGCGGGCGCGACCGTACGTCGACTCGAGCACCCAGGCTACCTCGACGAGAACAACGTGCGATACCCAAAGGCCGGCCGAGGCGCGCGACGTGGCCAGCGCGAGTTGTTTCGCATCGTCGCGAGCGATGAGCCGAACGATCACGTTGGTATCAGCGGCGCGAGCCACGTTTCTTCCTCATGTGGCTCCTGATCCCCTCGTTCATCTCTTCGAGACTCTTGGCCGGGGACACCGGCCCCGACGGAAAGAGGGCGTTGTGCACATCATCCCAGCTGCTGGTGCCCGCGCGCCGTACCACGATCTTCCCCGCCTCTTCGTCCCACTCGATGACAGAGCCCGGCCCAAGACCCAACTTCCTCCTGACCTCGGCCGGCACCGAGATCTGCCCCTGCGTTGTTAGCCTGGATTGTGCGATTGCCACCTTGATGAGGTTAGCACATTACCCCAGTAACTGCACTTCTGAGCACGCAGCCTCGGGTCGCAATGCAGACGCGTCAGCCAACGCCGAGATCAAAGAGCAGGCTGCCCAGCATCGAAGCGATGGAGCGCTCGCGTTGCTCGCAGAACGCGGCATAGCCACCGACGTTCCAGAGGATGTCGTCCTCCGGAATCAGGTGGGCCGAGCGCTCGCGGGCCTGGATCATCCGGAGGTAGATATCGGGCGCGATCTCGCCCAGCGATTCCTTGTCGGAGCGCGCGAGCAGCGTGAGATTGCCCAGCCGGTCGGGGATGTACTCGTTGTTGCGCCCCGGAAAATCATCGAGGATGGCGCGCGGGAAGATCTGATGCTCCTCGATCGGTTCCTGCAGGCCGCTCAGCAGCTTGCCGCCGGGGAAGCTTGGCGCGTCGGTCCTGCTGAAGTAGACCATGAACGCGAACAGGATCGCGCGTTCGCTGACGATGTTGCGCAGCAGGTCCTCTTCGGTGGGCACCGCGCTCTCGGGTCGCTTGGCCCGCAGCTTGACGTGCTCGATGAGACCGTCGATATCGCCGGCCCGGGCCAGGGCGGCGTCCTTGGCCAGGGTGCTGTCGACCTCGGCCCCGTAGTGACGCCACAGCGTCGCCGCGATGGCCCACCCGATCCAACGATCGTCCAGCTCGTGCCCGTTTCCCGCGGCTATTGCGGGCGGAAACAGGAGGTAACGGTAGGGGAGCCATTCGCCGCTGGGAACGCCGGCGTTCTTGAACAGGGCCACCGCGCTGGTGAAGCCCGCGACCGCACGATCCCAGCTCGCCTCGATGTCCTGGTAGCGTGAGGTCGCGCCGGTCGCGCCAGCCTTCTCGGCCTGCCGGTAGCGCACGCCGCCACCGGACAGGAACAGCGCGGCGCGGATGATGAGATCGGTGTCGACCAGGGCCCCGCTTCGATTGCTCTCCTCGTGGCCCTCGGGTGCCGAGAACCCGCGCAGCTCCGGCATGGCGAACACCGCGCGCGCGCGCATGCGGAAGTTGCTCATCTGACCTGTGAGGCGCGCGGCCGCGAGATCGCCCGGGCGCAGGCGCACGCCCTGCTGGTTGAGGCGCGCGAAGATCTCGATGACGTTGTCGTCGTTGACGTCGGCGTCGATCTCGTAAGCCACGACCTCCGATTGCAGGATGGCGTTGCGGATGGCGTTGGCGCGGTCCAGCGCCTCGAAGAAACGCGGGTCGCTGGGCGTCAGCCACTCGCCCAGCGCGCGCTGGACGGCCAGGCTCTCGTTGCCGCCGCGCATGCCTTCGAAGAGAACCTCGGCGGGAACCAGAAATCCGTCTTTCATGCGCGGGAACAGCGCCCGCGAGCGCAGGTGAAACGGACTCTCCAGCCATTCCTCGCCCGACGACAGCGCCACCAGCAGATCGGGATCGGGCGTCCGCTTGCCACGTATGCGGCTGCTGAAGATGACCCGAAACAGCGAGGTCAGGCGCTGCTGTCCGTCCAGCACGAACAGCGACCCCGGTCTGATGGCCGAGGGCGGTTCAGGATCGCCACATGAGGTCTTCGCGTCCGGCGGGCAGATGTCCCAGGCCCGCGTCGTGAAGGGCGCCTCTACCTCCCAGGTCGGCGCCCACAGCAAGAGCGCGCCAACCGGGTACGATCGGTAAAGCGAGTCATAGAGCGCGCTAACGCGATCCGCCGACCACACGAACCCGCGCTGAAGATCGGGCAGGTGAAGCTTGCCCTCGCTCTTCAAGGACGCGAGGTTGGCAATTTTCCACTGCGCGGCCTTGAGATTGAGTTTCTTCGGAACAGCCATCTCGATCTGCGCCCGGTGGAGCGAGAGTAGCGCTTCCATCGCGGCGATCGCAAGACCATCCGCGTCATCCGTCCCTGCCTGTCCCCGCGAAGAGAAGACGTCTAAAAGGAGAACGAGAACGAGACATGACCCGCCTGGTGGCAGTATTGACCTTGGGATTGCTGGCCTGCACGAGCGGTGGGTCCATCGCGGGCGGCGGGACCGGTGGTGGTAGTGGTGGTGCGGGGGCGGTCGGCGGCTCGGCGGGCGGTGGCACGGGCGGCGGCGAGCCGGATGTAGCCCCCGCGATGGACGCGGTCACGACCGTCGACGCGCCCGGCGATCCGTCGCTGTCCGAGGCAGAGCCCGGCGCGTGCCCGGGTCTGTTTTGCGAGGACTTCGAGCAGGGGCAGCTCGACCCCGCAAGGTGGGACACGCAGGTGGGCGGGTCGGGAGTAGCGATGGTCCAGCAGCAGACGGTCGCGCACGGCAAGTACGCGCTGCACGTGCACGATAGCGGCGCCGTCGGCAACTTTGCGACGATCTTGACCAAGAACGTGCCCATGGCGCTGCAGGGCGCGGGTCCCTTCTTCGGCCGGGTCTACCTCTATACGGCGGTGAGCCTCGGCGGGACGCACATCCAGCTCGGGTTCGCCGGCACGACCCGTGACCCGAACGTGGCCCCCAAGATCACGACGTCCACGACCGTGACGACGACGTCGCCGACCAAGGCGATTAACTTCAACTATATGGAGTTCGCCTACTTCGCGAGCTCGTGGCAGCTGGGCTTCGATCTGTTCAACCCGGCGCCGTCGATCGCGAATCGATTCGTCGAGGAGGCGTCGTACCCACCGGCGCGCGACAGGTACCCGGCGGCGACGTGGAGCTGCATCGAGTGGCAGTTCGGCGACGACCCCGTCTCGATGGTCTTGTGGGTCGACGGCAAACAGATGGCCCAGCTCAACGCTGCCCACATCGACTTCAGCACGGCCGCCAGGATGCCGGGCAGCGTGTTGAACGGACAGAGCAGCGGCATCATCGGCGGGTTTTCCTTCTACGGATTCGGGATCCACAACTGGGGCCCCTCGGCCGCGGTCGACACGTACTACGACGATCTGGTGCTCGACACCAAGCGCGTCGGCTGCTTGTCCGGCAGCGGGCCCTCGGCAGGCTAAGGTTTGGTCATTGCCACGCGGTCAGACGAAGCGCTGGCGTAGCCAGTTGGTCAGGATCTCCAGCATGGTTACCCGTTCGGGCGGCGTGAAGTAGAGGTGGTCGGCCGATTCGATGAATCGCTCGGTCAGCACCGACCGAAGCGGCACGTCGGGGAACGCGGCCTGGAGCTGCCCTTCGTAGCGATAGGTCCGCCACTCGCCCGAATAGACGTTCAGCATCCCGACGCCCCGGGCAGCCAGCGTCTGAAGATCTTTCGCCATCTGCAGCCGGCTGACATCCTCGGGAAAGAAGCCTTCGCGGTCGAAGGCCGAGGGAGCGGCCGCCTCCGATTGCTTGCCGTCGAGCAGCCGCCTGGCCCGGCGGTAGGCGCCGGCGAGCAGGGCCCGCGGCTCCTCCAGGCGTTCGCGCACCTCCATCGCCATCGAGCGAACGGTGGGAAACGCGTAGCCATCGAGCAGCACCGCGCCGACGACGCGCGGGTCCGCCAGCGCAACATGGTGGGCGTGCCGGGCGCCGGAGCAGAGCCCGAGCAGCACGAACTTCCGCGCGCCGTGCGCGGTGCCGAGGTGGTCCATCGCCTCGCGCGCATCGGCGATGCCGCAGGCAATGGGGTCGAGGGCGGGCACCCGCGGGGCGCTGTCGCCGATGCCGGAGAAGTCGAACCTCAGGGTCGGAACGCCCACGGTCGCCACGCGCCGCGCGATGTCGACCGCGAGACGGCCGGGGCCGACGCGATGTACGAAGCCCGAATTGAACACCAGGAGGTGCGGCGCATTCGTCGGCGCATCCGGCTCGGTCAACACACCGACCATCCCGTTCGCGCGCCCGAAGGCGACCGCCTGCTCTTTCATCGCCGCCCTTCCGCCGCCAGCTGGTCCACGATCCGCGCGGTCAGCGGCCCGGCCCGCAGCGTCTTTTCGGATTGGGCATAGTCCGCCCAAACTCCCGGCGCCCCCTTCACCAGCTCGGAAGAGACATCGAGGCCGCCGGACGCCAGCCGCGCGGCCAGGCTGTCCCAGTCGGGCGACGTATCGGACAGCACCGCCCGCACGGTGACGGACGGCCAGTCTTCGCCGCCGCGCAGATCCAGCTGCCCCAGCGAGCGCCGCACGGCGACCGGAAATTCGTAGCCGACCAGGTAGTCGCCGGAGGCATCCGGCGCTCGCCGGCGAATGGTCTCGGCCGAGAAACGGCCGCGGTCGCGCAGGAACAGGTCCTGAAAGACGCGCGCCTGCTGCAAAAATTCCTGGCCCGAGAGCAGCGGATCCCACAGCCCGACAGATCGGATGGGCCGCGACAGGCGCAGCCCGCCGCGTCGCACGGCTTCCAGGGCCAGGGCCGCCCCCAGCCGGAGCCCCACGATGTGCACCGCGCGCGCGCCCGAGCGCGCGACCAGCTCCTCGGCGGCGCGCAGGACGTCCGCGCACCAGCTATCCACTACTACTGTGTTAGGCCCGGCGCCGCCCAGCGCGCCCGACGAGTCACCGACGCCGGTGTAGTCAAAACGAAGCGCCGGAAAACCGGAGCGGGCCGCCGATTCGCACAGGATCTGGATCGCCCGGTGCCCGCGCGTGTGCTCGTGGCCGATCGATGGACACACCAGCAGGGCGGCATCACGCGCGGACGCCGAGGTCGCAGGGTGGTAGACGCCGAACAGCGGCGGCTCCCCGAAGAAGGTTGGTCCGCGGCGGGTGTCGGTGGTCGCCTTCGCGGTTTCCGTCGCCGTCGCCTTCGCCGTCGGGGCGGGGGCCACCGGCGGCGCCAGCAGCTCCGAGACGGTCCGGGCAAGGGCGGCGATGGTCGGGTCGTCGATCACCGCCTGCGGCGCCAGATCCACCTCGAAGACCTCGCGCACGCGCGTCACGGCCTTGATCGCGAGCAGCGAATGCCCGCCCAGCTCGAAGAAGTTGTCGTCGACACCGACGTTCTCGAGGTTGAGCAGCGCCTTCCAGATGGCGACCAGCTTGCTTTCGATCTCGGTCCGGGGCGCGACCACCGATGCCGGCGTCACGCGCTCCGCGGAGGGCGCCGGCAAGGCCTTGCGATCGATCTTGCCGTTGCCGGTCAGCGGCATCGCATCCAGGAAGACGAACTGCGTGGGGACCATGTACTCGGGCAGCCGGGCGCGCAGGAACTCGCGCAGGTCCTCGACGCCGGGAACATCGGCCAGCCCGACGACATAGCCAACCAGATGCTTGTTTCCGGGCACGTCCTCCCGGGCCAGCACCGCGCACGCCTTCACCCCCGGATGATCGGCCAGCGTGGCCTCGATCTCGCCGAGCTCGATCCGGTAGCCGCGAACCTTCACCTGGTTGTCGACGCGGCCGAGGTATTCCAGCGCCCCGTCCGATCGATAGCGCGCCAGGTCGCCCGACTTGTACATGCGCGCGTCGCGCTCCTTCGAGAACCGATCAGGGAGGAACCGTTCCTGGGTCAAGTCCGGCCGATTGAGGTAGCCGCGCGCCACGCCGGCCCCGCCGATGTAGAGCTCGCCCACCGCGCCCACCGGCAGCGGATTGAGGTGGCGGTCCAGCACGTAGAGCTGCGTGTTGGCGATTGCCCGCCCGATGATGACCGAGCCGGTGCGCGGATCGCCCACGCCCACCTCGTGCACGCAGCAGCCGACCACCGTCTCGGTCGGCCCGTACTCGTTGATGAGGCGCGTGCCCGGCGCGTGGTCTCGCCAGAGCACAAGGCTCTCACAGAGCAGGTTCTCGCCGCCGATGACGAACAGCCTGGTCCTGTCGCGCACGCCGGTGGGGCCAAGCGCGTCGGACAGCAGCGCCAGGTGAGCTGGTGTGATCTTGACCAGGCCGCGGTCCCGTCCCTCGCGCATCGCCGCCACCAGCTTCTGCCCGGCGACGTCCTCGCGCAGGATCTCGATGCTGCCCCCGCCGGCCAGCGGAACGAACAGGGCGGTTACCGTCAAATCGAACGCGATCGAGCTGTGGACCGGGACCGGCCCACCCGAACCGGCGCGATAGGTCTTGATCGCCCAGCAGAGATAGTTCACGAGGCCGCGCTGGATGACCATCACCCCCTTGGGCTGGCCGGTCGAGCCCGACGTGTACATCACGTAGGCCAGATGCGAGGGCGTCTGCGCCGGGTCGAGATCGGCCGAGTTCTGCCGGGCGATGACCGCCGCGTCCGAGTCGACGCAGATGGCGTCGGTGTCGGGCGGGAACAGCTCGCGATGGGCATCGTCGGTGATCAGCACCTTCGCCGCGGCGTCCTTGAGCATGTAGGCGAGCCGATCCTTCGGGTGCGCGGGATCGAGCGGCACGTAAGCGCCGCCGGCCTTCCAGACCCCGAGCAGCGCGGCCACCATCTCGGGGCAGCGTTCCAGGCAAACGCCCACCAGCACGTCCGGGCCGACGCCCTTGCCGCGCAGCAGATGAGCGATCTGGTTCGCGCGCTGGTTTAGCTCGCGGTAGCTCGACTTCTGCCCCTCGAACAGCAGCGCCACGGCGTCCGGCTGCTGCGCCACCTGCTGTTCGAACAACCGGTGGGCCGACGTCGACGGGAACGGGGCGGCGGTATCGTTCCACTCGTCCAAAAGCTGGGTCCGCTCGCGCGCGGTCAGCATCGGCAGCGTTGCCACCTGCTGATCCGGGTCGTGAGCGATGGCCTCCAGCAGCGCGCCGTAGTGTCCGCACATGCGCCGTATCGTCGCTGCGTCGAACAGGTCCGTGCCGTAGGCGATCGACGCCTGAAGACCTGCGGCGCCCTCGACCAGGAACAGCGTGAGGTCGCATCGGGCCGTCGCCTGCTCCGCGCCCAGGCGCGCGGCCTCCGCCGACGGCGAGGCCGCGTCGGCGGCGCCCTCCAGCACGAACATGACCTGGCACAGCGGGGCGTGGCTCGCGTCGCGCACCGGGCAGAGCTCGTCGACCAGCTGGTCGAAGCCCACCTCCGCGTGCGCCTCCGCGCCCAGCGTCCGGTCCCGCACCTGTTGCAGCAGGGAACGAAACGGCAGCGCGTCGGCGAACTGCGCGCGTATGACCGCGATGTGCGGCACCCCATTTTTTCGGGGCAGGGGCGCGGCCAGCAGGATGTCGTCCTGGCTGGTGTACCGGTTAAGCAAGACCAGGAAGGCGGCGCCCAGGGTCATGAACGGGCTCGACTGCTCGGCCGATCCGACGGCCAGGAGCCGATCGTAGACGGCGGGCGAAACGGTGAAGCTTTCCCGCCCGCGGGCCAGGCTTCGCGTCGCCGGGCGCGCCTTGTCGGTCGGAAGCTCAAGCTTGGTCGGCGCGCCTGCCAGCGCCTGTCTCCAGTACGACATCTGGTCGGCGAGCGACAGCGCCACGGCGTTCATAATGACCAGCCGATGACTTCCTTCATGATCTCGTTCGAGCCGGCATAGATCCGCTCGACCCGGCTGTCGGCCCAGATACGGGCGATGGGGTACTCGGTCATGTAGCCGTAACCGCCAAAAAGCTGCAGGCAATCGTCGACCACCCGGCTCTGCCGATCGGTGAGCCAGTACTTGGCCATTGCCGCGGTCACCGCGTCGAGCTGGCCGGCGATGTAGCGCTGAATGCAGTCGTCAATGAAGATGCGGCTCACGCGCGCTTCCGTCTTGCACTCGGCCAGCTTGAAACGCGTGTTCTGTAGCTCGATCAGCGGCTTGCCGAACGCGATCCGTTCCTTGACGTAGTTGACGGTGAGGGCCACCGCCCGCTCGATCGTCGCCACCGCCCCGACGCCGATGGAGATTCGCTCAAAGGGAAGTTGCTTCATCATCTGCGAGAAGCCCTTGCCCTCGGCCGGGCCCAGCAGGTTCGCCACCGGCACCCGCATCTCCTCGAAGTAGAGCTCGCAGGTGTCCTGCCCGTGGCGGCCCAGCTTCTCCAGCGAGCGCCCGACCTGATAGCCACGCAGGTCCTTGGTCTCGACCATGATCATCGAGATGCCGCTGGGACCCGCGGCCTTGGGATCGGTCTTGGCCGCGATGCAGACCAGACCGGCGTAAAAACCGTTGGTGATGAAGGTCTTCGAACCGTTGACGACGTACTGCTCGCCTTCGCGCCGCGCCGTGGTCTTGATGGCCTGCAGGTCGGAGCCGGCCCCCGGTTCGCTCATCGCGATCGCCGCCACCAGCTCGCCGTGAGCCATGCGCGGCAGCCAGCTGCGCTTCTGCGCCTCGCTGCCATAGTCGAGGATGTAGTGCGCGACGATGCTCTGGACGATGGCGCCGAAGCGCACGTCCGCCTGGGTCAGCTCCTCGTGAACGATCGCCTCGTGGGCGAAAGTGCCGCCGCCGCCGCCGTACTCCTGCGGAATGTCGGGCAGCAGCAGCCCGACGCGCCCGGCGGCGGGCCAGGTTTCGGCGTCGGGGCGATGCTGCTCGCGCCAGCGGGCCTGGTGCGGCACAAACTCCCTGGCGATGAACTGCTTGGCGGTCGAGCGGAAGAGCCGTAGCTCGCTGTTCATCCAGGGGGATTCGGCGGGCGCGCCGCTAGGCATGGCCCCCCTCGTGGACGTCGAGCACCGCGCGTCCCGAGGGATCGACCATCTTCTGGAAGGCGGCGTCCCATTTGAGGGCGATCTCCGTGCTGCAGGCGACGCTCCGCTCCCAGGGCACGCAGGCGGCGCACGTCGGCTGCGGGAAGTGCTGCTCGAAGATGCGCCGGTAGAGGTACGCTTCCTTGGTCTCGGGCGTCTTGAGCGGGAAGCGCTCGACGGCGCTGGCCAGCATGGCGTCGCTCACCTCCCGCTCGGCGGTGTCCTTGAGCGCCTGGATCCAGCTATAGCCGACGCCGTCGGAGAACTGCTCCTTCTGCCGCCACAGAATCTCTTCGGGGAGGTAGCCCTCGAACGCCTTGCGCAGAGGCCACTTCTCGATCGGCCGCGGGCGCTGCGCGTTCCTCGGCACCTTCACGTTGGGATCCAGATTCATGGCGACGTCGAGGAACTCCCGGTCCAAAAACGGGACCCGCGCCTCGACGCCCCAGGCTGCGCACGACTTGTTGGCGCGGGCGCAGTCGTAGAGGTGCAGCTTCTGCAGCTTGCGCACGGTCTCCGCGTGCAGCTCGGCGCCGTTCGGCGCCTTGTGAAAGTAGAGGTAGCCGCCGAAGATCTCGTCCGCGCCCTCGCCCGACAGCACCATCTTGATGCCCATGGCCCTGACCTTGCGCATGAGCAGGTACATCGGCGTCGAGGCCCGGATGGTCGTGATGTCGAAGGTCTCCAGGTGCTGGATGACGTCGGACAGCGCGTCCAGCCCCTCCTGCACGGTGAAGTGGATCTCGTGGTGCACGGAGCCGATGTGGTCGGCGACCTTCTTGGCCGGCGCCAGGTCGGGCCCGCCCTTGAGGCCGATGGAGAAGGAGTGAAGCCGCGGCCACCAGGCCGGCTCCTTGTCACCGGTCTCGATGCGCTTCTGACAAAAGCGGGCGGTGATCGCGGCGATGATGGAGCTGTCGATCCCACCGGACAGCAGCACGCCGTAAGGGACGTCGCTCATGAGCTGGCGATGGACCGCGGCCTCGAGAGACTCGCGCAGCCGCGCCGGATCGTAGGGGGCCGATGGCAACGATCCTGCCTCCGGCCCCACCCCCCCCGCCGCCGCCCAGCTAGGCGCGTAGTAGCGCTGGAAACCCTTGTCCGCCTCGTGACCGAGATAGAAGTGGCCGGGGGGGAACTCCTTGATGCGCTCGCAGACCCCCACCAGCGCCTTCATCTCCGAGGCGACGTGCAGGCGCTCCTCCCGGTCCCACCCCAGGTACAGCGGCACGACGCCGATCGGATCCCGGGCGATGAGGAAGGTCTTGCGACGGGGATCGTGCAGCACGAAGGCGAAGATGCCGTTCATCCGCTCGAGGAAGGTCCTGGGCGACTCCTCATCGTAAAGGTAGAGGATCGGCTCGCAGTCGGAGTCGGTCTGGAAGGCGTGATCGGACTTGAGGCCCTGGCGCAGTTCCCGGTGGTTGTAGATCTCCCCGTTGACCGCCAGCACGGCGCCGGTGCGAACGTCGACCAGGGGCTGGGCACCGTGCTCGACGTCGACGATCGCCAGCCGCTCGTGGACCAGGATGGCGGTGTCGTCCGCGTGGACCCCGCTCCAGTCCGGGCCACGGTGTCGGAGCTTTTTGGCCTGGGCGATGGCCTGCCGGCGAAGGTCGCTATGAGGGGCCTTGGCGGGGTCGAGGTTGAGCAGAGCGAGGATGCCACACATGGGAAGTTGGCTATTTTATCAGAGATCGGCTTTGAGACGACTTCCTTGCTTACGACAACGTCCTTGCCGGACGGTCTTCCGAACTTTTTTCGCGCCCGCGCACGGAAGCCTTTCCCACCGCCTCAATCGGAAGCACGATCGCTTCCTCTTCCTCGAGCGGGATGGTCCGGAAGCACTTCACGTCGGGACTGTCCGCCGTCGCGTGCGATCGGGCCAACGCCAGGATGTGTGTGCTGGACGGCCGCAGCAGCTGGAAGGTCCAAAAACCAGAACCGATGTCTTGGCCCTCGTCGTCCACCACGGCATCGATGGTCCCCTCGCCCAACGAGAAGGTCGCACTATCCAGCGGCAGCGTCAGCCCGCGGCCGCGCGCCTTCAAGTACGCCTCCTTCAAGGTCCAGAGCGCCAGGAACAGTCTGTCTCTGTCGACGCCTCGCTGCGCCCTCAGGGCCGCGACCTCCCGGGCAGCGAAGTACCGGGTCGCGATCTCCAGGGCATCATCCACGGGCTGAATCGCTTCGACGTCGATCGCCGCGCACGGGTGCCGGGTGATGAGACAGGCGATGAGCCCGCGCGTGTGGGTGACGCTGAAGCTCAAACCGAGCCCTTTCGGAGGACCCGTCACCAGGGGCCGACCGTGATCACTTCGCGCAAAGCACCAGCTGCTGGGCGCGACCGCCGCGTACCGCGACAGCGCCGTTCTCACCAGGGCGCGGGTCACCGCGAACGCGCGGCGATCCGGCTCGAAGACAAAGCGTCGCTGGCGAAGGCGATCATCATTATCCAGGAGCGCCTGGTACCGTCCGAGCCGCTCCCCAACGTCCGCCACCGCTGGATCGACCAGCCAGACATGGGCCTCGTCACGAATCTCCAAGGGCGCTCAACCGGCCAAAGACACTTCGATCAAGTAAACCTTGGCCCGAACGGCCGCGCAACGACAAACCGAGACCGGGCGGTGGGTGACGCGCGCGTGATACCCTGATCGCCGGTGTCATCAGAGCCTCCGCCCGCCGGTCCTTCCTCCGGTCCCTCGTCCACCACGCTGAAGCACGCCACGGTGCGCAGCAGTTTCTGGACCGTCATCGGCGGTCTGGTGACGCGATTTCTGGGCGTCATCGGCACGCTGGTGCTGACCCGTTTCGTTGCCCCCTACGACTACGGCGAGGTGTCCGCGGCGACCGTGCTGGCGATGACCGCCAACCAGTTCTCGAGCCTCGGCGTCGGCACTTACGTCATCACCCACCCGCATGCCGGGCGCGACGTGATGTTCCATGCCACCGTCGTCCACGTCGGACTGGGGCTGCTGGCATTCGCCGCCGTGATTCTGCTGGGCAGCGAGCTGACCCCGCTGGTGGGCGCCCCCACGGCAGTCCGATATCTGCCCGGCATGGTCCTGGCCGTCACCGTCGAACGGATGTCGTTTGTCCCCGAGCGCGTTCTGGTCCGGCGCATGGAATTCGGCACGTTGACCATCATTCGCGGCGGCGGCGAGGTCGCCTACACCGTCGTGTCGCTGGTGCTGGCCGCGCTGGGCTGGGGGGGCTTCGCGATCGTCGCGGGAAATCTGGCGCGGGCCGTGCTGCGGTTCGTGTCACTGGGGCTGCGGGTCTCGTGGCGCGACTGGGTCCAGCCCGCGCGCCTGGACCCCAAGATCCTCCGCGACATCGGCGTGTTCGGAAGCTGGGTCTTCGTGGGAGCGCTGGCCGGCTTCGCCATCCGCCGATGGGACAACCTGGCGGTCTCGTTCCTGTTCGGCCCGGCGGTGCTGGGCGCTTACAACCTGGCTTACAACCTGGCGGACATCCCGGCGGTGCAGGTCGGGGAACAGTTCTCCGACGTCCTGCAAGCGGCCTTCGCCCGCAGGGGCGCCGCCGATCGCAAGGCGGCGATGTTGCGCTCGATCCCGCTGCTGGCCCTGATCATGGTGCCGCTGGCGGTCGGCCTGGGAATGGTCGGGCCGGTGCTGGCCAGGCTGTTTTTCGACGCGCGCTGGGCAAGTGTCGGTCCCATGCTGCTGGTCCTGGCGGTCATCTCATTCCCACGGCCGATCACCCACGTCGTCATGGGGTACCTCCAGGTCAAGCTGCAACCAAGGCTGGCCGCGCTGCTGGATGTGGTGACGCTGGCGATACTGATGGCGGCGTTGTTCACGGTGGGGCGATTGGGGCCGCTGTGGGCGTGCGCGGCGGTGGGGCTGACGTTCATCATCCGTTTGCCGATCACCGCGTGGGTCCTGCGCAGCGTCGACAACATCCCCATGCGCGCGTTCCTGTTGCCGATCATCCCGCCCGCGGCGTGCGCGCTGCCGCTGATCGGCGCCGTCCTGGCGACGCGAGCGGCCCTGGCAGCCGCCGGCGTGACCAATCTGATCGTTCAACTGGCGTGCGAGATCGTCGCCGGCGCCGTCGGCTATGTCGTCGCTGCGCTGGTGATCGCTCGCCCCGTGGTGAGCGATCTTTTGGGGCTGCTGCGAGGGGCGTTCCTCAAAAGGCCGCCTCCCCTACCAGCTGGTGCGGGACCTGCAACCGAAGCAGTGAACAAGGACATGAAACCCTGACCGGCGCTGGCAGGCCGTGGCGTGAATCGGTAACGCCACGGCCGCCCCACCCTCACGAGGTTCCGTTCGTGATCTTGTGGCGCAGCCAGCGCCGCTCGAGCCGCGCGCGGTCACGTCCGCTGATCGCGTGGTGGCCCCCGCGCGCCTTGGCGATCCAGTCCAGCAAGGTCGACGTGGGAACGAACCACCCGCCCTTGGCCGCGAGCCGCTTGGTCAGGGCGACGAAGCGGGAGTCCAGTGAGCCGTGCTGATAAAAGCCCTTTCCGAAGTGTGTGTACATGATGCAGGCGCCGCCCTCCTCCTCCAGGCGGTCCTGGGCGCGCTCGTCGATGGTCTTGACGTAGCTGCGACAATCGGCGCCTTCGGACGAGGCGAACCAGGCCTTGACCCACGGGCGGTCGGGATCCGAATAGGGCATCCACGGGCACGGATTGAGCGTGTTGATATCGGGGAAGACAAAGTTACGGACGTAGTCGATCCGATCACGGCACAGGTCGCCCCAGAAGTACTGGTCGCCCGGCACGTGACCCTTGAAGGCGTTGTGCTGCCGAAAGCGGGTCAAGACGTCGTACAGGACGCGGTGTGCGCCGCTGACCCGATCGGGTCCCCAGTACATGCCCTCGCGACAGTCGGTGTGCGTGGCCAGCGTGCGCGGCTGGTGGCCGAACATCTCGACGAAGCGGGCCAGACCCTCCTCGACCTCGTCGCGGGTCGAGCTGTGATAGGTGACGTTGTGCAGGCCGATCTCGAAGCCGCTGCGCTGCAACTCCTTGACCCAGGCCAGATACGCCGGGTTGCCGCAGGTCTCGCCGCCCACCACGGCGGGGGCGCGCACGCCCGCCTTGGGCCACACCGACTTGGTCGTGAGCATCCCGAGATCGCGGAGCAGGGCATAGACGTGCGGGATGTTCTCCAGCGTGCCGCGATCGGTATCGTCAAACACGCTGAACGCGAAGCGCCGCCCATCGGGCCACACGATCCGGGGCAACACGGCATCCACTAGCCGCCCTCCGCCACGACACGAATTACCTGCTCGGAGAAGCCCGGGTTCCGATCAGCGGCGGCCATTGAAGTCGCCCGAGCGTACAGACGCCGCTGCGAACAAGCAAGATCAGTGGCGCCGATCACTCGCACCGATCATTGCACCGATCATTCGCGCCGATCATTGGCGCGTCTCATCGTAAATCTTCTGATAGCCGTCGATGGCGGCCGTCAGGCTGTGTCGCTTCCCCGCGTCGGCGGCCGCCCTGGCGCCGAGTGATCGCCGCAGCTGTTCGTCGTCGCACAGGCGCGCGAACACGCCGCCCAGCGCCTGCCAGTCGCCGGATGGGACCAAGAGGCCCATCTCGCCGGTCGGGACCAGCTCCGGGATCTCGTTGACCGCGGTGGCGGCGATCGCCACGCCCGAGGCCTTTGCCTCGAGCAGCGCGACGCCGTAGGGCTCGAACTTGGACGAGATCACGAAGACGTCCAGTGACCGCAGCAGCACCGGCACCTGGCTGTTGTGGCCGATGAAGCGCACGCGCCCGCCAATCCCCAGCTCAGCCGCCAGCGCCTCGAGTGAAGCGCGCAGGGGGCCGTCGCCAGCCAGCACCATCCAGAGCTCGGGCGCCGACGCCGGGCGGCCTGCAAGCGCGTGCGCGAACCCGCGCAGCTGGGTCGGATAGTCCTTCTGCTCGACCAGGCGGCCGACGCTGCCAATGACGACCGCGCCGCGCGGCACGCCGATGTTGTCGCGAAACGCCGCGATCTGATCATCGGTAACGGCACCAAAACGGGCGACGTCAACGCCATAGGAGATCACGCGCAGGCGCCCGGTGTCGATGCCGTTGAAACGACAGAATTGCTCACCCAGAGATCGCGACACCGTCACCACCGCCCGCATCAGACGCGCGACGACACGGTTGCGCAAGCGATTGCGCGACGACGCCGTGTTGAGCCTCTGCGGCAGGAACTCGTAGTGAACGTCGGGCATCAGACAGGCAAAGGCGCTGAGCGATCCCAGGGTCGACCTGATGCCCAACGTCCGCGCCACGATTCCGCCGTACAACATCGTCCGCGGGTTGTAACAATGAACCACGGTCGGGCGCACCTGCCGGAACAGGCGACCGAGGCGCAACAAGACGCCGAGGTTCAGACCGGCAGGACAGGGGATGTCGTGAAGCGGAATTCCCTTGCCGCGCAGGGTTTCCACGAGCGGGCCGTCTTCGACGTCCAGGCGGGCGACGGCGGCCTGGTACCTGGCGGGATCCAAACCACATGCGAGGTCGACCATCGCCTTGGTTTTCCCGGACAGTCCCAGGCCGTCGACGAGATAAAGAACGGTCGGCGCGGTCATCAAAGGAGATCTCCGACGGTGACCAGGTCATAGCCTGCGCCGCGCAGCCCGTCGACCACGCGCGGGAGCGCGTCCAGCGTCCACTGCTGCCCCTCGTGCAGAAGCACGATGTCGCCCGGCGAGACGCGCTCGGGGACCAGCGCTGCGGCCACCTCGTCCGCCGACGAGGTCCTGGCGTCGAGCGAGTCGCACGACCACAACACCGTCGTGTAGCCGGCGCGCGCGCAGCGGGCCAGCGTCGCCAGCGACGTCGTGCCGTGGGGCGGGCGCAGCAGCGCGCGGCGTGCCTGCGGCGGCGGTAGCAGCGCCGCGGTCTGCGCCAGCTCGTCGCGCAGCTCCAGCGCCGACAGCTTGGTGAATCGGCGGTGGGTGAAACCGTGTCCGGCGACCTCGTGTCCGCGAGCGATGGTGTCCAGCAGCGCGGCCCGGTTCTCGGCGCAGGCCCGCCCGACCACAAAAAAGGTGGCACGAACGCCCAGGCGGTCCAGCAGATCCAGATAGACCGGAGTCATCGCGTCGGGGCCGTCGTCGAAGGTGAGGGCGATTCGTCGCCCGCGCGTGTTGCCGCGCCGAACCAGCAGCGCATGGGGCAAGAGGCTGGCCCCGACGTGTTTCATCTGCCCGAGCAAGCGCCGCCGCAGTGACGGCGGGGATGATGCGGACGGGTTCGAATCCATGGCGGGGCTATCTTACGCGCTGGGTGACGGGTCTGTCGCTGGTACGGTGCGTGTTAGACTCGCGCTTTCATGACCAGACGGCGGTGGTGTGGTCGAGCGGCCACGGTGGCGGGTGTCCTCTTGTTGGTCGCTCCGGCCTGGTCAGCGCCGCCGTCGCCTGCGGGACCGCACCCCCGCATCTTCCTGACCGCGCCGGTTCTGACCGCGCTCAAGGCCAAGGTGGCCCAGTCCGGCAGCGCCACCGCAGACGTCGTGGACGCGTGCCGCGCGGTCACGCAGAAGCCGGCCGCCTTCACCTCCAGCGGCTACCAGGGGGACAACTGGTCGTTCGCGGCGTCGGCCTGCGCGCTGGCTTATCAACTGACCGGCGACGCCCACCACGCCAAGTCGGGTGTGATGTTGTGGCGGGCGCTGCTGGAAGACGTCAGCGAGAAGGGAGACCGGAAGGCGTGCATTCCCCGCGCGACGACCAAGCAGGCGATTGCGTCTGTGCGCCGCGACACCGGATACGCCATTCGTTTCATCGGCCCGCACACGGCTCTCGCGTACGACTGGCTGCACGATGCGCCCGGCGTGGACGAAGCGCTGCGCGCCCAGACGCGTGCCTGCTTCCGCGCCTGGATCGACTGGTACACGCGCGACGGCTACCTGAACACGCAGCCGGGCGCCAATTACCATGCCGGCTATGCGCTGGCCAAGACGCTGATCGCGGTCGCCGAGGCAGGGGAAGACGGCGCCAGCAGCCAGCGTTTTTGGACCGAGACGGTCGACGACCTCTTCGCCAGGCAGATTGTCGGCAACGGTCTCGGCGCCGACAACGGCGGGATCCCGCGCGCCGGTGGCCGCCATGGCGCGCTGGTCGGCGGCGACTGGCCCGAGGGGTGGCAATACGGATCGCTGAGCGTGCTGGAATACGCGCTCGGCGCGCGGGCGCTGGAGGAACAGGGATTGTCGTTGCCGGCGATGCACGCCTGGGTGAACGACGTGGCGGCACGATTTTCCTACGGGCTGACCCCGCCCGGCGACGGCAGCTACGTCGGCGGCGACACCGACGTCGAGACCTTCGACATTCCGCCGCCGTCGCGCGCGCTGCTGGCGCCCATCGTCGGCCTCGGCAGCGACGAGGCGGCGGGGTGGGCCTATGGTCTTCGCGCGCGGGTGAAGGCCAAACGCGACGAGACCATCGTCCTCGAGGCGCTGGCCGAAG
Organism: Polyangia bacterium; assembly: GCA_035696485.1. GTDB lineage: Bacteria > Myxococcota_A > Polyangia > Fen-1088 > Fen-1088 > DASRQT01. Next base: position 1,205 of record DASRQT010000323.1, on the reverse strand, counting down.
CGCGCGAGCTGGCGCCGATCGAGTTTCGAACACCGGGCCGACCGCTGTGGTATCTGGCACGCGGCACCCGCAATGTCTACGTGCGCAGCAGCTGGGCACCTGACGCGTTTTGGGCGGTGTTCACCTCGTCCCCGCGGCTGGTCGACGACCACCAGCACCTCAACGCCACCAGCTTCGTGCTGTCGCGAGCGGCCGATCCGATCATCGTCGACCCTTCTCCCTACGGAACCCGGTCGTCGCTGACCGCGAACGCGATCACGGTCGACTCGAACGTGGTCCTGGGCGACTACAAACCCAGCCAGACGCCGTGGGGCGAGCCGGACCTTCGCTCCGCACGCGGCTCCAGCTCAGGCGTGGTCGCCGTCAGCTCCGACTTCGCCGGCGCCTTCAAGTGGCAGGAGACCCCCAGCGACGTTCCTCTGGGACGCCGCGACTGGGTCTTCCTCCCCGAAGGTGAGGTCGTCGTGATCGACCGGGTGAGGACCGACAGCGCCCAGCGCGCCGCGTATCTGCGCTTCCGAACGCCGGCGCCGTTGACGCTGACATCGATGAGCCCGCCGACGGCGACTGGCGTGACCGGCGCGTCGGCGGTGGCGATCCACGCGGTCGTGCTGAGGCCCGGCGTCGCGCCGGTGATCACCGCTGTCCCCGCCAGCAAGGAATGCGCCGATTCCCTGTTCGGCGCCTGCACGGCCGCGCGGCTGCCGGTGCACGAGTACAGCCTGAAGCTGTTCGGCCCCGACGTCCTGGCCGTGCATGTGATCGACGCCCTCGGCAAGGGCGAACGCGCGGCGGAGGTCGTCTCGTTGAACGATCTCCCCGTCGACGGTACGCCGTCGCAGAATCGAGCGGTCGTGGGCGCCTCGATATCGCGCGCGACCAAGCAGACGTTCGTGATCGCCGGCGCCGACAGCAACGCGGCGGCCGGGACGTCACTGACCTACGGTGTTCCGGGATCGCAGGGGGCGCGCCACGTCGTCTTCGATGCTCCCGAGGGTGCCGGTCATCGCACCACCGTCAGCGCCACGGCGCAAGGGGACCGTTGCCTGGTCACGCTGGCCAAACCCGAGCAGCCGACGTCCACCTCGACGATGAGTCGTCCGGCGATCTTCACGGTCGGCCCGGCCGGCGAGGGCTGCAAGGTTGCCGAGGACGCCCAGGTCTTGCCCGGCGCCGCCTCACAAGTCAGCGGCGAATTTCCCACC
>DASRQT010000322.1:0-12921 GCA_035696485.1 Polyangia bacterium | reverse complement strand
CGGGTCTCGGGGGTCTCGGCGGTGAGCTTCATGCGCCCGCGCCGGCGGCGCGCGCGGGGATGGGCGCCTCATCGGACACGGCAGCCGCCTGAGCCAGCGGCAGCTGGACACAGAAGCAGCTCCCCCTGGGTGGGCTGTCCTCGACCCAGATCTGACCGCCGTGCACGTCAACGGCGCGCCGGCAGAACACCAGGCCCAGGCCGTGACTGTTGCGCAGCTCGGCGCCATCGCGGTGTTCCAGGCGCGCGTATTTTTCGAAGATCCGCGTCCGGTAGCTCTCCGGAACCCCCTCGCCCTGGTCGCGCACCCGGATCTCCATCGCCGGCGCCACGCCGGAAGGCCCGACGCCGCTGGCAGGCGCGCCGCCGGCAGGGTCGAGCACGCGGACCTCGATGTTGATGGTCGCGTTGCGGGGGCCGTACTTGTAGGCGTTGTCGATCAGGTTCTCGACGATCCGGCGCACCAGATCGCGATCGGCGTGCAGCCGCTCGACCCCGGCGTCGATCTTGAGCACCAGCTTCTGGTTCTTGTCGTCGACCCGACGCCCCATCTCGGAGCAGATCTCTTCCATGAGGGCGGGCAGATCGAACTGGGCGAGGTTGGCGACCAGCGCGCCGTCTTCGCTGCGGCTGATGTCGAGGAGGTTCATCACCATGCGCAGCATCGATTCCGATGCGCGCAGCACATCCAGCAGCGAGTCCTTATCCAGCGGAGCCAGCTGGTTCGACCGCGACAGGAACTGGACGTTGGACAGGATGCTGCTGAGGGGGTTCTTCAGATCGTGGACGATCAGGGCCGCCAGCTCTTCCTTCTGGCGGTGCGCCTCCAGCAGGGCGTCCCGCTGGGTGCGAATGACCTCGAAGTTCTGCTGCAGCTGTTCGGACAGCTGCTTGATCCGCAACAGAGACCGGATGCGGATGACCAGCTCGGTCCGGTTGATCGGCTTGGTCAGAAAATCATCCGCGCCGGAATCCAGCGCCGCCTTGTGCGTCCCCAGGTCGCCGAGCGCGGTCAGGAACAATATCGGCGTCCGCGATCCGTCGGGCAACGCCCGCAGCCGCCGGCAGGTCGTGAAGCCGTCCATCCCCGGCATCAGCACGTCCAGCAGCACCAGATCCGGTCTCTTTTGCTGAAACAGCGTGATGGCGGCCGGGCCGCTCTCGGCCAGCACGGCGTTGTAGCCAGCCGCCACCAGATGCCCCTCCGCAACCTCGCGGTTCTGGAGGTTGTCGTCGACGACCAGGACGGTCTCGGTGGGTTCAGCCGGCTTGGCGGACATGTTGGGGTGTGGTGGCAGGGTCGCCGCCGTCGAGATAAGCCTCGACCGCGGCGGCGAATGTGCGGGTGTCGATGGGCTTGCTGAGATAGCCCTGGAATCCGTTGGCCAGCAGGCGCTCGCGATCACCCGGCATGGCCAGCGACGTGACCGCGACGATGGGCATCGTCGCCAGCCGGGAATCAGCGCGCACCTCGCGCACAACCGCTTCCCCGCCGCCGCCCGGGATCTGCACGTCCAGCAGCAGGAGGTCCGGCGTCGACGCCACCAGAATCCGGCGCGCCTCGTCAACGTTGGAGGCCTCCAGCACTTCGTGGCCGCGCAGCTCGAGGATGTCGTGCACCAGGAGGCGGTTTAGCGCATTGTCCTCAACCACCAAGATCCGCGCGCGGGTTCGTCCCCCGGGCGTCGGCGGTTCCCTGTCGTCGTGGCGCAGCATCATCATGGCCCACGTAAGTGGACCTGCCCCCACCCTCGACAGTTTTTCGCGGGCCCTTAACCTGGATGACACGGCGCGACTACTAACTACTAATGACTATGGCATCACGACCTGACAACGCCCCTGTGTGCACATCGGGCCCGCGCCCGGACGGGGATCGGCGCACCTGACGTTGGGCGGTGGTTCGCAGATGCTGGCGGGCTTGGGCGCCGTCACCGCCCGGCGCCCCAGCAGGTGCGTGCCGCGATCGCGGAACAGCTCGGGGCCGTGGCGGTTTCTGAGGCGATCGCCACGAATTACCGATGCGCGTGGCGCGATCTCACGGAAGCGCGAGGAACTTCATCGCGACCGAAAGATGGGGCTCTGCAAGCCCGGTAAGGTCCGAACCACTGCCCGACGCGCAGGCGCGCGACGTGAACTCACCGGTGTTACTCCTCTTCCAAAACGAATCCAGGTTGCCACGGCATGTCTGTCGGTCCGGACCGGCATCTTTCGGCAGAGCGTCGAACGCCTGGCGAAGCGCATCGACGAAGCACGGGGAGGGTGAGTCGACTCGTCGTCATCGTGATCGGTCGGGCGACGCAACATCGGTCATGCCGCCGACTTGAGACCCGCGGCCACTCAGGCGATCGTTGGCGGCCTCCAACAATTGAATGAGTGCCTCCTTGACCGAACGCACGCGGGTGTTATTGCGGGCGTCGGGGTTGGTGACGATCCAGACGTCCCACAGATTGATGACTTCGCTGACCCGTATCAAGCCCGGGTGGGTGTCTCCCGCGAGGCAGGCGCAGAAGCCCAGACCCAGTCCAGCCGCGACGGCGGCGAGGTTGGAGGCAAAAGGGAATACCGTGAGTGGAACCTCGGCCGGCCGCTCGAGCTGGGCGTTCCACGCAATGTGTTCCGAGTGTGCGGTGCCCACCAACTGGTGACCGGCCAGGCTTCGGATTGGTCGCTCGGGCAGCCCGTGACTGTCGATGTAAGACTGCGTGGCGTACAGCGCGTAGCCGAACTGTGCAGCCTTGCGCACGAGCAGCGACGGCTCACCCGGGGCCTTGCCGGGTGGGTGCGCGCGAATGGCGATATCCGCCTCGCGGCGTGGCATGTCCACGCTGGCGACCCCGGAGAACAGCTCGAACTGAACGCGCGGAAAGCGTTCCATGAGGCCGCGGAGCTCGGGCACCAGAAGGTAGTCGGCTATCAAGGGCGACGTGGCTATGCGAACCGGCCCGGATGGCGAATCCGACGCGGAGTTCGCCGTGTCCACGATCTCTGCAGCGACAACCTCCAGGCGCTCGGCCACGGGAGCGATGGATCGCCCGACGTCCGTCTCCACCAGTCCGTCGGGCGTGCGCTGGAACAGGGTCGCTCCCAGCGCGATCTCCAGCGCCGCCAGCCGACGGCTGACGGTCGTGTGATCCACCTTCAACGCGCGGGCCGCGCCCTTGATCGAGCCCGCCGCGCGAACGGCCAGGAAGTACCGTACGTCGTCGCGGTTCATCTGGGCCTTGGCGGCAGCGGGAGGCAACGAGGGGGGAAAATCGCACCTCGGGTCTGCGAATTCCCCGTCTCCTCGGCGTTTGTTGACCCGGGCATGGTGTCACCACAAGGCGCCGGACAACTGGCGCCGCCCACAAAGGAGAACGCCATGAAATCACTCGTCATCACCGCCCCCATCCTACCCGGCAAGCTGGACACCTGGAACCGCTTCATCGCCGCGATGCTCAAGGACCGCCGCCAGGACTACGAGACCGCCATCGTTGAAGGCGGATTGAGGCGCCTGCGGGTGTGGCACCAGCATGGTCCTGACGGATCGGATCTGGCCGTCGTCCTGTACGAGGGCCCCGCCCCGGAGAAGTTCTTGCACCGCATCGCGACCTCGGAGGACGACTTTTCGATCTGGTTTCGTGAAGGCCTGGTGCAGTGCCACGGCATGGACCTCTCGGTCCCGCCACCGCCGCCGCCCAGGCAAGTCATCGACGTGGCGCCGGCCCGCTAGCCCGAGTCAGAGGATCCGCGGTCCTTCAGGCTAACGATCGCGGATCCGCCTCTTGCGTGCCCCGGCCCCGACTTCCAGACATCGCCAGCCGGGCCCCAGACCCGTCGCGAGAAGGACAGCGGACGTAGGGCCGTTCGCTCATCAGACCGGAGCGCCGCTGGCCTTCGCCTGTTCGACGTGGGCCTTCTCCTCCTCGGTCGACGGGCGGCCCAGGAGCTGGTTTCGGGTCGGGAAGCGACCGAAGCGGGCGATGACATCGCGATGGAGGCGGGCCTGACCGAGGGCGACCTGAGGGAAGCCTTGTTGTTGCGCGGCCGGGAACATCGTTACCCAGTTCTCGCAATAGCGGTCGCCCCGTTCTTGCAGCGGCAGATCCTCCGAGTGAGCCAGCGGCAGGGTGAAGAACATCCGCTCGTGCAGCGTGAGGGTGGCATCCATTCCGTGGTCCAGCCCGTCGACACACAGCTTACGCGCGGCGGCATCCTGTGCGAACGCCTGAGCCGTGCCGCGATAGATACTGCGAGAGAACTGATCGAGGAGGATGATCAGCGCCAGCCGGCCACGGGGGGTGTCAGCCCATGGCGCGAGCTCCCCGCTGCGCGCGCGATCCAGGTCAGCGCCAAACCGCTCGCGGATCTCCCGGTCGACCTCCGCGCCGCCCCGGAACCAAATTCTGGCCTGTCTCCCAAAGGCCTCGTCGCCGTCGAGGGACGGTCCAAACCAGAACGATAGAATCTCCTCCGCGCGTTCCATTGCGAAACGATACGATAGACGTCGCGAAACACCAGCATGCTGCCCAGCTTCCGCTCGTTGGCGCGCGGGAAACCGCAGGCCGCTGCAAAGGGGGCGCCTCGCGATAGGTTCCGAACAGCCGGTCACAAAGTGGCAGGACTAGGATGTCCGAAAGCATCTCGATCGGATGCTTGTAGAAAGACCGCCCCGGGCGATCCGCTCGACGACGAGAAACGCCAGCGTCGACGCTGCCGTGAAAACTGTTGGCAGCGCAAGCTGTGGCCAGTGGACCTCGGCGAGCGGCACCTACGTGTGAACTATGGGCCCCAGGCCTTCATTCCCATGGAGGCGGTAACGCACTCGCGCGCAATTTACATTGTAAGTTTTCAGCGGCTTATTAACGCGAAGGCAGCCTGTAAGCACTGCGACGGCAATTTCGCTATTCAATTGTTAATGGAATGACACCGACCCTGTAATAGCACCGGCGATCGGTTCGAACGTGATCCCGTGGATCGGACGCGCGGCGGTGACCGGAGTCGGACATTTCCGTCCGACCTCGCTCACGTAGCTGACAGCGACGACAAGAGGTGGCCGCTGCAACTCGGTCCGCCACGCCTCCAGTACGGCGGTACGCCTTTTGCTGCAATGCCGCCACGCGGGTCCGTCAATTTGATTCGCGGCAATCGCCTGAAGGCTCACCCCACATAGGAGGCATCATGAAACGCGCACTCGATCCCCCCATTCCCCGGTCCACCCCAGAAAGGCTCACATCGTTTTCGAACCGGCGCTGGCGTCATGCCTTGCTGGGTGCCGTCGCCATCGCCTCGACCGGCCTCGCGGCGTGTGACAGCAATGAAGGCGAACAGCGCGCGGACCTGGAGGCCATCCTCAAGGACGGCGATCTGAAGCTGGTCGCCGGCGGAGCGCTGACGTTTGCTCCCGCCGGCACCGCCGGTGCCAGCGCGGATCCCGGTGCCACGCCGGTGCCACCTCCGAGGCCGCCAATGGGCTCGGGCACGGGGGGCAGCATTGGATCCGGCGGCAGCACCCCTGCCGTCGACGCCGGCAGCGCTGGGGGGAGCGCTGACGGCGGGTCCACCGACGCGATTGCCGGGGAGGTCTTTGCCGAAATCGGGGGCGAGGTCGGTGGAACCGGCGGCTTCATCGGGGACGGCGGCTTCGCTGGCATGGGTGGCCGCGGCGGCACGGGCGGCTCCGGCGGCCCATTCCCGCAGTCCGCCCAGGGACTGTGGCAGTTCGAGAACTGCAACAGCTCGCGCACAGACTTGAACGACAGCTCGTTCAACTCCCACACGGCCTTCCGCTCCGTCAGTGTGGCGTGTACGCCCGGCGTTGTCGACCAGGGCGTCGCCATCGACGAAGACGACGATCTGGTCTACGTCCCGGATCAGCCCAGCTTTACCTTCGAGAACGGCGTCACCGTCGCGGCCTGGGTCAAGCCGACCAAGCTTGGCGGCATCCGCACCATCTTCCGCAAGCGCGAGCTCGGCACCAGCACCTTCGTCCTGCTGGAGAACGGCAAGAACTACCAGTTCGTGATCCGGCTGGCCAACGGCCGGGCCGCGGAGGTCAACGCCAAGGCGACGCTGAACACGTTCACGCACGTCGCGGGCACCTACGACGGGCATGACCTGCGCCTGTACCTGAATGGCAAGCTGGCCGCTCACACGCGCGTCAACGGAACCCTCAGCAATGGGGCGGGACCGTTGTTGATGGGCAACGACGGGCTGGAACGCCGGATCGACGGTGTGCTCGACAATGTGTTCTTCGACACCCGCGCGGCCACGGCGGATCAGATCGTCCGGCTGACCTGCCTCCCCAAACCATCGCTCCTGGTCGCCACGCCGGCCACCAGCGGCCCGGTTGCGGCGGGAACCGAGGTGCCCTTCGACGTTCGGTTCACCAACAACTCGTGCGACCAGGTTCAGTTCCAGTTCAGCGCCTTCGCCTCCAACCCCAGCATCTTCGTGAATCCGTCATTCGATTTCCGGAGCGCCGAGGCAGGGACCACCACGCAGATCCCGATCACCGTCTCGTCGTCGGCGGACGCCGAACCCGATGACTATCCGATCTCGATCAGCGTCTTCCCCTTCAGTCGCATGACCAGGGAGTTTCTGACCACCAGCGTGGTTTATTCGGTCAAGGGAACACCCTGCTCGGTACGCTCGCGCAGGGAGCTTGAGATCAGGGACCTCAGCGTGGTGGAAGATCCAATCCGGACGGCGCCGGGTGGCGCCTGGACCTTCGGGAAGCTGATGGAGAACATGGCCGCCAGCCCCAGCGCGGCACCGGCCATGGTGGAATCACTGCTGAGTACCTGGCTGACGGATCAGACTGTCAATGGGTTCACGGTGGCGGCCCGGCCGGCCATGCAGGATCGCATCCTGGGGTCGTTCCCGCGGACGGCCGGCGGCGCCCTGGATCTCAGTCATGCACCCTTCCGGCTGCTGGCGATCGTCAACCGGATCGATCTGAATGACGTCACCAAGCACACCGCCGGTGAGGGCCGCTTTGTGTTCGGCATTCTCGACCGGGACGGCAATCCCATGGAGATGACGATGATCCTCGAGTACAACATCCCCACCGGCAGCGCCCAGGAGATCACCGATCTGGCCAAGGCGTGGCACAACCTGACCACCCTCACGTTCCCGTCCGAGCAATACAACACGGCCCTGCAGGTCATCACGGACCACTTCGCCGGTCGCAACGCCGCTCCAATGCGGGTCAACGGCAGCGCGATTGGACAGGTGCGCACCAATGACTTCTTCGCGCTGGGCGAGTGGGAGTTCCGGGAGTTCCACCTGTCTGCATCGGGCACGCTGGTGCCCGCCACGTTGGCCCTCACGCCCGACCGAAGCTTCAACTTCTCGCAGACCCTGGCCGATTACATCAACGCCAACGAATCGTCGATCCTGACCGAGACGCACACCGTTCCCGAGACCTTCGCCGGCCAGTCGTTCCAGGCCGGATCGATGATCACGGACTTCTTCGTGTGGGATGCCCCGGGCGTCAACCCGAACGCGCGCGAGAAGTTCGCATTGAACACGTGCAATGGCTGCCACACGAGTCCCCTGGAGACCAACGTGTTCGTCTTCCAGGTGTCGCCGCGCGGGCAGGGTCAAGAGAGCTCCCTGTCACCCTTCCTGCAGGGGACGGAGGTGTTTGATCCGTTCGCGAACGTCACCCGGGTCTTCAACGAGCTAGGACGGCGCGGGCGCATTCTGCACAACCTCGTCTGCCCGGACGAACCGCTGCCGCCCCCACCGCCCGACACCATCCCTGGACCCAGCAATGACGGTGGCTTCGGTGGCTTCGGCGGCGGACCCAGCACCGACGGCGGCTTCGGCGGCGGACCAATGGGTGGCGGCGCCGGCGGATCGGCGGGCGGCGCGGGCGATGCTGGTGCCCCCGGTCCGTTCCCGCCGCCAAAGCTGTAACCACGCGGTCATCCGCAGCCGCGGATCCTCCGCATTCCGGTACGCCCCCTCGGCCGACCTGTCGCGCCGGGGGGGCGTTTTTTCGTGCCCGGGGCCCGCTAGAACTCCGAGCCGTCCCTGCGCCGAAAGCCGCCGCGCCCGGTGTAGCGTCCAGGCAGGGAGACCATGTCGAGGTCGCTGTATTCGGCGTAGTCGTCGTCGATGCGGGAGCCGACCACCAGAACGGTCGCGTCGGCCGTCGAACGGTTTTGTAGGCAATGGCCGTTGCGGTCGCCGGCCTTGAAGGCGGCGCAATCGCCGGCGTGCATCAGCTCTTCGCCCTGGTCGGTCACCAGCACCAGCTCGCCTTCCAGCACGTGGACGAATTCGTCTTCCAGCGCGTGCCAGTGCCGCTGACTGGACCACACCCCGGGCGCAAGCCGCATCAGGTTGACGCCGAACTGGGTCAACCCGGCGGCATCGCCCAGCCGCCGCCACTCGCGGCCCCTGCAAGCGGCGTCGTGGGGTGGTGGATAGCGCGTGCCGGATCCTTGCGGCGCTGTGCTGATCTCGATCTTGGCCATGGCGGAACCTCCTAGAGTCCAATTCTTACGTGACAGGAAGGCGGAGCGGTTTCGCAGACACCGTTGACGCAGGACAATCCTGTCCGGCACTCGGCGGACTGGACGCAGGCGCCGCACATCGGAGTGTCGCCGGTCCGGCCGCCCTTGTTGCAGTTGTTGCAATTGACGAAACAGATCATCGCAAGAATGCAGACGGCCCGGACAAATCTTCTCGCCACGAGCATCCCGTTATTACGGGCACTAGGAGGCATCTCCCAGGTCCAAACCAAAAACGATCGAATGCATTCCCATAACGGTGTCTTGCCGTTCCGTTCGAAAGCCGACCTTCTCCAGGACATGAATGGAAGCGACATTTTCGGGATGGACAAAAGCACCGAGGCGCCGAAGGTGCAGAACCCCAGCAGCGGCCGATACCCACGCCGATGCCGCCTCCGTCGCCAGGCCCTTCCCCCAATAGGACGGTAGCAGACGAAACCCCAAGTCCATCCATCCCTCATCTGGCAGGCGTAAGAGGCCGGCGTCCCCAAGGGCCCTGCCGGACTCGCGGTCGGCTATCAGCCACTTGCTGAATCCGTGCGCCGCCTGGTGTGCCTGGTATTCGGCCAGCCGCTCTCGCGTTTTCTCGACGGAGTCGTCGCTACCCGTCGGCGTGTACCTCATGACCAGCGGGTCGCCGAACCAGGCGTGGGCAACCTCCGCATCCATCAACTGGAAGGGACGAAGCAGCAATCGGCTCGTTTTGATGACTGTCACCACCAAGCCCTCTCTCAGGGAATTGCCTTCTCCATGAACACGCTCATTGGATCTGGCCGGTAGTTGCCGAAGGGAGGGATCTCGCGGTACCCCGCGGCTCGATACAGGCCCACCGCCTCCGGCTGGCGAATCCCCGTCTCCAGTCGAACCGACGAAAGTCCAGCGGCGCGTGCCTCTTCCTCGAGACGGACAAGAATCGCTTGGCCGATCCCCTGTCCGCGAGCACTGGGGGCTACGTACATGCGTTTGATCTCCCCGTATCCCGATGGGTCCACCCGAAGTGCTCCACATCCGACCGCTCCCCCGTTCAAGCGCGCAACGAAAAGGCGCACATCGCGGGCAGCCAAACTTTGGATGTCCATCAGGTGATTGCTCTCGGCCGGGTAGAGCCCCGCAACGTAGGAATCAAGCGCCTCAATAAGACTTACGACATCGTGTTGGCGGGCAGGTTCTTGGACCACCTGAACTGCCTCGAGACGACGCCCCATGCTGACGCGTTCCTCGACGATGTAGGCCAGACTCCGATAGAACGCGACAACCTCGCCGTTGGTCGCGCGAACCTGAATGTTCACCTTCGGGCACCCCAGCTTGCGCAAACCAGCCTCCGCGGCGCGCACCAACTGGGTGGCGATCCCGCGCCGGCGGCATTCCGGCGCCACCGCCAGGTGATAAATCCATCCCCGCACACCATCGAAGCCCGCCATCACCGCTCCGACCAGCACGGCATCGAGTATGCCGACGAGCAGCAGCTCGGGCTGCACCTTGAGCTTGTTCTCGATCATCACCGCGGGAGCATTCCACGGCGGATCGTCGGCGAACACGCGGCCCCAGAGCTGTTCGAGCCCCAGACGATCGGCCGACTGGAAGGCCCTGATTGTGAGGTTGGGAATCGGTCCTGTCATCAGAAGGCCTATCGAGCCGGCGCCTCGCCACCAATCGGGCCATAGAACAGCACCCACGTCGTGAAGTCCTCGGAGAAGTCTTCAAAACAATGTGGTTGGCCGGCCGCAACAAACAGGAATGATCCAGCCTCGACCGGAGAACGACTGACGCCGTTGAAGAACACCCCGGTACCTTTGGCAACGACGTAGACCTCATCTCGCTGATGTCGTTCTTGCGGGTCACGGCTCTTCGGCGTGTACAACTCCACCTCCAGCGACCCCCGCGCGAAGATCGGTACGGCCAGGTTTCCATCTGGCGGTGGGCCCCTGAGCAACGCCTCGGCGAGACTGATGTGGGCGGACTGACCTGGTTGCGTTGATGGGACTGGGATCGTCACAGATTGCGGCCTATTCGGATCAGATTGAACCACAGACCCCCCCCAAACGAGAGGCCGGCAGTGACCTCGTCACGAGATGGACCAGTGGCTGCGTGGCGGAAGGACACGTACAGCGATGTGCTGGCAATGATTGGTGGGCGGATGGTGAGTAGCCCATAGGACAGGGTCGTCGTGAGAAGCGCGCCGTTCTTGTCTCCCGTTCGCCACGCGTAACCGGCACCGACAGTTCCCATCAGGCCCACGTCGCCGTCGGTAGCTGCACCGACGATCCCTGCCGTGACCTCGGCGGTCCGGAAATTTGCGGATCGGATGCGGATGCCGCGTGCGCGGACACCAGCAGCACCGGGAGTACGAGCAGGAGAGGCGATCGCATCGTCCGCAGCATGTTGCCTTCAAGATATTGCGACGTCTACCGATGCTGCGTTGTCAGGCGCGCCGCCCGCAATAACTCTAAGAGGGAGACTTCATTCATGAAGACCATCGTACGAACGAGGTTGGTTGCTTTCGTGGGTTCTCTGGTCTTGCTCGGCGCTTGCGGGGGCTCGGACAACAAGGGCGCCGGTAGCGGGGGAACAGCCGGCACACCGGCGACAGGAACGGGCGGAACCTCGGGCACCGGCACCGGAGGCACCCAGGACGCGGGTTCGGGCGGCAGCTCAGATACGGGAACCGCGGACACCTCGAGTGGGGGCGCGGGTGGAACGCCGACCGGAGGAACGGGCGGAAGCGCCCCCGCCACGATGAACATCAAAGCCGCCCAGGGAGGCACCATCACAGCCGAGGGCCTCTCGGTGAAAATTCCCGCGGGCGCCTTGATGGCTGACACCGACATCACCGTCGCGATCAGCGACGGCGCCGGCTTGCCAGGCGCCGCGACCCTGGTCGGGAAGGTCTACGATCTCGGTCCGACGGGAACGACATTTCTGAAACCGGTGAGCCTCACGATCGACTTCGACGCCGCCAAGGTGGTGTCGCCCAAGGTCGCCACCGTCGCCTTCCTCGACGCAGGCGCATGGGTCGCCCTCGCCAACTCTTTCACCACCGGTGCCAAGGCCACGGGGGCGACGACGCACTTCACGCCGTTCGGCGTTGTGATTACGGATCCCGTCATCAACAACTGCATCGGAATGGCGACGGCCGCCTGCAAGACCTGCTGCGAGACCACCTTTTCCAGCGGAAAAAACAAGGTCATCCCCAGCATCCTGCAGACCTGCGGTTGCACCGCCGGCTCGCCCTGCAACGCGCAGTGCGCCTCGAACGCCTGCATGGGAATGACGATCAGCGCGGATTGCCAGACCTGCATGTCGGCCGAAGGCTCGAAATCAAACTCTGTTTGCTTCGATCAGGGTCTCATCGCCTGCCAGACCATGTCCGACTGCAAGTCGTACCTCACCTGCGGCCTCTCCTGCCAGTGAGAGGCCGTACATCGGCGCGCCTAGATCGGGCATATCCAGGCCGCAGCCGTTCCTGCGGCTGACGGCATGGTCTCACAGAAGCAAATCTGGCCGGAGATCGGAACAACCTGTCCGGATCGGGCCGCTGGGCGGGACGGCCGCCGATCATTGGTCCGCCCTTGCAGTGAAGCCGGTCCCGACGCGCGCGGCCTCTTCCACCAGGGCTATCAGGTGGTCGAGGTCGAACGGCTTGTCCAGGATGGCAAAGGCCCCGAGGCGCGCCGCGGTCGCATGCGTCGCCGTGGTTCCGAAGGCGGTGATCAGGATGATCGGCAGGTGGGCGGCGGTCTGCCTCAATGAGGCCAGGATATTGAGCCCGTCGTACCCCGGCATGCGCACGTCGGACACGACGACGTCGAACCGGATGCGCGGCGTCCCGACCCACCCGAACGCCAATCGCTCCAGCGCCTCGACGCCGTTTCTGGCCTCGATGACATCGAAGCCGGCACGCCGCAAACGGCGCGCGAGCAACGCCCGCATGGCGGGGTCGTCTTCGGCCAGCAGCACGCGGCCTGCGGGGCACGGCTCGGTCGAGGTGGTCTGTGGGTTGGACATCGCGGCTCCTCCTGTGGTGGCTTCGCCAAGAGGCTTTGCAGCCGCCATGCCAGCCAGTCGGGCTCCGTTTCCCGGTGCCGCGCCGGTCGTCGGCGGGGAGATGTTCCTCACTCGCCGTCGGTGGGGAAATTTTCCACAGCCAGGTCCCGCCCGGACGACGTCGCGCCGAGGCTATACTCGGCCGCGAGACCATGCGACTGGCGCGCAAGCTGATTCTGGCGGTGGTGCTCTTCATGTTGCTGATCATCATCGTGCACGACTACTCGGCCGTGCGCGAGGACATCCGCGACTACGAACAGCGCATCGCGGACGACGTCGCCACGCTGGGCTATGGCCTCAGTGTCACGCTGCCCGAGGTCGTGCGCGACAGCGGACCGGCCGCCGCGGAAGCGCTGATTGAGCGGCGGAACATGGGG
>DASRQT010000321.1:0-3954 GCA_035696485.1 Polyangia bacterium | reverse complement strand
CGGTGCCCTCGGCACGCGCAAACAGGGCCAGCTGCGGGATCTCTCCGCCGGCGGGAGACACGGTGCGCGGAGCGCCTTTCCCGACAGCGCCCTCGCCCTCCAGCGTCTTCAGGATCGAACGCGCGCGATCGACCACCGACGGCGGCAGGCCCGCCAGCCTGGCGACCTCGATCCCGAACGAACGGCTGGCGCCGCCAGGGGTCAGCTTTCGCAGAAAGACGACCTCCCCTTTCCATTCGCGGGCGGCGACGCTGACGTTGCGGACGCGCGGGTGAAGATCGGCCAGCGCGCAGAGCTCGTGATAGTGGGTCGCGAACAGGGTCTTGGCCAAAACCCGATCGTGCAGGTGTTCGGCGACCGCCCACGCGATGGAGACGCCGTCGTAGGTCGACGTCCCGCGGCCGATCTCGTCGAGGATGATCAGGCTGCGCGCGGTTGCGTAGCGAAGGATATGCGCGGTCTCGCGCATCTCGACCAGGAACGTCGACTCGCCGCGCGCCAGGTTGTCGCCGGCGCCGACGCGCGTGAACACGCGATCGCAGATCCCGATCCGCGCGGTGCGCGCCGGGACAAAACCACCCATCTGCGCCATCACCACGGTCAGGGCCACCTGCCGGATCAGCGTCGATTTGCCGGCCATGTTGGGCCCGGTGACGATCAGGATCTGTTCGCCGTCCGGGGTCAGCCGGACGTCGTTGGGGACGAACCCGCCCGGCGCCGACAGCCGTTCGACCACGGGATGGCGCCCGTCGCAGAGGTCGATCACCGCCGAATCGTCGACCTCGGGGCGGCAGTAGCCACCGCGGTGGGCGACCTCGGCCAGCGCCGACAGCGCGTCGACCGCGGCCACCCGCCCGGCCAGCGTCAGCAGGCGATCGGCGGCGGCGGCGACGTCGTCGCGCATGCGGATGAAGATCTCCAATTCCAGCGCGATCCGACGTTCGTCGGCGGTAAGGATCGTCTGTTCGTGCTCGGTGAGCTCCGGCGTCACGTAACGTTCGGCGTTGGCGACCGTCTGCTTGCGGATGTAGTCGGCCGGAACATGAGGAAGCTGCGAACGCGTGACCTCGATGTAGTACCCGAACACGCTGTTGTGCTTGATCTTGAGTGAACCGATCCCGGTGCGTTCGCGCTCGCGGCGTTCGATGGCCACCAGGGTCTCGCGGCCACCGCTGGCGATCTGGCTCAGCCGGTCCAGCTCGGCCGACACGCCGTCCTGGACATAACCGCCGTCTTTTGTCGCCGCGGGCGCGTCAGGCCGCAAGGTCGAGGTGAGGCTGCCGGCAAGCTCCGCGCCGAGGTCGCTGCCAAGCTGCAGGAGGTCCTGAGATGGATCGCCACCCGACGCGCCCGCTAACTCGGCGCTGCGGCTGCTCTGCAGAGCGTCCGAGAGCGCCGGCATCAACACCAGGGAGCAGCCCAGCGCCACCAGATCGCGGGGCGTGGCGACGCCGAGGCGCGCGCGCCCAACCAGCCGCTCGATGTCGCCGAGCTCGATCAGGATCTTGCGGACCGCGTCGCGCGCCGTCTGCGCCAGCACCAACCTCTCGACCGCGTCCTGCCGCCGCCGGATGCGCGCCACGTCCACCAGCGGGAACAGCAACCAGTAACGCAGCAGCCGCCCTCCCATCGCCGAACGGGTCTCGTCGATGACGTCCAGCAACGACCCGGTCCGCTTGCGGCCGAGGATGGTCTCGGTCAGCTCGAGGTGGGCGCGCGCCTGTTCGTCCAGGACCAGATAATCGGCGCGGTGGAAGATATCGAGCCGCTGCATCGGCAGCCGCGCCCCCGGCTGCGTGCTGCGCGCATAACGCAGGACGCGGCCCGCTGCGGTGATCGCCATTGGGGTCCGATCGGCCAGACCGGCCTCGACGGTTGCCCCCAGCACATCGCGAAGCTCGGCGGTCGCCGACCACGCGGTCTCCTCGGTGACGGCGGTCTGGGGCAGGTGCGGGTAGCCACGACGGACAGCCGCGGCGACATCGGCATCGGCGCGTGGGACCACCAGCTCGCGCGGCTCGGCCCGCCCGAGCTCGTCCAGCAGCCCTTCCATGGTTGCGGCCTCGGTGGCGTGGAACTCGCCGGTGGTGACGTCCAGAAATGCGAGGCCGTAGCCCTGTCGCGGTTCGCCGGCGACGGCGGCCACGTAGCGCGGCTGCCGCGGATCCAGCGACTCCTCGTCCAGCACGACGCCGGGGGTGACGACGCGGACGACGTCGCGGCGGACGATGCCGCGGGCGACCTTGGGGTCCTCCAGCTGCTCGCACAGCGCCACCCGGTGCCCCAGCTCGGTCAGCTTGGCCAGATAACCCCGGACGGCGTGGTGGGGAACGCCGCACATGGGGACGGGGTCTTCCTTGCCCTTGTCGCGGGTGGTGAGCGTGAGGTTCAACGCGCGGGCGACGTAGACCGCGTCGTCGTAGAACATCTCGTAGAAGTCACCCAGGCGGAAAAAGACGATCGCGTCCGGGTATCTCGCCTTGACGTCGAGGTACTGCCGCATCAACGCGGTGGCAGCGGCGGCCTGCAAGCCACATCACGGGCGCTCGCGCCCGCCCCCCTACTCTTTCGCGGGCGACTTTTTGCGCGGCTTTGCGGCCGGAGCCGCCTTGGTTGTGCGCTTGGTGGCGCGCTTGCGGGCGATCCGGGCCTTTAGCTTCCGCTGGCGCGTCTTGCGGCGCATCTTCATCGAACGGCGGTTGTCGCGTCTTCCCATGGACGTCGCGAATACAGGTTCACGCCCACCGTGTCAACTGTATCCGTCCCGGATGGACCTGATTGCGGGGCCTTAGAGGACCTCGGCGCGGACCGTCGCCGCTATCGCGACATCCCCGTGCTGGACGCGCAGCCCGGAGCCGACCGGGACGCTGACGTGCAGGAGACCCAGCGCCACGCCGCGGCCATCAGCGAGGCGGGCGGTGCTGGTGATGCGGCCGGCCTTCGGCTTGGCGTCAGTCTCCAGACGGTCGCTGGGGGTCGGATCCGTGGCGCCTTCGATGTCGAGGCCGACCAGGCGCCAGTTGATGTGGCCACGGTCGCGTATCCGAACGATGGGTTCCTGGCCGAGGTAGCAGCCCTTGGCGTAGTCGATCGCGCCGGACAGGCCGACCTCCATCGGGAAGTAGTCGGCGGTGATCTCGTTGCCCCACTTCGGTTCCAGCGCGGCGATTCGCGCCACCTCCGCCGTCACCGGGGCCAGCGTGGGAATGCCGGCAGCCGTCAGACGCTGGTCGAGCGCGGCGCTCGCGTCGGAGCTGCCGCCGATCCAGAAACCGTCGCGTCCCAGCGCACGCACGCGGACCAACCAGAAAGTGTGATCGGAGCCGCGTACCTCCGCGTGCGACAGCACGGGGGCGGCAGCCAGATCGCCCGGCGGCACGCCGGCCGCCGCCAGCGCCGCCGATGCACCGGGGCCCAGCAGCGCCATCAAGGTCATCTCCGGACGCGGCACCGCGGTGAAGTCGTCCATGATCGCGTAGCGCGACAGCGACGACGCAGCGGTCTCCGCCTGGCCACCGGGAACCACCATCCAGAGGTCGTCCGTTCGAACGAAGACGTGGAGGTCGCTGACGATGTGGCCCTTGGTGGTGAGCAGCAACGACCGGGTGCCGGAGCCCACCGGCGTCCCGGCGACGTTGCCGGTGACCAGCCCGTGGAGAAAGCGGATCCGATCGGCGCCCGTGGCCACGATCACCTCGCGCCCGCCCAGCAGCGGCGCGTTCAGGTCGACGCGCGCAACGGCGCGATCGAGGATGCCCAGGTCAGTCGTCTCGGTCGTCTCGGTCGTCTCGTCGGAGTCACCCATGGGCTTTCTTCATAGCGCGCCGTTCCTTGAGGCGCACGGCCCGCCGCCCATTGGCGTCCTTGAAACGGCGCTTTTCCTCGGCGGTCTCGGTCACCAGCGGGGGAACGGGACGGGGGTGCCCCTGGCTGTCGACGGCGACGAAGGTCAGG
>DASRQT010000320.1:0-5908 GCA_035696485.1 Polyangia bacterium | reverse complement strand
CTGCGGCGTCGACGTGTTCCGCATCTTCGACGCGCTGAACGACGTCGACAACATGCAGGTGGCGATCGAGGCGGCGCAGCGGACCGGCAAGCTGGTCGAGACCGCGATCTGCTACACCGGCGACGTCTCCGACCCGTCGCGGAAAAAATACGACCTCAAGTACTACGTCGATCTCGCCAAGGAGGTCGTCAAACGCGGGACGCACCTGCTGGCCATCAAGGACATGGCGGGCCTGCTGAAACCGCGGGCGGCGCGCATGCTGGTGCGCGCCCTCAAGGAGGCGGTCGACGTGCCGCTGCACCTGCACATGCACGACACCTCGGGCAACAGCATCAGCTCGTACCTGGCCGCCATCGACGAGGGGGTCGACGTGGTCGACGGGGCTGTCGGGATCATGGCCGGCATGACCTCGCAGCCGTCGCTGTCGTCGCTGGCGTTTGCCCTGGCTGGCTCGCCGCGCGACCCGCGCGTGGACATCCCAGGGCTGGAGAAGCTGTCCACCTACTGGGAGCCGGTGCGCGAATGGTACGCGCCGTTCGAATCGGGGCTGAAGGCGCCGGCCGCCGACGTCTACGAACACG
Organism: Polyangia bacterium; assembly: GCA_035696485.1. Taxonomy (GTDB): domain Bacteria; phylum Myxococcota_A; class Polyangia; order Fen-1088; family Fen-1088; genus DASRQT01. The sequence goes on along the minus strand of DASRQT010000320.1, from coordinate 5,327 downwards.
AGATCCCGGGCGGCCAGTACTCCAACCTGCGCGCGCAGGCCGAGGGGCTGGGCCTGGGCGCGGTCGCCTGGGAGGTGGTCAAGCGCGCCTACGCCGACGTCAACCGCCTGTTCGGTGACATCCCCAAGGTCACGCCGACGTCGAAGGTGGTCGGCGACATGGCGATCTGGATGGTCAAGCAGGGGCTGGACGCGCGCGCCGTCAGCGAACGCGCGCACGAGCTGACCTTCCCCGAGTCGGTCATCGACTACATGCGCGGGTCGCTGGGGCAGCCGCCGGGCGGTTTCCCCGAGCCGCTGCGCACGCACATCCTCAAGGGGGCCGCGGTCATCAACGGGCGTCCGGGCGCGTCGATGCCGGCTTACAACTGGGACGGCGCCAAGCGCGAGATGGAGGCGCTGGCCGGCGTCACCGTCGACCGGCGCGACGTGGTGTCGTTTGCGCTCTATCCCAAGGTGATGCGCGAATACATGGAGCATCGCGCGCTGCACGGCGACACCTCGGTGTTGCCGACGCCCACCTTCTTCTACGGCCTGCGCGTGGGCGAGGAGGCGTGGATCGACATCGAGCCGGGCAAGACCCTGATCGTCAAGCTGCTGTCGATCGGCGACGTCGAGCCGGACGGCGCGCGCGTGTTGACCTTCGAGCTGAACGGCCAGCCGCGGACGATGCGTGTCGCCGACGAATCGGCGCGCGTCAGCGGGCCCAAGCGCAGGAAGGCGGTGTCCGGTAAGGCTGGCGAAGTCGCCGCGCCGATGCCTGGCCGCGTGATCGACCTGGTGACCAAGGTCGGCGAACACGTCAAGGCCGGGCAGAAGCTGCTGGTCACCGAGGCGATGAAACTGGAGACGGTGATCAAGGCGCCTGTCAGCGGCATGGTGCGCGAGATCATCGCCGGCGCCAGCGAGAGCGTGGAGGCCGGCGACCTGTTGGTCGTCATCGAGGAAGCCGCGGCGAGCTGACGATGACGGCCGCACGTCTGGCGGCCGCCGCGCTGACGGCGGCGTTGACGGTGTCCTGCGGCCAGGGCGGGCCGGGTCCGGCAAGGTCCGACGCGGCCGCGACGATCGCGGCCGCGGTGAACGCCACCGATGCGCCGGGCGAACGGCGCAAGGCGATCCGGATCGCGATGATCGCGAAGAGCGCCACCAACCCGATCTTCTTGTCGGCGCGCACCGGCGCGGAGGCGGCGGCCCGCGATCTGTCGGCGAAGATCGGGACGCCGATCGAGATCGTCTGGCTGACGCCGGCGCAGGAGGACGGCTACGTGCAGGTCCAGCGCGTCGTTCAGGCGGTCAACGAGGGGATGACCGCCATCCTGCTGTCGGTCACCGATGCCGACAAGATCACACCCACCATCGACGCGGCGGTCGCGCGCGGGGTGCCGGTGATGACCTTCGACGGCGACGCGCCGGGATCGAAACGGTTCGCGTTCTTCGGCGTCGACGATCGGCGCCTGGGCGAAACCGTGATGAAGGAGCTGGCCAAGCAGATCGGTGGGCGCGGCAAGGTCGCCATCCTGGCCGGCAACCAGGCCGCCGCCAACCTGCGCAAGCGGGTGGACGGGGTCAAGACGGCGGCGGCGCGGTTTCCCGGCATCAAGATCGTGGGCACCTTCCACCACGTCGAGACGCCGCAGGAGGCGGTCGCCGAGGTCATCCGGGTCAACAAGGCCTACCCCGACCTCCGCGGCTGGGCGATGGTCGGGGGCTGGGCGCTGTTCACGAAGACGCTGCTCACGGATGCCGGCGCGGCGACGAAAAAGATCGTCGCCGTGGACGCGCTTCCGCCCGAGCTGGACTATGTCATCAAGGGGCTGGCCCCCGTGTTGCTCGCGCAGCCGGCGTATCTGTGGGGCAACGTTGGGGTGGTGAAGATCGTCGACAAGGTTCACTTTCACAAGGACGTCGCCGATTTGCCACCCATGGACTTCGTGAAGGTCACCATGGACAACCTGGCCGATTGGTCACGGCAACTGCGGCGCTGGGGTTTCGCCGACGTGCCGGAAGAGTATCTCCAGCTCAAGTAATGGGCGGCACGAAGGCGTGCCGCTGTCTCTCCGTCGGGGAGACGGCAATTTTTTCGGCAATGTTTCGGTTTGATTTCGCCGGCGCTAATTCGGAGACAAGCCCGTCCAAAGAGCTTTACAGCTTCCGCCCCCACTCGTTAGGTTCGCCGCGTGGTGTTTATCAACTTTGTTGTTGGAAGAAAACTCAGGGGGATTTTGATGCGACTTCCCGTTTGCGCGTTCGCCTTGGCCCTTCTCTGTCCGCTGGCCGCGCTGGCGCAGCCTGCGCCCGCCGACCCCAATGCGCCTGCCGCCGCGCCCGGCGTTCCTCCGGCTGGGACGCCGATGCCGCCCCCGCCGCCGCCGCCCATGCCGCCAGCTCCGGTGGTGGTGGCCGCACCACCGCCGGCCCCGCCGGCTCCGCCGGCCAAGACATGGAAGGACCTGCTGATCGTCGACGCGCTGGTCGACGCCTACTATCAGGTCAACCTCACCAGCGGGGACAGCCGCACGCCCACGGCCAGTCCGTCCCCCGTCATCGCGGTGCGGTCGTTCGATACCAACTCCAACGCCTTCACGCTCAACTACACCAAGATCGGCCTGGGCGTGAATCCCGAACCGGTCGGTCTGCGCATCGACATCGGCTATGGGGCGACGGGCCTGGCCGTCAACGGCAACGGCAACCCGTTCCTGATCCAGCAGGCCTACGCGACGATGGCCGCCGGCATGTTGACGCTGGACTTCGGCAAGTTCATGACCACCGCGGGCGCCGAGGTCATCGAGGCCAACAAGAACTGGAACTACTCGCGCTCGATCCTGTTCTTCAACATCCCGCTGGTTCACACCGGTGTGCGCGCCACCCTCAAGCTCAGCCCCGAGCTGATCGCACAGGTGAGCATCGTCAACGGCTGGAACGGCCAGGGCTTTGAGCCCGATATCAACGCGGGCAAGACCTTCGGCGTTTCGATCAACTACACCGTGCCGAACGGGCCCAACATCATCGCGACCGGGTACTTCGGCAAGGAGTTCGGCAGCTCCGACACCCGCATCCTCGGCGACCTCGTCGTGGCGCACACCATCGGCGATATGGGCCTGAACCTGAACATCGACTACATCACCGACAAAGCCGCTTCCATCGATAACTGGTTCGGCTTGGCCGCCATGTTGCGCAAGCCCATCAATGACAACCTGGTCCTCGCTCTGCGCGGCGAGTATGCACAGAACGGTGGCGACCTCACCAAGTACAAGCTGTATGAGGGAACGGTGACGGCGGCCATCCCGATGGCCGGTCGCTACGAGATCCGCGTCGAGGCGCGTGGCGATTTCTCCGACCAGATGATCTTCAACGCGCAGCCGATGATGATCAGCCCCAGCGGCTTCACGCTGGGCATGCCCGACAAGAAGCAGCAGTTCACGGCGCTCCTGGCGTTTCTGGCCTGGTTCTAACGACGGAGACGGGTCTTCACCCGACCCTGTCGTCCGGCCAGGACGAGAGGGTCAATAGCAATCTTGGACTTCGCTTTCCCACTTCTGGGACAGGGCGTTGACAGGGGAGAAATTACTTTACCGTCGCAACGACCACCTATACGTTCCCGCTCCAAACAACACCGAAGGAGGTGATTCATGCGCCTATCTATCTTTTCTGGGTTGGCCGGAGCGGCGGTCTTGCTGGTGCCCCTGGTTTCTTTCGCACAGGCCACGGCGCCTGCCGGCGCAGCGGTTGGTGTAACCGCAGGGGGGACGACGACGACGACGGCGCCGCCTGTGGTCGCCACACCGCCCGCGCAGGCCGCGGTGGCGAAGCCCTGGAAGGACGCGATCACCGTCGAGGGTCTGGTCGATGCCTATGGCGGTGTTCGTTTCGGCGGTAACGCGACCCAGCCAGCCAACTTCCGCGTCTTCGACGGGCCTACCGACGGTTTCGTGCTGGCGTACACCGAGCTGGCCGTGGCGATGAAGGCGGAGCCGGTCGGCTTCCGGTTCGATCTCGGGTTCGGGCAGGTGGCGGATCTCAGCTCGTCGACCCCGGGTATAGAGGTCTGGAAGCACATCCAGCAGGCTTACGTGACGTATGCGCTGGCGACCAGCAAGCCGATCACCATCGACGTCGGTAAGTTCGTCACCTCGGCGGGCGCCGAGGTCATCGAGGCGCGCGGCAACTGGAACTACTCGCGGTCGTTCCTGTTCGGCTACGCGATTCCGTTCACGCACACCGGCGTCCGTTTGACGGTGCCGCTGACGGCGGCGCTGTCGATGCAGGCCAGCGTGGTCAACGGCTGGGATCTGGTCCTCGACAACAACGCCGGCAAGACCTTCGGGTTGTCGTTCACCTTCGCGGCGCCGACCGGCACCACGATCATCCTCAACACCTACGCCGGCACCGAGCCGCTGGGCATGGCCACCCCGTGGCGGATCTTGGGCGACCTCATCGTCTCGCACACGCTGGGCAGCGTGTCGCTGATGCTGAACGCCGACCTCGGCCATCAGGGCGACAACAACTGGTACGGCGTCGCGGGCTACGCCCGGATGGCGCTGGGCTCGTCGATGAACTTCAGCGCCCGCGGCGAGCTGTTCGTCGATCCCCAGGGCTTCCGGCTCGGCACCGGGGTCAACACCAAGGTCGGCGAGATCACCGCCACCGTCGGCTTCCCGGTCGGCGCCAATGGCGAGCTTCGGGCCGAGCTCCGCGGCGACTTCGCCGGCGACCCCATCTTCGTCCATGGCACCGGCACCGACAGCCAGCAATTCACCGCCACGGCCGCCGCACTCGCGTGGTTCTAGCCAGACTTCTTTAGATTATTGCAGCCCTAGCTCTAGTTTGGGAGGCCCTCGCGGCCTCCCTTTTTTTTGGCGCGTTATAGTTTCGGGGTCCATGGCCGAGATCCCCGACGAAGAAGAACGCCTGCTGGACAGGGTGCTCAAGAGCCTGTCCGGGCGGGGCAGCGCCGGGACGGCCGCGCCGCGCTACGATCAGGAGCTGGTCGCCCTGCGCGACGAGATTGGCGAGGCCCGGCTGGAGGACGTCCCGGCGCTGATCGCGCAGATGGAACGGTTGCAGGGGGTGTCGTTGCGGCGGGCCGAGGCGCAGGGGGTCCTGGTCGATCCCGGCTCGCCGTATTTCGGGCACCTGCGGCTGCGCGAGGAGGTGCCGGGTCGCGGCGCCGGCGAGCGTGACATCTTCATCGGACGCGCCACGTTCGTCGATCCGGCCGCGCGCGTGAACATCGTCGATTGGCGGCACGCGCCGGTCAGCCAGCTTTATTACCGCTACGTCGAGGGCAGCGACTACGAGGAACGCTTCGGGGAGCGCGACGTGGAA
>DASRQT010000319.1:0-8297 GCA_035696485.1 Polyangia bacterium | reverse complement strand
CCCACGTATCGTGCGCCGGATGCTGGCCCGGCGCGAAGGCGAAACCGGAGTGCCTGCGGTTTCGCCGCACGCCCTGCGACACAGCTTTGCCACCCACTTGCTGGGCGAGGGCGCCGATCTGCGCTCGATTCAGGAGATGCTGGGGCACGCCAGCCTCCGCACCACGCAGCGCTATGCCCACGTCAACATCGACCACCTGATGGCGGTCTACGACAAGGCCCACCCGCGAGCCCGATCATGAGCCGCACATCCTCCACGGATCGGCCCGCGATCCGGTCCACCACCGTGCTGGCGGTCCGTCGCAACGGGCAGGTCGTCCTGGGTGGTGATGGTCAGGTGACGATGGGGAACACGGTGGTCAAATCGTCGGCGCGCAAGATCCGCCGCCTGCACGACGGAAAGGTTCTGGCCGGGTTTGCCGGATCGGCCGCCGACGGCATCACGCTGTTCGAACGGTTCGAAGGCAAGCTGAAGGAATACAACGGCAACCTGTTGCGGTCCGCCGTCGAGCTGGCCAAGGACTGGCGCACCGACCGCCTGCTGCGCCGCCTGGAGGCGCTCTTGCTGGTCGCCGACAACGAACGGACGTTGTTGCTCTCGGGCACCGGCGACGTGATCGAGCCCGACGGCGATGCGGCCGCCGTCGGCTCCGGTGGACCGTTCGCGCTGGCGGCCGCGCGCGCCCTTCTGACCGCGACCTCCTTGCCGGCGCGCGAGATCGCCGAACGCGCACTGAACATCGCGGCCGAGATCTGCATCTACACCAACGCCAACCAGCTGTTCGAGGAGCTCTGAGATGTCGCCGCCGCTGACGAAACGGGCCCAGGACCTGACTCCGAGGGCGATCGTCGAGGAGCTTGACCGCTACATCGTCGGCCAGAAGGCGGCCAAACGCGCGGTCGCCGTGGCGCTGCGCAATCGCTGGCGTCGCCAGCAGGTCGCGCCGCCGATGCGCGACGAGATCGCGCCCAAGAACATCATGCTCATCGGCCCCACCGGCGTCGGCAAGACCGAGATCGCGCGCCGGCTGGCCAAGCTGGCTGGCGCCCCGTTCGTCAAGGTCGAGGCGTCGAAGTTCACCGAGGTCGGCTACGTCGGCCGCGACGTCGATTCGATGGTGCGCGATCTGGCCGAGACCGCGGTCTCGATGCTGCGCGACGAGGAGCGCGAACGATTGCGGCCGCGCGCGCGCGAAAACGCCGAGGAACGCCTGCTTGACGTGCTGTTGCCTCCGACGCCGCGCCCGCGACCGGGGCCCGCCCCGGGCGGCAGCATGGGCGTGATCCAGCTCCCCGGCCCGACGGTGGCCGACGCGCCACCGCCACCACCGGCCGACAACGCGACCCGCGAGAACCTGCGCCGGCTTCTGCACGAGGGCAAGCTGGACGACAAGATGGTGGAGATCGACACCGCGGACGCGCCGCAGTCCTTCATCGACGTGTTCTCGGGCACGGGCATGGAAGAGATGGTGCTGAACCTGCGCGACATGCTGCCGCAGGGCTCCAAGCGGACCAAGCGGCGGCGGCTGCCGGTGCCCGAAGCGCTGGAGACGCTGACCGAGGAAGAGGCCGCGAAGCTCATCGACATGGAACGGCTGACCAAGGACGCCATCCGTCGCGCCGAACAGGCCGGGATCATCTTCATCGACGAGATCGACAAGGTCGCCGGCCGGGAAGGCGGCGGCCACGGTCCCGACGTCTCGCGCGAAGGCGTCCAGCGCGATCTGCTCCCGATTGTTGAAGGGTCAACGGTGTCGACGAAGTACGGCCCGCTCAAGACCGATCACGTGCTGTTCATCGCCGCCGGCGCGTTTCACGTCGCCAAGCCCAAGGACATGATCCCGGAGCTGCAGGGGCGTTTCCCGATTCGCGTCGAGCTCGAGTCGCTGACCGACAACGACTTCGTGCGCATCTTGACCGAGCCGGAGAATGCCCTGACCAAGCAGTACACGGCGCTGCTCGCGACCGAGAAGATCACGCTGGATATCCGCCCCGATGCCGTCGCCGAGATCGCGCGCATCGCGACCCTGGTGAACTCGCGCATGGAAAACATCGGCGCACGCCGCCTGCACACGATCATGGAACGCGTGCTCGACGACCTGGCCTTCGAGGCGCCGGAGCTGGGGGCCACGACCATCCCGATCACCGCCGCCTACGTCCGCGAACGTCTGGACGGGATCCTCAAGGACGAGGATCTATCGCAGTACATTCTCTAGACGGAGGCGGCCGCCCGGGGTCCAGCGCCTAGCGCCAGCCGGGCGGCTTGTTGGTCGGGGGTGCCGGCGCGGGCGTGGTGGTTTTCTTCTGCGGCGAGGGCGCCGGCATCTGGCGGGCGGCGCCACCGCCTCCAACGGGGCTGCCGGGTGGCATGGGTGTCGGGCCGCGGTGCATGTTGCCGGACGCCCCGCCGGCCATGCCACCGGAGTTGGGGACCGGTTGGTTGCCCATGGCGCCCGGACCGGCGAACCGGCCGGCGGCGCCGGGGGACGGAGGCGGCGGGGTTGGACCGCGGCTATTGAACCCACCAGCCGGAGGCGGTGGTGTTGGCGTCGCGCCACGCCAGCCACCCGGAGGTGAGTTGGGAGTCGACAGCGGAGCGCTGGCCGGCGGCTGGTTCGGCGCCGGGGTGGTCGCCCGCCAGCCGCCTGGAGGCGCTCCGTACGCAGGGCCGGAAGGCGGCGCCGTGGCGGCGGGGGCCGGAGCGGGCGCGCCGCCGCGCCAGCCGCCGCCAGGAGCGGGGGCCAAGGGGGCCTGCGCGGCCGGTGGCGCGCCCGGGGTGCCTGGTGAGGGCGTAGCCCGCCAACCACCGCCGGCTGCGGGCGGTGGGGCCGCGGATGTGGCTGGGGCGCCACCTCGCCATCCGCCGGAGCCAGCCGGCGGCTGCGGTGACGGCGACGCCCGCCAGCCCCCGCCCGACGCGGGTGGATTGGCCGGAACGCCACGCCAGTTCTGTGAGGGCGGTGTACCGCGCATGCCGCCGTAGGTGTAGTCACGGTAGCCGCCGTTATCGCCCCAGTAACCGCGGTAGTAGACGTAGCGTCCCCCGTCCATCACGTAACGCGGCTGTACGTAGTAGTAGCCCTGCCGCTGCGGGGCCCAGTAACCGTTGATCCAGCTCCAGTCGTAGCCGGTCCAGTCCCAGTAACCGTCCACCCACACGTAACCCCATCCGGGCGGCGGCGGCCGGTATTCGACCACCGGCGCGGGCGGAGGGGCGCTGGCGTAGACGGTGCCGTAGTCGGCTTCACCGCCGACGGTCCCTCCGACGACCACACCCGGGCGCGCGCGAATGACACACCCTGAAGTGAGCACAGCCAAAATCGGTGCGGCCAGCCATATGGTCCGGTTCATGGGGGGATCTCCTTTGGTCCTTGGACGACAAAAGGTATCTATGAATTCAAGTGCTAGCAAGCGGCGCCCTTGACCGTGACGGCACCCACGGCCTAAACATCGGAAGAGCGATGGAAACGGTCTTCTCAGGCATTCAGCCTTCGGGCGAGCTGCATCTTGGCAACTATCTGGGCGCCATACGCACGTGGGTCGACTTGCAGCCGAAGTACCGCTGCTATTACGCCATCGTCGACTACCACGCGATCACGCAGTCGTATGAACCGGCCGAGATGCGACGGCGGGTGCGCGAGATGGCCATCGATGTTCTCGCCTGCGGCATCGATCCGGAGAAGGCGACGCTGTTCGTGCAGTCTGCCGTCCCCGAGCACACCGAGCTCGCGTGGGTGCTGTCGTCGGTCGCCCCGTTCGGCGACCTGGGACGGATGACGCAGTTCAAGGAAAAGGCCGAGCACCAGCCCGACAACATCAACGTGGGCATCTTCACCTACCCGATCCTGCAGACCGCGGACATCGTTCTTTACGGCGCGACCCGGGTACCGGTCGGGGAGGACCAGCGCCAGCACCTGGAGCTGGCGCGCGAGATCGTCCGCCGGTTCAACGCCCGCTTCGGCGACACCTTCGTGGAGCCGCAGCCGCTGTTCTCGACCACACCGAAGATTCTGGGTCTGGATGGTCAGAAGAAGATGAGCAAGAGTCTGGGCAACACCATCGGGCTGCGCGAGTCGGAGGCCCAGATCTGGGAGAAGCTGCGCACGGCGGCGACCGACCCGGCGCGCGTGCGGCGGACTGATCCCGGGAACCCCGACGTCTGCAACATCTTCACGGTGCACAAGTTCTTCTCCAGCGCCGAGACGCAGGCGGCAGTGCGTGTCGGCTGCACGACGGCCGGCATCGGCTGCATCGACTGCAAGAAGATGCTGTTCGAGGGCATCAAGGCCGACCTCGGCCGGATCAAGGCGCAGGGGGACGAGCTGCGCGCGCAGCCGGAACGCGTCGACGAGATCCTGGCGGCGGGTGCGGCGGCGGCGCGCAAGATTGCGCGCGAGACGATGACCCGCGTCCGCGATCGCCTCGGCCTCTGGGCTTCGCCGGCATGAGGGCCGCCGCCGGCATGGCCGTGTGTCTGGTCGCCGCCCTGGCGCTGGCGGCTGGCGGCGGATGTGGCGGCAGCGGCGAGGCGTCGCCGGAATCGGCGGTGGCGGCGCTGATCGCCACGGCGCGGGCGGGTGATCGGCTGGGTGTTTACCAGCATTTCGGGCCGCGGACGCGTGGGCGCATCGACGAGATGCTGGCCGGGGCGCGCAAGACCGGCGGAACGCGCATGTTGCGGCCGGAGGATCTGGTCACGGTCGGGTGGGTGCCACCGGCGTGGGAGGCGGCCGGGACGCGCCTCATCCGGCGCGAAGGCAACGAAGCCGAGGTTGAGGTCTATTCAGTCGGCGGCGATCGCCAGACCATCCGAGTCGTGCGCGAAGACAAGCTGTGGAAGGTCGAGCTGCCTCTGCGCTGAGTCACGGCACGACCACCGAAACCGCCTTCCACGCCGTGTTGTCCCGCGCGCTCAGGCCCCCCGGTCCCCGTGCATCCGCCCGCCAGCGCCGCCACCAGCCAGAGCAACGGCCCGAGCATGATTTCGTGCAGACGTCGACGCATCGCTGACACTTGTCACCAGCCTGGGCAAATAACTTACAGTGGCTACGTTGGCCCGCGACTTGCTCCAGGACTTGCCGGAGAATGGGTGCCATGCGGACCACTTTAACGATCATCGTGACGTTCCCTCTCACGCTGGCGGCGTGTAGCAGCTCCAAGGGCACCGTGAACTGCTCGGACGTGGTGTACTCGCCCGGTGGTCCGGTCGCGAGAGACTGCGTCCATGAAGTTCCCAATGGCGGCTCCGTCACGTTCGGCGACGGTGGTACGACAATCGTGTCGCTAAACGGGCAAGTCGTCGCGACTTATCCACCGTGCCCGTGTACGGGCATGGGCCCGGTAGGCCCGGGTGTCGATGCATCCACCGATAGTCGAGACGGCTCCGGAGACGACGAAGCGACGACGGACGCTCATCCATCCTTCGATTCGGCAGGGTGTCAGTCCCTCATCGCCGCGTACCAGACCGCCTACTCGTCGGCGACGACCTGCACGGTCGACGCGGGCGGACAGTGCAGCACGATGATCACACGACCGTTCGCATGTCGATGCAAGAGCTTCATCAACGGCACCGCTGACGGCGTGAACGCGGCAGCGGCCAACTGGATCGACTCGGGATGCACCGATTTCTGCAATGGCGCGTGTGCGTTGGCGACCCATGCCGTCTGCGTGGCGGACTCGATGAGCCCGACCGGCGGACGGTGCGCGAATCGAGACGTCGCGTCTGCTCCCCCCTAGGCCTTAGGCCGGGCCCTGCCCCGGTAGACCGCTACGGGCGCCGGCTGACGCCGGTCTGTTCGGACCCGTCGATCTCGGCTTCCTGGAGCTCCATGACCACCTCGCCGAAGTCGGGCAGGCGGATGGCCGGGTCGGTGTCGGCGAAGTGATCGCGCACCGCCGGGGTTCGCCGTTCGCCAACCCGGCGCTCGCGCGGGAAGATGCGGCGGTCGAGCCCGTCGCCCCGGCGATCCTCCTCGCGGCGTTCGCGGCGCAGGGAGAAGCGAATCTCCTCGACGGTGTCGGGGATGGGGTCCATCCGGACGATGCGCGCGGCGCAGCCGTGGCACAGCGGCACCGAACGGCTGTGCAGCTCGACAAGCTTGAGCTGGTCGCGCCGTTTTTCGTGACAGATGGCGCAGGAAGCGCCGCGCCCGACCGGACGTGACTCCACCCAGCGCGCGTAACAGCCCCAACAGCGCCCGCGGCGGAGCTCCGTCACCTGGGCGGAGCAGATGCTGCACGGGATGGTTGCTCGCTGGACTTCCACACTCATGAAGCCAGTAAAGCGCCAGTTGCGACGGGGGGCAAAAAACTTGTCAAAGCGTGGCGTGGTATCCTGACCGCTCCCAAGCTCTGCATGCGTCGCATCCTCGTGGTGATCGAAGACGAGAAGCTGCGCCAGGGCCTGCAGCTTGCGCTGCGTGGCTCTGGCCTTGAGGCCGCCGGCGTGGCCTCGATGGCCGCGGCGGCGCGGGCCCTGGCCGGCGAGAGCTACGGCGCCGTCGTGGTGCGTGCATCCGGGGACACCCGAGCTACCGCCGACTTGATAGCGGTGCTGCGCGGCCTTCGCCGGGATATTTTTGTCATCGCCATGGTCGGGGCTGACGCCGGCGAGCAGGGCGGTCTGGCGGCCCTGCGGGCGGGGGCGCAGGACTACTGGATGGCCGAGACCGAGGCTGGCGGCGCGGACGTGTCGGGGCTGCTGGCGGCCGTGCGCAAGGGGGAGGCGCGAGCGGCAGCGCCACCGGCGGGTGCGGCTGGTGGACCGTCGTCGTTGCTCGCGCCGCGGTCATCCCCGTCCGACGGTGTCCCGCTGGCGGTGGCCTCGGCCTCGAGCGGCGGGGTGCGCGGGATTGTCGGGCAAAGCCCCAGGCTGAAGGCGGTCATGGCGGCCGTGGCCAAGGTGGCGGAGTACAAGACCACGGTGCTGGTGCGCGGGGAATCGGGCACCGGCAAGGAGCTGGTCGCGCGCGCGGTCCACCAGGGGTCGCCGCGCGCGGGCGGTCCGTTTGTGGCTGTCAACTGCGGCGCCATCCCGTCGGGGTTGCTGGAGTCGGAGCTGTTCGGGCACGATCGCGGCGCCTTCACGGGCGCGATCCGCGACCGCGCTGGCCTCATGGAACAGGCTTCGAGCGGGACGCTGTTCCTTGACGAAATCGGCGAGCTGTCGCTGGCGATGCAGGTCAACCTGCTGCGCGTCCTGCAGGAGGATCTCGTCCGTCGCGTGGGGGGGAGCGAAGATCTGCCGATCGACGTCCGCGTGGTGGCGGCGACCGCCCGGGATCTGGAGGCGGAAGTCGCCGGGGGCCGTTTTCGCGAGGACCTCTTCTATCGTTTGAACGTGGTCTCGTTGACCCTTCCGCCACTGCGGCAGCGGCTGGACGACCTGCCCCTGCTGATCGATTTTTTTATCCAGCGCGCGCGGCAGCGGGTGGGTGTCTCGATCCGCGGCGTGACTCCGGCGGCGATGCAGCGCCTGGTGGCCTATCCCTGGCCGGGCAACATCCGGGAACTAGAAAACACGGTCGAGCGGGCTGCGGTCATGAGCGAGGGCGAGGACATCGACGTCGGCAGCCTGCCGGAACGGATCCTGGCTCACGGCGGGCGGATGGCGCCCACCGAACCGGTGCGCGAGCTGGTGGCCGGCGGCCCGGGCGAGCTCTCGGTCAAGCTGGCCTCGCGCCGCCTCGAGGAGGAGTTGATCCGGCGGGCCCTGGCGCGCACGGCGGGCAACCGAACCCGGGCGGCGGAACTTTTGGAGATCAGCCACCGTGCCCTGCTTTACAAGATAAAGGAGTACGGAATCGGGTAAAATTCGGCGCGGTGCATTAGCGCGCGGGACGTCACGGGGCCCGATTGCAAAAGACGTAAATTTTGACGGCTACTTGCCACGCACCTACAATGTGGGCGAACATGCGTAAAAGTAGGAGATAACCCGGTGGCGACGAACTGCGTCGGCCTCGATATCGGGTCCAGCTCGATCAAGATCCTGCAGGTCAAACAGACCAGCAAAGGGATCCGATTGCTGGACTTCGGTATCGAACCGCTGCCGGCGCAGACCATCGTCGACGGTTCGATCATGGACCAGAGCTCCGTGGTCGACGCGATCCAGAAGCTGAAGACGACGCTGGCCATCCGTAACAACCGGGTCGCGACCGCGATCTCCGGGCACTCGGTCATCATCAAGAAGATCCAGGTGCCCCCGATGACACCCGAGGAGCTGGCTGACCAGCTGCCGTTCGAGGCCGAGCAGCACATCCCGTTCCGCAAGGACGAGGTCGAGATCGACTACCAGCTGGT
>DASRQT010000318.1:0-10298 GCA_035696485.1 Polyangia bacterium | reverse complement strand
GGGCGGCGTTTGCGTGATCGGGTTCGTGACCACCATTGGTAACGCTGGCCCCTGCGTCATCCCGATCGTCTTTTGTCGCTACCCGAATGATCCCTGCCGCACGGGCGCCGATTGCGCGGGCTTCCCGGCAAAGGTCTGCCTGCCCAATGGCCGCCCGTCGGGTCCGAGCTGCGTCGACAATCCATTTCCATCCTCACCACCGAACGGCCTTTGAGCTGTCGGCGCCGTCCGCCGGTTCCGTCGCGTAATGATATCTGTGGGTTAGGGATACGAGCTGGGGTCGTTGATTTTTGTTGACCCCCTCAGCCCCCCTCAAGAGACATAGATGGGTGGTGAGGACGCTTGCCCCACAGCGCGGGTCCGCTCCGGGCGAATTGCCCGACGGCCCCGGTATGGTGGCCGGTGCGACCACGGGCGACGAGAGGGCGATGCGTGCACTCCTCATGTCGGTTGCGCCAATCGTCGCGCGAACCGCCCGGCGGGTGATGGGACGAAATCACCCGGAGGTTGAGGACGTCGCGCAACAGGCGCTGTCGGCGTTCGTCGAACGGCTCTCCACTTTCAGGAACGAAAGTTCGCTCACCCACTTTGCCGAACGCATCACGGTTTACCGCGCGTTGACGGCGCGCCGAGACGCCGCCCGGCGGGGACGTTTCATCGTCGCCGACGGCGAACCTCTGGATGCCGTCGCCGACGACCCGGCGGCCAGGTCGGCCGAGGGCGAAGCGGCGGACAGCGCCTGCCGCGCGCTGTTGCTGCGGGCGCTGGACGCCATCGCGCCGCCGCAGGCGGAAGCGCTGGCGTTGCATTTCCTGTTTGACTACACGGTGTCCGAGATCGCGGCGACCGCCGGTGTCCCGGACGAGACGGTGCGCAGCCGCCTGCGACTGGGCAAACAGGCGCTGCGCGCGCTGATCGAACGAGAACCATCACTGGCCGCCTTGCGGGAGCACCTGTCATGAGCGCGATCGTGAACTGTCCCGACGATCTCCTCGTGCGCGCACGCCAGCCCGGCGGTGGCCTGTCGCTGGTCGAGCATCAGCGGCTCGAGGCCCACCTGTCGGGCTGCGGGCTGTGCCGGATGGCGGCATCGCTGGGCGACAGCCTGGGCTGGTCGAGCTCGCCCGACGTCGGAGACGTGGCCATGGCCGACAGGCTGATCGCACACCTCCTGTCACCGGCAACGTTAGACGCGCGGCGTTCGCCAGCGCCATCCAGGGCTCGAGGCTTCCGATCGCGACGACGGAGGTTGGTCGACGGAAGACTGGCGGCCGCCGCGGCGCTGTTGTTGCTGATCGCCGGAGGGGCCAGCGCTGCCTGGTGGCGTTTCGTCCCGTTGTGGGAGCGCCCTTCGCTGCAACTTCGACAACCTCAACCGGCCCTCCAGGCGGGGTCCAGGAAGCAGCGCGCGGCCGTCCAGGCAGTGCCGGAGCCAGCGCCGGAGCCAGCGCCGGAGCCGGAGCAAGAGGCGGCACCGGCACCCCCGGATACCGTTGCACCCTCGGCCGTCGTTGCCCTGCGCGGCCGACCAGGGGCGGCGGCGATGTTCCGACAGGCCAACCAGGAGCGGCGCGAGGGCCGATTCGATCGCGCGATAGTGTCCTATCGGACGCTGCAACGCGCCCAGCCCGGGACTCAGGAAGCGACGCTCTCGTTTCTGTCGATGGGCGAGCTTTACCTCGAACGCGACCAACCGGAGGCCGCCCTGGCGGCGTACGACGGCTATTTGAAGACTGGCGACAGCGCGCTGGCAGAGGAGGCGCTGGTAGGAAAGGCAAGCGCGCTGCAGCGGCTGGGGCGCGTCGCCGCCGAACGGGCCGTGTGGGCGACGCTGCTGGAGCGCCACCCTCAGTCCGACTATCGATGGCGCGCACAACAGCGACTGGATCAGCTGGGAGCGGCCGCGCGGCCGCACGGGACGGGAGGGGCAAGATGAGCTCGTGGTTTCTCCTCCGGATCGCGCTGCTGGCGGGGATTACGCCGGCTGCGGCTGCACAATCTGTCGACGATACGATGCCGCTCGGCGGCGAGGGGGCCACACGCGTCGTCGTGATCGGAAGCGAGATGACCGTCGCGGGCCTTGACGCGAGGATCTACGACCTGCTGCGAGCCCGGACCGCGCCCACGATCGTCCGCGGCGACAGCTTCGATGCCAGCCAAGTTTTCCGCGAGGACGCCGACAGCGGGGAGGCCGTCACGGTGTGGATCACGGTCGACGTCGGCACCGCTCGCGTCTACGTGTCTGACCGCGCCCGCCAGCGGTTTGTCTTTCGGTCGCTGGCAGTCGCGTCGCCGCTGACCGAGGTGGACCGCGAGCGCGTTGGTCAGGTGTCGAGGACGGCGGTCGAGACCGTTCTCGAAGGCGGCGTCGGCCTGCTGGGCCGCGGTGACGCCGCGGCGCAAATGAGCCTACCGGCGTCCCTGTCCGAGCCCACAGCGGTGAGCATGCCCGCGCCCACGATCGTGCCCGCTCCCGCTCCGACGGAGGTGCGCGCGCGCCCAATCCGGGTCCCCGCCTCTCTTCCCGCCGTCGGCGCGCCGTCGCGCTGGGCGCTGGCCGGCCTCTACGAGGTGCAGGTGGCCGGGCGCATGATCTTGCAGGCGGTCGGGGTCACGGGTGGGTACGTCTGGAAGGCGCCGATGCAGCCGAGCGTGTGGCTGGTGCTTCGTTACCAGCTCCCGTCCTCGTATCAAGATAGCCTGGCAAACATCGACACACGCGGAGAGTCTCTGCGCGCGGGCTTCGCCGTGTCGGCGGGCCGGGGGTTGCGCCTGGGCATCGGGCTCGGCGCCGATCACATCACGACGCACATCGCGGCGTCTGGTTTCACCCCGACCCCGGATGTATACGAAGGTTCCGATTGGGGACTTGTTGGTCGTCTGTTTGCGCGCCTCGGTCCGGCAACATTCGGCGGCGTGAGCGTTTCTGCGACGGTGCTGCTCGAGTTTGCGACCGGGGCCGATCAATACGGGTTCGTGGGCCACGTCTTCTACGACAATCCGCTCAACGCCTACCCGTTTCGGCCGGGTGTGGGCGTCGAGCTGTGGTGGCCCTAGTTCACTTCGATGCCGCTGACCAGCGGCAGGTCGGCGGCCCCGATCGTGAAGCCGACGACTACCTGACCCTGGCTGTTCGCGGTCGTGTTGAAGGTCTGGGCGTTGGCCCGGAAGCCGCCGCCCGCGGTCGCGAAGATGTCGAAGTTCGTGAGCACCTGGGCTCCGTTGATGGTCACGTTGAACTTTCGCTTGCCGGCAGCGCTGTGGAAGTACTCGGCGAAGTGCAGACGGACCGTGCGCGGGCTGCCAGCCGTGAAACCAGGCACGGCGTACGTGCTCGCGTCCTTGCGCCCGTGCTGGTAGACCGCCATCGGCGCTGGATTGGAAACCGTTGCGGTGTTGATGGCCATCGTGGTCCCGCTGGAAACCCCGCCACCGGTGAAGAAGCTGTCGGCGACGAAGTTTCCGACGGCGCCGTTTCCGCAGGCGATCGCGACCGGGCCAGATCCCTGGGGCGAAGGCCCTGTGGCGGCCGGTTTGACCGACACTTCGTTCGAGGACGGCGACGTGCCCACGGCGTTAATCGCGGCGACATTGTAGAAGTAGGTCTTGCCGTTGGTCAGTCCGGTATCGGTGAACGTCGTCGTCGCCCCGTTGGTTGTTGCGACCGCGGCGAGGGCTTCGCCCTCGGAATTCGGGCCGCGATAGATGTTGTAGGACGTCGCGCCGGCGCAGCCGGTCCACGACAGCACCGCGCGACCGTTGCCGGGGCGCGCTGACAGGTTGCTTGGTGCGACGGGAGAAGAACCGGAGGCCGGGCTGACCGCCAGCGCGTCGACGCGCGCCACCCCGTGATCGCTGACCGCGAACAGCACGACGGAATTCTGTCCCGGGTGCAGGTTCACCTGCAGAGCCGACTCCTGATAAACGTCGAAGCTCCCGGTTCGGGTGAACCGCATGGTCCTGGTGATGACGCTGCCATTGACCTTGAGGCCCATGTGCCGAATGGTGACATTCGGAAAAAGACCCGGAGCGAAGGCGTACCGATACGACACCGTGTAAAGGCCAGCGGTTGCAACCGTCACGGCGTTGAAGGCCATCGTCCCGATGTTCGAATAGGCCATGTCGACGACCATCTGGCCGGGCGTGATCGCCCCCGACGACCCGAGCAGCTGCGGGAACCAACCGTTCAACTGCTGGAACCAGTCGAATCCATCCAGCAAGGAATCCTTGCCGTAATAGATGGTTCGGTTCCCCATGGTGACGCCTGCGACATTTCCGCTGCCGACCGATACCGGAAGCGGCGTCGGCGTCGAACTTTCAAGCGACTTCCCCGAGGTCCCGGCAGCATTGACCGCCGCGACCTTGTAAAAGTAGATGGGCGGCGGGCCGGCAGTCACGTTGGTGTCCGTGAAGGCGTTGGTCGTCGTCGTGGCGAGGGGCGCGGGATCTTCACCGCCGGCGCTGGTGCCGCGATAGACGCTGTAGCTGGTCGCCCCCGGCACGGCGTCCCACTTCAGTGATATCGGCAACGCCGACGCGCTGCTGGGACGGGTCTCGAGATTGATCGGGGTCGCGGGAGGGGCGGCCTGGGCGGCCGCTTGCGCCTGAACATCCTCGGCCGCGGGATCGCCGAACGAGCAGCTGGTCGCCGAGGAGAGCCCCAGCAGCACCAGAAACAGTGGCAACGTTTTGGCCAAGAGAAAGAACGTTCTTCTCATGTGTCTCCTTCTAATGGTGCCGGCGTGGCGCTAGGGCAAGGGCCCAACTCAGGCCGTCAGGAGAGCAATGCACCACACAGCTGGCACAGAAGCAATCGGGTGAGTGTTTACAATGTTGCCGGCTCGATCAGCAGCGCGGACATCGGCATCCATTTCTCCTTCCACGGCAGGATGAACGGGAGGACCAGCTCTTCCGGTTTGCTGTTTTGCGCGGCGAATTCTCCGACGGCACGGCCCAGCTCTCCCTGCTCGGCAGGGGCAAGCGCCCGATCGATCGCCGCCACGGTGAGATGTTGCTCCTCGACGGCAATATGGGCGCGCCACAGGTCCTCGATCTCTCCCAGTGTGGTGACCAGGGTATCGAGCGCCACGGATTCCAGCGCCGCGGCGGACTGGTCCAGCAAGCCGACCAGACTGTGATGCTCGCCTTCCAGTTGTTGGAAGGGAACACCGGGGACCTTGGACAGGCGCGGAAACGCAACTGCGCGGTTCCGACATGCGCGGACTATCGCACGGGTCTTGGCGCCTTACTTGGGCGTGCCGGCCCAGAAGATGGCGTTCCGGAACAGCGTCGTCCAGGCGGTGTTCTGGAACAGGTTCGGGTGGTGGCCCATGAAGATGTAGACGTTCTTGGCCTTGACCGTATCGTTGCTCCAGATGACCGGATGATCGCCGCCCATCTTGATCGTCGAGTTGGGCATGTACGTGGTTTCGTCGACGTTTGCCAGCACCTTCACGTTCGGCCGCGGGTTCTTGTCCCACGTGTACCACTCCTCCGTCGTCACGACGAACGTGGCGGGCACGCCTTTGAAGAGGGGATGGGCGGTGTCTTCCACGCGCACGGTGGCCTGCGCGAAGGTGGCGATATAGGCCTTCCAGTTGATCATTCCGAAGAAGTTGAAGAACCAGGGCCAGGTCATGGGCGAAACCACCGGCCCGTACAGACCGGCGTGGTGCAGGCCCACCCAGCCGCCTTTGCCCTCGGTGATGTACTTCTCAAAGGCGGCCTGGGCGGTCGCGTTCCACCCGAACGGCTTGTAGTTCAGCTGCAGGATCACGTTCACGTTGGCCAGCATCGCGTCGGTGATGGCGTTCGGGCTCTCGACGTGCGTGATGGTCATGCCGGTCTCGGTGGCCAGCTGGGCCAGCCAGGGCTTGGCGGCCATGACGAAGGGGGCGTGAATCTCGGGTTGGCCGTTCTCTGTTAGCTGGCCGATGGCCAGCACATTGAGCTTGGGCAGGGTCGCGTCGCTCCCGGTGTCGACGGCGGCGGGAACATCGGCGGAGGGCGGCGTATCGGTGCCGGGCATGCCATCCGAGGTACCCGAGGGCGTGTCCTTGTCGCCAGCGTCCCTGGCGGCGTCGTCGCCGGAGACCTCGGGTGAGGGCCCTGTGTCCATCGCCGCGGACCGGTCGACGCCAGAGTCCGTCGGACCGACCGGCGGAGCGCTGGAGCCGCCTCCACACGCCGAACCTCCGAGGACGGCGAGCGCGAGGAACAGACCGAGGAGCGTCGCCGGTGGGCCGCCGCGACGCCGGCGTCGCACAGCGAGGCCGAGCCCGATCAGCGCGAGGAACGGCCACTGAACGACGTCCGATTCCTTACCGACGCGGCACGAACAGCCGTCGCCGGAGGTCGCGCCAGCGCCGCCCGAACCGGACGCGCCCCCTGTCGCTCGTCCACCGGAGCCGCCGCCCGAGCCGGCCGCGCCGCCGCCCGCGCCGCCCGCAGCGTCGGCCGCCGCATCAAGCGACTGCCCTCCCGTGCCGCCGTTGCCACCGGCCGCGCCGCCGCTGCTGCCAGCGTCGGCATTCGCGTCGCCGCCTCCGCCTGTGATCGACGGCGCATCGGACGACCCGTCGCTGGCACCGTCCATCGCGTCGGTTCCGCCGTCGGCCGCGGCATCGAGCCTGCCGGCCGCCCACAGCAGCATGTCGCGAATGAGAATGTTAAAGGCGGGGTTCTGCCAGTCAGAGGCGTCGTGGCCAATCGCGGTGTAGATGACCCGCGGATATTTGTCGATCGTCCAGATCATCGGGTGGTCGCCCTGGGGTTTGTTTTGCCGGTAGGTCGACTCGTCGGCCTTGCCGAGAACGCGCACGTTGGCGCGCGGGTTGCCGCTGAACTCGTACCATTCGTCGCGGATCTGGAACGTCGCCGGCATGTTCTTGGTCGCGGGGTGCATCCGGTCCTCCATGATGGCGGTACCCATCTGCAGCATGGGATGACCGACGTAGGTGACGTGTCCAATCAGGTCGTTGTACAGCGGCCAATCCGGAAGGTTCCTTCCGGTAAAGGCCGATGGAATGATCAGCCCGGCGGCGTGAACGCCGACCCAGCCCTTCCCTGACTTGATGAAGTTCTCCAGCGCCGCCCGTTGCGAGACCTCGATCTCGAACGGAGCGCGGTGCATCATCAGGAACACGTCGTACTTGGCCAGGTTCGCATCGCTGACCAGCGTGCTGTCGGTCGTCGCGTCGATCGTGAAGTCGTTCATCATGCCCATCTGCGGCAGCACCATGCGAGCGGTGGCGCTCATCTGCAGGTGGTCGACGGCCGTCGACGAGATCATGAAGACCTTGAACGGAGCCGCGGAGCTGGCGCTGCTGATTCCGCTGACCGCGACTAACGCGGCGCAAAAAGAAAAGTAACGTTTCGACATGTATTGGGGGCGACATTACCTCAGCGCTTTGGCTATTTTCGCTCGGAGAGCGTGCCGGAACAGGTCGTGCCCACGAAGCGGCCATGGTCCGCGTCCGTTAGGGCTTTGCGACAAGCGCCCTCGGCCTGTGTCCCAAAGAAGAAGCCACCTCTTTCTTCGAAACAGGAGACACGCCCATGCGCTCCCTATCGGTCGCGATTGACGCGACGGATCTTTTTACCGTTCCGCGCGAACTTGCCAGGGGGGTCGCCCCCTGGTGGCAATGGGCGCATTTTCATCCCTGGCTGCGCGAGATGGGCGTCGCCGTCCGCGAGGGGCGCGTGGCGCGCGCCGACGTGATGGCGTTCTGGCAGAGCCTCGGTCCGCGC
This sequence comes from Polyangia bacterium, assembly GCA_035696485.1. Classification (GTDB taxonomy): domain Bacteria; phylum Myxococcota_A; class Polyangia; order Fen-1088; family Fen-1088; genus DASRQT01. Next base: position 2,549 of record DASRQT010000318.1, on the reverse strand, counting down.
TATCTCAATGGCTGCTTGCAGGGCCGCAGCTTGCTGAAACCGCGCGGCTACAGCGGCGACTTCGACATGATGGACGCCATCTATGACAACCAGATATCCGCAGAGACCGATCTCGGCGGATGGGACCAGCTATTTCAATCGCAAGCGGCCCCGGCTGCCGTCCGCAACCGGGCGGAGTACTTCGCCGCCGTCGCGGAAGCGACGCAGGCACGCATGGGACGGCCCCTGCGCATCGCCAGCGTCGGCTGCGGGCCGGCGCGCGACATCGGACCGTGGCTTCGCGAACGCGCCTGCCGCGGGACCGAGATTCGTCTCATCGACCTGGACGCCGGCGCGCTCGCTCGCGCGCGCGAGGTTGTGCGGGGAACCGCGGCGGCGGTGGTCACGGAACACACCAGCCTGGCACGACTGCGCCTTGCCGACCAGCACGACGTCATCTGGGCGGCGGGGCTGTTCGACTATTTTTCCGATCGACTGTTTGTTTCGTCGATGCGCAAGCTGCTGCCGTTGCTGCCGCCCAGCGGCGCGCTGGTGATCGGAAACTTCTCGACCAGCAACCCGACCCGCGACTACATGGAGCTCTGCGGTGACTGGTTTCTGCATCACCGGACCGCTGCCGACCTGACCCGCCTCGCCACGGACGCCCTGGCCGCCAGCCCCCCGTCGCGGCCGGTGCGCGTGCGGGTCGGACAGGAACCCCTCGGCGTGAACCTGTTCCTCGAGCTCGAGCTCGGCGCATGACGCCACTGGCGACTGACTATTCGCGCGAGCTGGCGGCGCTTCTGCCTCGAGAGGCCTTCCGCCGGAATCCCGGTCGTGTCGCGTACGCGTTCGCGCAGCTGATGATCTTCGCGGCCAGCGTCGTGCTGGCCCGCACCTTTGACGGCTGGATCTTGTTGCCGATCGCGTTGCTGGCCGGGCATTCCCTGTTTTGCCTTGCCCTGTTCGCGCACGAGCTGAGTCACGGCGCGGTGCTTGGCCCCGGACTGCCACGGTCGGCCCTGGAACTGGGCTGCTGGGGCGCCAACTTCATTTCGCCCACGGTGTGGAGCATCGTCCACAATCACAGCCACCACCGCCACGCGAACACGCTGCGCGATCCCGACCGGCGTTTCTTGCGACGCGAGGCCAGCACCAGTACGGCGATCTACACGGCGCTGTTTTACCCGCACCTGCAGGCACCCACGCGCTGGAACCCGCTGGTGCTCCTGCACTTCGTCCCCTACGTCCTCAAGCAGACGGCGGCGGCGCTACTTGGCGCCAGCCCCTTCGGCCTGGTTCCCCATCGACCGGATTTCTCGTGGCGAAAGCGAGCGCTGGTGGCCGCCGAGGTGGTTGTGATCGCGGGGATGCAGCTTTGTCTCTGCCGCGCGGTGGGGGGCGGATTTCACTATCTGGCCGTCGGTCCGGGCGCCGTCTGCGTGGCGTCGGCGCTGGTCATGACGTATGTGTTCACGAATCACTACGGCGACGAGATCACGCCGGTGGTTGACGCGCTGGTGGGGACGACGTCGGTGCGGGTCCCGCCGCTCATCGATCGTCTACACCTGCATTTCTCTTTTCACACCGAGCACCACCTGTTTCCCAGCATGGACTCGCGCTATTTTCCCGGTCTCAGCGCGCTGGTCGCCGAACGCTACCCCGATCGCTACAAGCGCCTGTCCCTGTCGCGGGCGTGGTCGCGCGCCTTCCAGCAGCCCCGTTTCTCGGTCGAGGCCCGGTGCTAGTTGACCGCGCAGCCGATGCGGTCGGGACCGACGGCGACGTCGTCGAACCAGGCCTCCTGCGCCGGCGCGTCCTGGTACTGCTCCCAGCCGATGATGACCTTGTTGAAGTAGATCGGCCCGTCCCACGCGGGATTGATTCCGCCGACGCAGTCGTCGCCGCGGCCCATGACGGTCAGCTCGGTCTGCTCGGTGCCGTTGACGTAGAGCTGCGTCTCGTTCTTGGTGGCGTCGTATTTCCACTCCCAGCACACCCACTGGCGCAGCGGCACGGTGGCCATCGGCGCGCGTTTCGAGCAGTCGATGGTGCCCTGCGGATCCGTCGGATCGGGGGCGCCGCCCCGTGGCGGGAAGGTGCCGTCGGCGTTGACCGGCCGGTTGCGCACGCTGTAGCCCGCGAACAGCTTGCCGAACTGACCGCCGTGACTGTACTTGACCTGCGCGATGCGGTTGGCGGCCGTCGGTCCGCTGGCGTGCGTGAAACTCCAGTGCGCCTGGGGCGGGACCGCCGCCACCCAGACCATGACCCGCCCCCAGTGAACGGGAGGCGCCACCTGTGACCCGTCGGCCGTCACCTTGAGAATGTCCGCCGAGGCGCGGTTGGCCATGGTCGTGACATGCAGCGCGCGGTTCCCGCCGCGCGGTTTGCTGGCATCGACCTTGACCGTTCCACCGTTGGTGTAGGGGACCCACTTGGGACCGAGAGCGGTGGCGCCGTCGGCGAATCCCTCGAAGTCATCGCAAAAGATCGCGGTAGCAGGACACGCCGCCGCCATCCCATCACCTGGCGCCCGGTCAGCGGGTCCGCCATCGCCCGGGCCGGCG
>DASRQT010000317.1:0-13818 GCA_035696485.1 Polyangia bacterium | reverse complement strand
ACATCATCGCCGGCCTGCGCGCCGGCTGCCGCACCGCCCTGGTCGCCCCGACCCCGCCCGAGGATCTGACCGACTGGGGCCCCCCCCACATCGTGGTCCGCTCCCTGCGCGAGCTGGTCCCCCTGTTTGCCGATTAGCTCCGATGATGCCGACGAAACTGAAGCGAGGTCTGGACCAACGAGCGGCACATGCTCGCCGCCGCGCCTGCCTTCGGACTTCGGGGTCGCAGCGTCTGAGGGGCGGACCGGATTCCAACCGATTACTTAAGCGCCGCCAGTAGCTTCGGCAGGGCGGTGGCGAACTGGCCCTTGGCCATGACCTGCTGACAGCCCTTGGCGCGCGCCTGGTCCATCACGTCGGTCAGCTCGTGATCGATGAAGCCGATGGTGGCGATGCCCTTTGTCGCGGCATCGCCCGCCAGCAGGTCCAGCGCCGCCAGCGCCTTGTCCAGGCGCAGATCGACGATCACCAGCTTGGCCTCACGCGCCGCCGCCGCCAGCGCCGCCGGCTCGCGCGTCGACTGAACCGTGACCCCCAGCTGCTTCGCCACCTCGCGCACCTTCGACGAGAACAGCATGTCGGAAATCAGCGTGACGACGTCAGCCATGGTGGCGATCTAAGGCGTGAGGCAAAGCAATGGTCCCGTGCACCCGGTATGCTGGCTACCGTTGCTCCCTTCCGGGCCTGGCGGGGTTCGCCGGAGTTCCGTCGCCCGGGACCACCCTCTTTCTGTCACACAACGGCAGCAAGATCCAGGCGAAGCGCCCGGAATTCGGCCCCTGGCCACGGCTGCATTGAACCGCCCCGCTCCATGTGTCACATTGGACACATGCGAAACGTCACGATCCGCAAGCTGCACGAAGAGACAGGGCGCATCGTCGACGCGGCCCAGTCAGGCGAGGTCATCATCGTTTGCCGTCGGGGGGTGGCCGTGGCGGAGCTGCGGGCCGTGACGCCGACGAAACTGAAGGTACGCATCCCGAACTTCAGCCGCCGCTATGCGAAGTTCCCGCGCGTGAAGACCGACAGCGGCAGGATTCAAGAAGAAGATCGACGGTGAGCGCGTACTTCGACAGCGCCTATATCGCGAAGTGCTACGTCAACGAGGCGGACAGCCCCCGCGTTCGCGCGTTGTTGCGCAGCTCCGGTGGAGCGCGCTCTTCCAGCCTGGCTCGGGCCGAAGTCGCCGCGACGTTCCTCCGGCACCTGCGCGAGGGCTCGCTGGACGGAAAGCAGGCCTCCGTGCTTCAAACCGATTTCGTCAGCGACGTCTCGGCGGGTGTATGGACGATGGTCCCCGTCTCGGACGACTTCATGGCGCGGGTGGCGGAGCGGCTGTCGCAGATCCCGCCCGCCGCGTACGTTCGCGCCGGCGACGCCATCCATCTGTGCGCAGCCGGAGAGGCCGGCTTCACCGAGGTCTGGACCAACGACCGGCACATGCTCGGCGCCGCGCCCGCCTTCGGACTTCGAGGTCGGAGCGTCTGAGGCGCGCACCTTCGCTCACCGGATAAAATTGAGGGAGGAGAGAGAGGGATTCGAACCCTCGGTACCTTTCGGTACACACGATTTCCAATCGTGCTCCTTCGGCCACTCGGACATCTCTCCCAGGATGTTCTGCAGAGGAGAGGGTGGGAGTCGAACCCACGTTGGACTTGCGCCCAAACCTGATTTCGAATCAGGCGCTTTCGGCCACTCAGCCACCTCTCCGTAGCGTCACTCAGATCAGCTCGAACCGGACCCGACCACTCCTTTCACCTGCCAAAGCTCGCCAGCGAAACGTATGCCGTGTCGCCCGGTACCCCGTCAAGGGTAGAACTCCGGATTCTCCAGGCGGAGCTGTGATATAGGGCGGACCTCAACTGCAAGGGAGTGACGGATGGCGAGGACCACGGTGTCGAGTGTCGCAATCCTTCTGTTGGTCTCCACGGCGGTCGCCGCGCCCAGGGGCACCGGCGAAGACGCGGCAGCGCGCCACAAGGAATGTCTGGGATTTTTCTCCGCCAAGGATGACGCGAACTTCATCAAGTGCTTCGCCGACAGCGCCATCGTCGACTTTGTCGATTCTGGCCAGACCAAGGTACAGGGCGCGAAGGAGGCCGTCGAGAAGCGTGCCCGACCGCTGTGGGATGGGTTCCCGGACGTGAAGCTCGAGTCGCAGCTCATTGTCGTCAACGGCACCAACCTGGCGTCAATCGACATCCTGTCGGGGACCAACTCGGGTCCGTTCATGGGCGGGCCGACCAACAAGAATGTTGGTCTCTACATGGGGCACGTGCTCAGCCTGGATTCGGCGAAACCGGTGGCCAAGAAGGTCTCTGCGTACATGGACTACGGCACCCTGTTGGGCCAGCTGGGATTGAGCCCGGCACCGCACCGACCGGCGCTGAGCGTGGGCTGGCCAGAAAAGGTGGTCGCCGTGTCCCGAGGCAACGCCACCGAGAAGGCAAACGCCGCGACCTGGAAGAAGGGACTTGCCGCCTGGAACAAGCACGACGCGGCCAGGGCGCTGGCCGACTATGCCGCCGACGCCGTGTTGCACGACCTCGGAGCGCCAGTCGATACAACCGGCAAGGCGGAGATCGCGAAGGCGATGCAGGGCTACTGGAAAGCCTTCTCGGATCTCAAGGTGTCGTATTCCAGCGTATGGGCCGCCGCCGACTGGGTGGTGGCGACGGGAACCGCCGCAGGCACGAACAACAGCGCGGCCCCGGAGCTGGGGATCGCTCAGAAGACCGGCAAGAAGGTCAAGGTCAACACCCTCGAGCTGGTCCGTTTCGACGGTGGCAAGGTCAAGGACCAGTGGATCTTCTACAACGGCGTCGCGATGGCGCAGCAGCTAGGCCTTGTCCCGCCGCCTGGCGCCCCCGCGCCCGGAGCCGGCAAATCCAAGTAGCGCGGTGGGCCGTGGCCGTTGGGGCTGGGATCGACGCCGGGATTGGGTATCATGCCACCGGTTTAACGGCCCCAAAGGAGATCACATGACGAACACGACGAAGAAGCGAGCGCTTGGCGTTCTGGTTCTGGCAGCGGTTGCCGCGCTCTCGTACGCGGCGGGCGCCGCGAAAGGAAAGGCGGCGGTCAACATGTCGATATCCGAAATGACCTGGACGCCGTTGATGCCGGGCGGACCCTTGAACATCGCCAAGCTGTGGGGCGATCGCGACAAAGGCGAATACGGCATGTTGCTGAAGATCCCGGCCGGGTTCGAGTCCGGCATGCACGGCCACACCTTGGACTATCACGCGGTCCTCACTCAGGGCACCTGGGTGCACACCAACGAAGGCGAAGACCATCCCAAGGAGCTGGCCCCGGGATCGTACGTCATGCAGCCGGGCAAGCAGATGCACAACGATCAGTGCAAGGGGACGCAGGAGTGCATCACATTCATCCATCAACACGGCAAGGGTGACTTCATTCCCGCCAAGGCACCCGCCGGCGCCAAGCCAGCCGAGAAGAAGTAGGCCGACAAGAAGGAACTCGACGCGAAACGGCCGGGGGATGTTGTCCTCCGGCCGGTTCTGGCCGGTGCGCGGAGGAGGTCCGGATGGCCGCGGTCCTGAAGAAGCTGCACCAGATCGCCGTCCACTCCAGCGACCTCGATCGTTCGATCGCCTTTTACCGCGATCAACTGGGAGCGCAGCTCATCGCCAAGTTCGATCCGCCGGGCCTGGCGTTTTTCGGTTTTGGAGAGACGCGGCTCTTGCTCGAAAAGAACGCTCCGAAGGCGACCCTGTATTTCTGGGTCGATGACATCGCGGCCGCGGCGGATGCCCTGCGGGCCAAGGGGATCAAGCTGGACACCGAGCCCAGAGTCATCCATCGCGACGCAGAGGGGCTGTTCGGCCCAGCGGGCGCCGAAGAGTGGATGGCTTTCTTCCGCGATCCCGACGACAACGTTCTGGCGATCGCCACCCAGATCCACAAGACGGCGTGACAGTGAGCGGCTGTTACCGCGGCTTGTAATACTCGATGAGCTGCGGCGCCACCTTTGCGCCGACGCCCGGGAGCAACGTCGTGGTGTTCCCCTCGAACATGGAGCAGTCGGGCACGTAATATTTCGGCCCAGCCTTGACCATGCCGCCCGACTTGGCGGCGATCGATTCGATGGCCGCGTCAATCTCCGGGGCGATGGAGATGTTGCGGCTGGTATTGCCCGGGCAGAGCTGATTGTTGGGCCCCCGCGCCAGGGTCAAAAGCTCGATCTGTTTGGCGCTGGGGTATTTGACCTTGATGTTCTCGACGTCCTTTGTGACTTCGGGCTCCCAGACCGCCGGCGCAACCGCGGGCACCATGAAGTTCTTGTACACGACGAACAGCACACGATCCGGAGTGGTGGCGCCGGTCGTGCACGGGGACACCGTTGGAATGTTCCAGGCCGAGTCGTTGAGATTGGCCCATCGCTCGGTCCAGAGGTTGTGGGCCGCCTTGATCTCCCAGTGCTCGGTCCCGACCGCGGTCTCGAAGCCGCCGTCGTACCACTGGCTGGTCTGAAAGGCCCCCAGGACCAACGTGCAGGTGAAGTTCTGCGCCGGCGGCGCCGCATCCGGCACACCCACGTTCCCGTTCGCGTCGGGCGCGCCGGCATCGACGCCGACCGTTCCACCGCTTCCGACCGAGCCAGAAGATCCACCGCTGCCACCCCCCGAACCTGCCGGTCCGCCCCCCGAGCCCGCGGTTGCGCCGCCCTGGCCCGCGTCGCCACCCCCGTTGCCGCCGCTGCCGGCGGGTGCGCTGCTGCCCCCGCTCGATGCCGGTGGGGTGGCCCCCTGAGGATCGGCGGAGCACGCGCCCGCAACCAGTAGCAAGGCAAGGAAGCTGCAACGCCGATTATTCGTCATCTGCCGTTCTCCCGTTTGGATACAGACGCATTTCCTGGAACGCGCAGGCATCACGGAATGCGCCGCGCTGACAAGAATGACCGCGGCTGACGGCCGTGGTTCATCGGTCGCACGCCGTCGCGCGTCATCCAGGCCCAACCGGGCAGCCAGGATTGGCCATCTAAGTGTCGGTTTCTAATCAGGGTCGGGTCGGAAATTTGTTTTCGGAATTACTGACCCGATTGATGCCCTTTGTGGCCCCTAGATGGGCTAGGGATAGCTGGAGAATGATGATGATCGACAACGCGGATTCTCATCGCGGCGGTCTTTCGCTGGCTGGCTGGCTGGTCGTGGTGGCCCTGTGCTGGCTGGGTTGCGCCCGGATTGAAACCCCGGGCGCCGCAGGGGCGGATGGCGCCACTGTGCCGCCGCGACCCGACGCCGCGCCCGAGGCGGCTGCCTCCCTGGCCGACGCGGCGCGCGACATGCCCGTCGACCTGGCTCCGCCCAAGCCCCCCTGTGTGAACCTGCAGTGTCAGAAGGTCGCGTGCGCGGGCCCACCGACGTCGATCAGCGGGACGACGTTTGCGCCCAACGGCAAGCTGCCGCTTTACAACGTCACCGTCTACGTGCCGAACGCGCCGCTGGATCCGTTCCCCAGCGGCATCACCTGCGATCGCTGTGGCGCCGTCGCCTCGGGCAAACCGATCGCCAGCACCGTCAGCGACGCGCAAGGCAAGTTCAAGATCAGCAACGTCCCCGCCGGCGCGAACATCCCACTGGTTCTGCAGGTCGGAAAATGGCGGCGCCAGATCACCGTCCCCAGCGTCACCGCGTGCCAGGACAACCCGCTCACCGACGCGAACCTGACGCGATTGCCGCGCAACCGCAAAGAGGGCGACATGCCGAAGATCGCGGTGACCACCGGTCCCTGCGATCAACTCGGGTGCCTCTTGCCGAAGATCGGCATCGACGCGGCCGAGCTGGGCGTGGCCGGCGACGACAAGGCGGTGGCGTACTACAGAGGCTCGTCGTTCAATCTCGGCATCCTTCCCGGCATCATCCCGGCGGCCAACAGCTTCGGTCCGCCCAACATGCACCCCGCCACTGAGCTCTGGAACGACGAGGCGCAGCTGGGCAAGCACGACATGACCCTGTTTTCGTGCGAGTGCAGCGAGATGCTGAGCACGAAGAGCGCGGCGTCGTTTGCCGCCGTGACGAACTACCTGGCCAAGGGCGGACGGATCTTTGGCAGCCACTACTCTTACGTGTGGCTGCAGAACACGCCGGATACGCTGCTGTCCGCGGCGGTCGCGATCGGCACCAACTTCGGAATGGGCAGCTCACCGCTCACCGTCGACACCAGTTTTCCCAAGGGCAAGGCGCTGGCCGACTGGATGAAGTTCGTCGACCCGGCCATCACGTACGGTGAGATCACCAGCCGCCAGGTCTTCAACAACGTGATGTCGGTGATGCCGCCGTCCGCGCTGGCTTGGGCGTCGTCACCGACGGTGGCCTCGGGTGCCGATGCGGGCGTCGCCGCGCGCCCGCGGATCATCACCGTCAACACACCGGCAGGTGTTGCCGCCGACAAGCAGTGCGGCCGCGCCGCCCACCTCGACGCTCACATCACCCCCGATATGGTGCCGCCGGCGGCGGGCGCCATGTTCCCGGCGGTCTGTGGCACCGATCTCAGCAAGGGCGAAGAGGCGCTGGCGTTCCTGTTCTTTGATCTGTCGTCCTGCATTCAGGACGATTCGATGCCGGTGATCCCGCCTGTGATTGTTCCGTAAGTCTATCTGTGACTGTCGGAACGGTGCTTCAGTCCGCGTAGGCGATCAGCAGCGCTGACACGTAGTACGTCGCGGGCGTGTGTGTCAGCCCGTTGTAGGCGCAGCCGTTTCCCATCGAGCAGCCACTGCACACGGGGGCGGAAGGGCGGCAGGTGTTGACGTAGTCGTCGATCGTGTAGCTGACCCGGGTTTCGGCGCCGGTCATGGCCGCTGTGACGTCGACGACCCACGGCAGCGTGGGGGAGCCCGGGCACCATCCCGCGCGCGAGTCGGTCCAGGCGCCGTGCTGGCCGGGCGTTGCCGTGGTCGCGCAGTCGTCGCGCCAGATCACGCGGTCGAAGGCGGTCGAGCCGACGACAAAGCGGTGGGATTTTTTGCAGAACGCGCCGCAGCCATCCAGGTTGCCCTGACCGTGTCCGGTGATGATTGACCGCAGGTCGACGGTCTTGGTTCCGGCGGGCAGGATCAACTGGCGCGGCGCGACCGCCGCTGCCCCCGGCACGCCGGGATCACCGTGGACGAAGCTGGTCTCGTCCCACACAGGCATCACGGCGATCGGCCGTCGGGTCGGCCGGCCGCCATGAAATTCGACGCTGGCATCGACGACGTAGCCGGCCCCGCCCGAGCTCCCGGGACCGACCCATGTCTCCACGAACACGCGCACGGTGACGTTGCCGGTCAGCAAGGGACGCAGGTTGGTGAGGTCGGCCGTCCAGCTGGACGCGACGCCGGCGGGGCTGATGAAGCGCACCACCTCCGTGACCGATTCGACGCCCTGCAGAGAGCCGCGCACGACGCCGACGAACCCGCGCTTCTCGACCAGATCGCAGCCGCCGGCCGGGCACGTCAACGCCATCCGCAGCGTGATCCGGTCATAGAGCGCCGGCATCTCGGGGAAGGCGACGTAGGCGTCGCCCCGTCGCGTGTTGTCGTTTCCCCAGAACAGGTATTTGCCGGTGAAGAGCGGGACCACGGTGTCGGGGCCCGGCGCCGGGCCAGATTCAACGGAATCGGCACTGCTCGCATCGGATTGCGTCGACACTTCGGTGCCGGCCTCGACGGCGTCGTCTGCAGGCGATGCATCGACGCTGTCGGCGTCGGTGGTCACGCCGGCGTCAGCGGCGATCGGAACGTCGGCGGTCACGTCAGCATCGACGGTGGTGGCAACCTCGTCGCCGTTGGTCGATGCGTCTGTGGTTCCAAGGTCCGGTGTCGTGCCGGCGTCCGCGGGGCCCGGATCGGCGTCAGCAGCCGCGCCGCCCTGCCCCTGCCCGCCATCGTCCGCGGCGCCGGCGGTTCCGCCGGTGCCGTCCACGCTCATCCCTCTGCTGGCGCCGACGCCGGGCGGTCCCGGCCATTCGCCATTCTGGCCGCCCATCGCGATCGGACCCACCGGCGAGCCGCCACTGACATATTCGTTTTTTTCCTCTTCCATGCACCCGGTCGCGGCGACCAAGATGATGGAAAATACGACTAACCGATTCGCGCGAACTCGAGCTGCTCTGATCTTCATGGCAAGAGAGTGTAATAGAACACACGCACACACAGAACATGAATCGTAAGAACTAGTGTGTTGTAGTACGTATATCTGCGACACAAATGTGACGCGGTGACCGAGACTGTCAAGTAACTATTAGAATTCAGTTATTTGGGCGATCGGATCCAAAGTTGGTCAACCGGCGAATACGCGTGTAGCGCACCGCCAGCAACGATGCGGTGACCAGCGCCGCCACCGCCGCCCACCCCATATAAGGAAGTCGGAGGTAGACAGGCGCCACCGCGGCCAGGGCCGCCAGCGCCAGAAATGCGCCGACCGAGATCGCCACTCCACGCATGCGCTGCAACGGCGAAGGCGCGGCGTGCGCAAGTTTCTGCCAGAGCAGCTGCTCGCACCGCCAGTAGGTGTAGACGACCGGGATCAACTCGAGGGTCAGGAACGCCGACGAGATGAGCCCGCCCACCATGGGCGCCGCGATCCGTTTCATCACGTCGGCGCCCGACGAATCGGCCCACAGCAGCGGCACCAGGCCGAACGTCATCGCCGCCACCGTCATGACCTTGGGACGCACGCGCGCGATCGTCCCCTCGAGGTGAGCCGCCACCACGTCGGCCGCGCCGCGGATGAGACCAGCGCGCAGGCGGCGTTCGTAGGCCTGGTCGATGTACACGATCATGACCACGCCGGTCTGGGCGGCCAGACCCACGACCGCGATGAGGCCCACCCAGACCGCCGTCGACAGCCGGTAGTCGAGCAGCGCCAGCGCCCACAGGCTGCCGACCAGCGCGAACGGGATCGACAGCAGAACGATCAGTGCTTCGCAGAGGTTGCGAAACAGCGCGTACAGCAGGAGCGCGATCACCAGGAGCGCCAGCGGGACCACCACCTTGAGGCGCGCGCGCGTCGCGGCCAGCGCCTCGTACTGCCCGGTCCAGCGCAGCAACATGCCGGCCGGGAGGTGCAGCGCGCCCGTCGCCTGCCATTGTGTCACGGCCGCCATTCCCGCGTTCACATAGCCGCCGAGATCGTGTGTCGCCGTGTTCACGTCGACGTACAGGTAACCGACCGGCAGGCCACCCTCGCTGCGGGCCATCGCCGAGCTATTGACCTGGCGAAGGGCGGCCACTTCGTTGAGGGCGACGGTTCCGGAGCGCCCGTCGCTGCCGGCCGGGCGCGATGCCGGCGCCGCTCGACGCTGACCGGCGTGACCACCGGCTTCGTCAAAGGACAGCTCGGCGGGGCCGATCACCGGCGCTGGCGCGCGACCGTCGGACAGACCGGGCGCAGCACGCGCGGCGGCCGGCACGCGCAACTGGCCCAGCGCCTCCACGCTCTGGCGGCGGTCGGCGGGAAACCGTACCACCACCGCGGCGCTCTTCTGATCGCCGGCGGCGCCTTGACCCACGCGTCCCAGCAGCATGCCGCTGGTCGCGGTCTCGATCGCGGCCTGCACATCGCCGAGGGCGACGCCGTGCCGCGCCAGTGCCTCCAGATCCGGCGCGACGTCGAGGGTGCGCGCGCCCAGGCTGGTTTCGTAATAGGCGCTCTGCGTGCCGGGCAGCGTCGCCACCAGACGCGCCAGCGTTTGCCCCACCTGATCGATGTCGCCCGGGTCGCGGCCGAAGATCTTGATCCCCACGGGCGTGCGGACGCCCGTGCTGAGCATGTCGATGCGCGCGCGGATGGGCATGGTCCACGCGCCCGCCCAGCCCGACATCTCCACCGCCGCCTCCAGCGCCGCGACCACCTCGGCGCGGGTCATCGGCGTCTGTTCGGGCCACAGCCGTGCCAGTAGGCCGCGCAACCAGGCCGGCGCCCATCCGCTGTACCAGCGCGGATGAAAGGTACGCCGCCACTGCGACGGCGGGCGCAGGCGCACGGTGGTCTCGATCATGTTCAGGGGAGCCGGATCGGTGGCGGTGTCGGCCCGTCCCACCTTGCCGAAGACCCGTTCCACCTCGGGCACCGCGCGCAGCGCCCGATCCTGCGCGGCAAGGTGCCGTTCCGCTTCCGCTGGCCCGATGCTGGCGATGGTGGTGGGCATGTAGAGCAGGTCGCCCTCGTCCAGGTCGGGCATGAACTCTTCGCCCAGGGTGCTGACCAGCGGAACCGCCGAGATGAACGCCAGCGCGCCCATGGCCAGCGTCCAGCGCGGGTTGCGCAGCGCCACGAACACGAACGGGCGATAGATGGCGACCAGCCAGCGTGCCAGCGGGTTTTCCGCCTCGCCGCGGATGCGCCCGCGCAGCACCAGATCGCGCAACGCCGGGGCCAGCGTGACCGACATCAGCGCCGACACCACCATCACCGTCGTCTTCGCGACCGCCAGCGGCGCGAACAGCCGCCCGGCCTGACCGCCCAGCGCAAACACCGGCAAGAAGGCGACGGCGATGACCAGCAGCGAACAGACGATGGCGGGCGTGACCTCCTTCGCGGCTTCGGCCAGCGCCGCGCGCCGCTCGGCCCCGGTAGGCCGTTGCCCGAGCCGCCGGTGACACGCCTCCAGCATGACGATCTCGGCGTCGACGGTGGCGCCCAGGGCGATGGCGATACCGCCCAGGCTCATGATGGTCGCGGGCACGCCGGTGGCGGCCATCACGCCCAGCGTGATCAACACCGCCAGCGGCAGCGACAGGGCCGGCAGCAGCGCGCTGCGAACGTGCAGCAGGAACGCCAGCACCAGCAGCACCACCGCCACCGTCTCCTCGACCAGGGCCCGGCGCAGGGTGGCAAGGGCGCGTTCGATCAGGCCCGAACGATCGTAGGTGGTCACGACCTCGACACCGGGCGGCAAGGTCGCCGCCGCTTCCTTGAGCGCCTGCTTCACCCGCTGCAGGACCGCCAGCGCATTTTCGCCGTCGCGCATGATGACGATCCCGCCCACGTGATCGCCGCGCCCGTCCAGGTCGGCCAGGCCCCGCCGCGGCGCCGCGACCGCGGCCACGGTGGCGACGTCGCGGATCCGGACCGGCGCCTCGCCCACGCGCACGCTGACCGCGCCCAGCGCCTCCACGCTGCGGCCGGGCGCTCGCGCCGTCACCTGCAGCTCGCGGCCGGCAATCTCCAGCGCGCCGCCGTCGACGTCGCTGGTGGCGGCGCGGACGGCGCGTACGACATCCGCCAGGACCAGGCCGCGCTCGCGCAGACGATCCGGGTCGACGGTGACATCATACTGGCGCTGATGTCCGCCCACGGTGGCGACCTCGGCGACGCCGGGGACCGCCGCCAGCAGGTGGCGCAGCGTGGATTCTTGATAGGCGCGCAGCTCCGCCGGCCCCGGCGCGACGGCGCCCTCGCTGGTCGGTTTTCCCGGCTGCAGGGCATATTGAAACACCCAGCCAACCCCCGAGGCGGCTGGTCCCAATCCGGGGGTGACGTCCTTTGGCAACAGCGCGCCGAGGGCGCTCATCTGTTCAAGGACGCGCCCACGAGCCCAGCCGAGGTCGGTGCCATCCTCGAAGATGAGGTACACGTACGACATGCCGGGCATCGACTGGCCGCGCACGACGCGCACCGACGGCGTGTTCAGCAGGCGCGCGACAATCGGGGTGGTGATCTGCTGTTCAACCGTGCGCGGGTTGCGGCCCATCCATTCGGTGACCACGACCACTTGCGGCTCGGACAGATCGGGCAGCGCATCCAGCCGCAGCCGTGGCAGCAAGACGAACGACGCGGCCGCCGCCAGCAGCCAGGCTGCCACGGCGACCCGGCGGTGGCGGGCGGCAGCGTCCACCACGCGCGCCACGAGCTCGGTGACGTTCACGGCGGCGCGCCGGCAACGTTTGCGCTGGCGCTGTCGGCCGCTTCCAGAAGGATGGTTCCCGCCGCCGCCACGCGCTGCCCGGCCACGAGGCCCGAGATGATCTCGACCGCGTCGGTCGTCCGCGCCCCGACGGTCACCGGCCGCCGCGCGAACCCATCAGGAAATTCCACGAACACGAAGGTCCCCGCCGCCAGGGTCACGAGGCTGGTGGGCGGCACCGTCAGCGCCTGGCGCTGGGGCACCTTGATACGCAACGTCGCCGACGATCCCGGCCGCAGGCGGAGGCCGGGGTTGGGCAGATCGACGCGAAGGCGCGCGCTGCTGCCCGGTCCCTCCAGCACCGGGGCCACGAAGATCACCTTGCCCGAGAAGGATTCTCCCGGGAAGGCACGCACGACAACGGCAACCTCCTGCCCCGCGCGCACGTGGCGCAGGTCCGCCTCCGGCAGGTCGCCCAGCACCGATACGTTGCGCAGATCCGCGATCGTGAACAGGGGAGCGCCCGGCTGGACGTAGCCACCCGGCACCGCGTCCTTGCGGATGACGACGCCGCTTGACGGCGCGCGGATGGGCACCGCGCGCATGAAACCGGTCTTGATGATGGTCGCGATGTCGCGCGGGTCGACGCCGAAGCTCTCGACACGGAACCGCGCCTCGCCCATGACGTCGTTGGTGGAGTCGCCTTCGTGGCTGGGGACGGCAATGACCTCGCCGTTCTGGCTCCAGCTTCGCGCGTTCAGCAGCATCTTCTGCGCGCGCTGCAGATCGGGGCTGTTCACGGTCAGCAAGATCTGTCCGCGCTCGACGTGCCGGCCGGCCTCCAAGACAGCCACGGTTTCGATCCAGCCCGCGTAGCGGCCGGTCACCTGGACGACGCTGCGCTCCTGCGGCGCGATGGTCGCGGGGATCTCCAGCGTCGGCGCCAGCGCCGCCTTGCTGACCACCACCGTCGCCAGCCCGGCTTCGCGCGCGCGAATCAACGCCGCCCCGCCCAGCCTTGCGCCCGCGCGCCGGGGCACAAGCGCCATGTTGCAAACCGGGCAGGTACCGGACGCCTCGCCGACGACCTCCGGGTGCATCGGACAGGCGAAGATTTTCGTGGCGGCGTCCGCGGGCTTGCCCGCCGCGGTGTCGGCCGCGTTTTTCTGGCGGTGCGCCGCCGCGCGCGCGACACCAGCGACCGCCAGCGCCGCCAGCGCCGCCAGCATCAGCCAGCGCAGGGCGGTGACGGTGCGCGTGTGCGGCGGCGGCGCAGCGATATCGTTGCGGGCCCCGTCGTCTGATTCTGAAGACGAGGGCCCGCGACTCATGATCAGTAGGGCGCGCTCTCCGCCGGCCCGGTGCCGGTGGGCACGAAGGCGGCGTTGACCGTCAGCACCAGCTTGTCCAGGATCAGCCCATCTTCACGCATCCAGACGCTGACCCGGTGCAGGCCGGTGCTGGTGACGTTCACCGTCGCGTCAACGTTGTCCATTGTGGTTTTCTTCCAGGTCCAGGTGGTGCCGAAGCTGTGAATGCGGTCGGCATTGGGATCCTCGGCGCCGTCCAGCCCGAAGTGATACGAGTCGTCGCTGCCGGTGGCGGCCTGCCCGCGCGCCCAGACGTGGTGGATGCCGGTCTTGGTGAAATTGACCCAGAAGTCCATGCGCGGCGAAGCGGTGGAGTACCCGGTGTTGACCTGTCCGCCGTTGTTGGGCAGTGACTGCTGCGCTCCGGTCCCCGACGCGCCCGCGGTGGCGGTGCGGTTCCAGCTGTGGCCGCCCTGGGCGACGTTGTCGTGGAACCGTTCGACCTCGATGCTAAGGATGCCGTCAGCCGCGGTGCTCTGCTGGTAGGGGCGCTGGACGCTGATCATGCTGCCCACCGATGGTACGCCGTTGCTGTTGACGATGAACACCCAGTAGTGCCCGGGTGGCGTGACGTTGGAGTTGCTGTCGATCGTCG
>DASRQT010000316.1:0-8169 GCA_035696485.1 Polyangia bacterium | reverse complement strand
TGACGCCGCAGGGCGACGACAGCGACGACGGCGACGACAAAGAACCGGACGGCGACAGCGACGGCGAGAGCGACGACGAGACCGACACCGACATCTATGTCCCGCCCCGGCGCGAGGATGGCGACAACCACGGCGACGGCGTTGTTGAGGACGACGACGCGGCCGACGATGACGAAAAGACCAACCGCATCGGCGCCCCCGACCAGGCGCCGGTCGACGTCGTTCTGGTCAACCACGACATCACGCCATCGCAGGCCCGCAATCTGGAAAAGGCAACCGGCGTCGAGGTCCTGGACCGCACCGCCGTCATTCTCGAGATCTTTCGCCGCCATGCGCGGTCGCGCGCCGCCAAGGCCCAGGTCGAGATCGTGCGCCTCAAGTACCTGGTGCCGCGCCTGCGCGAGCAGGGCAAGGGCGCGGACCGCCAGCGCGGCGGCATCGGCGGCAAGGGCGCCGGCGAATCCAGCCTCGAGCTGGATCGGCGCAAGATACGCGACCGGATCGCCGAGCTGACGCGCGATCTGGATGCGATGGCCGAGGAGCAACGAACGCAGCGAGCGCGCCGGCGCGACATGAACCGCGTCGCGCTGGTCGGCTATACCAACGCCGGCAAATCGACCCTGATGCGGGCCCTTACCGGCAGCGAGGCCTACGTCGCCGACAAGCTGTTCGCGACCCTGGACACGACCGTTCGCGCCCTGACCCCAGCGGCCCACCCGCGGGTTCTGGTGTCTGACACGGTAGGCTTCATCGACAAGCTCCCGCACGGCCTGGTGGCCTCGTTCAAGAGCACGCTGGACGAGGCGCTGGAGGCGGGCCTGCTGGCCCAGATCGTCGACGCGTCCGATCCCGGGTTTGAACGGCAGCTGGAGGTCACCACCGAGGTCCTGGCCGATATTGGCGCCGCCGACGTTCCGCGGCTGGTGGTGTTCAACAAGATCGACCGCGTCGGTGGGCTCGCCGCGCAGGAGGCGACGACCCGCGCGCTGCACGAACGCTGGCCGGAGGCCATGGTCCTGTCGGCACGGCGGCCGTCCGACGTGGCGGCGCTGCGCCTGGGGCTGATCGCCTTCTTCTCCCTCGGCCTCGTCGAAGGGGAGGTGTGTGTCCCCTACGACCGCCAGCAGCGCCGTGGCGAGATCTTCGCCTCGTGCGAGGTGCTGGGCGAAAGCTACCAGGACGACGGGGTCGTGTTTCGCGTGCGGACACACCCCGCGATGCTGGAACGTCTGCGCGCGTCCTGAGCACCCTCTCCAAGGCCGTCGGGCGGCGCCTCACGTCGCCGTGGGAATGTGAATGACCGCTTCATCCAGGGTACCCTACCCCCCTTTCATGTCGCGCCTCCGGTCGCTAAGCACCTTGCTCTTGTTTGTGGGTTGCGCCACCAGCGCCGAACCCGTCGAGGTGCCGCGCAAGCCAAGGCGAATGGCCGCGCCGGCGGGCGAATCAGCGGCTGGTCGACCTGACGCCGGCGCAAGCGACCAGCGGGCTCTGTCGCCGTTGTCGACCTCGCCGTCGACCTCGAGCGATGCGCCAGCCCGCGGCGGAATCGCCAGCGCGCCGTCACCCGAGCCCTTCGGTGACGTCGGTTTCAAGGAGGTCACCGAAAAAGACTGGCTGGCGGGTATTCGCGACAAGCTGGCCAAGCAGCTCAAGGTCGAACCGGCGGAGCTGCGTTTCTCACCGGGGAAGCTGCACGCGCTGTTTGTGCGCTCGACCCCGCCGCCGGTCAAACCGGTGCGGCGCGCGCCGCCCAGGCGCCACCAGATCGTCGTGGTCGACAACCAGGGGCGCCGCCTGGGACAGTTCCGCGTCGTCACCGCTCCGCACAACGACGAGCCTCCCAAGGATCTCCGCTTCCTGACCGAAGACCGGCTGATCTACGAGGTTGTCCCAACGCCGCCACCAGCGGCGGCCGCGATCGCCGCTCGCCCCACCCCGACAAGGATTGTGACCCGCACGCGCAAAACGGCGTCCAAACCCCGCGCCGCAGCGCGCGTGGCGACGAAGCCGACGAAGCCGACGAAGCCCGAGCCTCCGTCCGCCGGTGCCGACAAGCCCGCGCTCCCGACCCGGCTGTTTGTCATCCAGCCCATCACAGGAGGTTCTCGTCCCATCAAATGCGAGGGGCTGCATTTTGCGTTCACGCCGCAAAACGACCGGCTGGCATTTGTCGGCGGAGAACCGGAGACGACGTTCGTCGCCGTCGATGGCGTGCAGGTCTATCCGCGACGCGGACGGACGGTCGTGGCCAGCGCGCCGGTCTGGTCCAAGGATGGCAGGAGCCTGGCGTTCCTGGAGACACCGGCGACCAAGCCGACGCGCCTGGTCCTCCTGGCTGAATTCGACAACCCAACCGGCGACACCACCTGGGACCTGCCACCGTCGGCGCCCGTCGAGGGCATCCGCGTCTTCTGGGCCGGCTCCGGCAAACTCCTCGTCGGCAAAACCGCGCTGCGCCCGATCTTCTCGGCGTCGTTCGAGAAGATCCGGTGAATGCCGCGGACCCTCCCGCTACGCGGGGCGAAGGACCGGATCGGAAGACGCTTAGCTGCTGCTGACGGGGGATTGGGCCACGGGCGTTTCGGTGGCGACCGCCTTGAACGAGCCCGCCAGGGCTTTGTGCGCCGGCGTTCCCAGCAGCGACGGCAGCGAGGCCGCCGGCGCCGGCATGCCGACCCGCACCGCCCGCTTCATCGCCGCCACGCGCGCCGCGCTCTCCTCGACGCGCGCGCGGACCGCCGTCCGCGATTCCGCCGCGTGGATCAGCGCCTCGAAGGCGGCCTGCTGGCGCGCCTCCGGTTCGCGCACCAGCAGGTGATCGGCCCCCGCGACCACGGAGTCCACCGCCAGCTCCTCGATGGGATAGCGGTCAGCCACCGCCTTCATGCCCAGGTCGTCCGATACGATAACCCCGGCGAAGCCCATCTCCCCACGCAGGAGGTCGGTCAAGATGCGCGGCGACAAGGTCGCGGGGCGATCCGGATCCAGGGCCGGGTACAGAACGTGTGCGGTCATCACGGCGTCAATCCCGGCCTTCGCCGCCTCGGCAAAGGGTCGCAGCTCGACCTGCAGCAACCGCCTCAGGTCGTGGTCGACCACGGGCAGCTCCAGGTGTGAATCGGTGCGCGTGTCGCCGTGACCGGGGAAGTGTTTCCCGCAGCCGACCAGCCCGGCGGCCCGCAGCCCTCGCCAGAACGCCAGCGCGTGCGCCACCACGTCCGCCGGCGTCGATCCGAACGCGCGGTTGCCGATGACCGGGTTGTCCGGGTTGGTGTGCACGTCGAGGACCGGCGCGAAATCCCACCCGATGCCCAGCGCCGCCAGCTCTTCGCCCAGCGCCCGCCCGACCCGTTCGGTCCGCGCCGGATCGCCGGCGCCCCCGACCGACAGCATCGGCGGCCACTCGGTCAGCGGCGCCCGCAGCCGCTGCACCAATCCGCCCTCCTGATCCACGGACACGATCACAGGCGCGTCGGCCGGCGCCGCGCGGCGCAGCGTCGCGACCAGCGCCGCCACCTGCCCGGCGTTGCCGCTGGCGATGTTGGGGCGGAACAGCATCACGCCACCGACCTCCGACGCCGCGATTCGCCGCAGCAGATCGTCGGGTGCCGTGTGGCCGTCGAAGCCGACGGACAGCAGCTGGCCACACAGGCGACCGAGCGGGTTCGTCACCGGCACGGCCAGACCCTTTTGCAGGTTAGTGCGGGCGGGGGCTCCCGCCGGGGCAACCCCCGGACCCAGGCTCCGGTCGAATCCGCCATCGCCTCATCATAGGTCCGCGCGCGCCGCATTCCACTTTCAAAAGGGCGAGGTGCTGGTATAAGTTGCGGACCTTTTTCGGGCCCAAGCCCGCTTCCCCCCTCGGCAAAAGCCCCCTAACGACGTCTCATGATCAAGGTCAAGCGTATCGATCACGTCGCCATTGCCGTCGAGGATCGCGATGGATTCGCGCACGGCCTGCAACAGGTCTTTGCCTTGCAGGAGGGGGCGCGCGAACACGTCGTCGATCAGAAGACCGACGTGGTCTTTCTGCACCCCGGCCTGCCGGGACAGCCGCCCGCGGCCGAGGCCGTCGAGCTGATCGCCCCCGCCGGCAACGCCGGTCTGCAGAAGTTCCTGGATCGGCGCGGTCCCGGCCTGCACCACATCTGCTTCGAGGTCGACGACCTCCCGGCTGCCCTGGCCACCCTAAAGGCCGCCGGCGTGCGCCTCATTGACGAGGTGCCGCGGCCGGGCGCGCGCGGCCACATGGTGGCCTTCATTCACCCTTCAGACACAGGCGGCGTGTTGTTCGAGCTGTGCGCGCACGCGTCGCCGCCATCAGGGATGTCATCGTGAGATCAAAAATCAGGGGAATCGTTCTTGCGCGTTCGGCCGTTGTCGCCGGCCTGACGCTGCTCGGGGCCGGTCGCGCCTCGGCACAGATGGGCGGCGGCGGCTTCGGCCAGCCGGGCGGCGGCATGCCACCGGCGCAACCGATGGGACAGAGCCCCAAGGACGAAGGCCCGGCCGAGGAGGCACCCGCCGACGAGACCCGCCCCAGCGACCTGGAACCGCTGGCCGGCTACGCCGAACAGAACAAGCGCCGTATGCAGATCGTCGAGTTCGACGGTTATCTGCGCCTGCGCGCCGACTACATGCACAACTTCTTCCTGGGGCAGGGCTACACCAACCTGCAACGGGTCGACGCCCACGGCATCAGCTTCAACGGCACCCCGCCCTTCCCCACGCCGCTCGAGTGCCCGGTCCCCGAGATGGCCGGCGCCGTCACCAACGCTCCCGGTCAACCAGGCGCGGCCTGCGGCCACAAGAACGTGGGCGGCGCGAACCTGCGCCTGCGCATCGAACCGACCATCAACGTCACCGATCAGGTGCGGGTTCACACCCAGTTCGACGTCCTCGACAACACGCTGCTGGGCTCGACGCCCGACTCGCTGATCGGCCTCAACCGCTTGCCGACAGATCCGCCGGGCGGCGCTTCCGCAAACTACCTCTACACCACGCAGTACCCCCCGGAGGTCGGGCAGAACGGCTTTGTCTCCAGCATTCGCGCCAAGCGCGCCTGGGCCGAGATCGACACCGAGTTCGGGTCGCTGCGCTTCGGCCGCATGCCCTGGCACTGGGGACGCGGCATCGCCTACAACGACGGCAACTGCCCCGACTGCGACGGCGGCACCAGCGTCGACCGCGTGATGGCGCTGACGCAGCTTTACGGCCACCAGATGGCGCTGTCGTGGGACCTGGGCGCGCAGGGGCTGACGTCGCAGCAGCTCCGGTATGGGCGCGATGTCCCCGGGGGCTACCCGATCGACCTGTCGCAAAACGACGACGTCTTTCAGGCCATGGGGGCCATCACCAAGATCGACAATCCGGTTCGCTTGCGCGAACGCATCGACCGCGGCGACGTGGTCGTGAACTACGGGCTGCAGCTGGTCTACCGAAACCAGGGCAACGACGTGCTGGTGGACCCGCAACAGCAGCCGGCTTCCGGCGCCGCGACGACCACCGAGCCCCCCAACCGCGAACAGCTCCCGAAGAAGCTGCTGGCCATCAACGCGATTGTTTTTACCCCCGACGTCTGGTTCAAGCTTTACTTTAAGGCTTTAACGATAGAGTTCGAAGGCATTGGTGTTTTTGGCAAGGTCGATCACCCTGGTCCCTTGGCCGCGGACGACACGCAGATGACCCTGCGGCAGCTGGGCTGGGTCATGGCCAGCGAGCTGCGCCTGTACCGAGACACGCTGTTCATCGGGTTCGAGACCGGCGGCGCCACCGGCGACCAGGCCGAGGACCCGTCCTCATACCTCAACTATCGCTGGAAGTTCGTGCAGCAGCCGCACAACGATCATCGGCTCAACGACTTCAAGTTCTCGCCCGATTACCACATCGACCAAATACTGCACCGCCAAATCGTCGGCACCGTCACCAACACCATCTACGTCAAACCGCAGGTCGCCTACTGGTTCGACCTCCAGAACACGCGTCAGCTCGGGCTCAACGGCGGCGTCATCTACCGCATGGCGCAGGTCCCCGTCGCCACGCCCGGCAACTCGCTGAGCTACGGCCTGGAGATGAACGTCGGCGTGAACTATCGCAACACCGCCGAGGGCTTCTACTGCGGCGCCACCTGGGCCGTGCTGTGGCCCCTGGGTGCGCTGGAACGCCCCGCCACCATCTGGTTCCAGGACGCCGCCGGCGCCACCGCCGCCCAGATGCTACGCATCTTCATGGGCGTCAGGTTCTAGGCCACCCCTCGGCCGCCAGTTACTTGCGGGCCTTCTGGGATTTCTTGTCTTCGTAGCCCTGGTAGGTCTTGAGGCGCTCCTCGGCGTCCTTGCGGGCGGCGTCGTCGCTGCTGGCGTACTGCAGGAAGCTCTGGAACGCCTCCCTGGCCTGCTCGGTCTTTTTCTCCTGCGCGTAGAGGATACCCAGATCGTAGTAGGCGCTGGCCAGCTTCGGGTTATAGGCCACCGCGTTCTTGTACTCGGCGATGGCCTCCTCGGTGTTCCGCTGGCGTCGGTATACTGTGGCCAGGTTGAAGTGCAGCTCGCCGTCGGCAGGCCTGAGCGCGATGGCTTTCTTGAACGCGAAGATCGCCCCGGGCTTGTCGTCGGCCTTGGACTTGGCCACCCCCAGGTTCGTCCAGGCCTGAGGCTCGTTCGGTTTCAGCTCGGTCGCCTTCTGGAGATGCTCGATGGCGTGCGGGTAGTCTCCCTTGCTTCGGTAGGCGAAGCCCAGCGAGACGCGCGATTCGTACTCGTCCGGCTTGAGCTCCAGCGCCGTCTCCAGCTCCCGAATCCCGTCGTCGACCCGTTTGATGCGCACATACGCGGCGCCCAGATTGGCACGCGCCGTTACGTCCTTGGGTTGCAGCTTCACCGCCTTCTCGTACGACTGGACCGCCTTCTCGTAGTTGCCCTGCTGGCGCCACAGATTGCCCAGGGTCAGGTGGGCGGCGGCGTAGTCCGGACGCAGGGAGATGGCCTTCTCGCAGGCGGCGATGGCCTCTGGAATCTTCCCCTCGCGTTTGAGCTGCAGGCCCAGGTTATAGTGGCCGGCGGCATCGTCGGCGTGAGCCGGCCGCGCGGCGCCAAGCGTCATGCCCACGCACAGGGCCACGGCCAGCGCGATACCCGGCCCGAGGACCCTCGAGTGTGCCTGCCCCGCGCCTGCCGTCGTCCGTCGCATCATGCCTCCTTGGGTGGGACTGCCGCCGATGGCCGAATCTGGAGCAGGTTATCATCCCGTGGCGCCGCCGTGTCATCGCGGTACTATTGGCGTCCCGCATGTTCCAGGCGCTGTTGGTCACCTTCCGCGAGGGCCTCGAGTCGTTCCTAATCGTGGGGGTCATTGTCGCCTACCTGCGCCGTACCCACCGCGCGCCGCTGATTCGCGGCGTGCGCATCGGGCTGGCGATGTCGGTGGTCACCTGTCTGGGGGGCGCGTGGCTGTGGTTGCAGGTCCCCAACCAGCCGCTTTACGAGGGGATCGCAGCCCTGGCCGCCGCCGCGCTGGTCGGCGCGCTGTTGTGGCAGATGCTGCGCATGGGCCGGCACATGAAGGCGCGCATCGAATCGCAGATAGGTCACGCCGTCGGCGCCCCGGGGTCCCCGCCCGGAGCCCACGCGGTGGCCGCCGTGGCGCTGGTGACGGCGCTGCTGGTCACGCGCGAGGGGCTCGAAGCGGTGTTCTATCTTGGCGTCCAGGCGCTGGCCCTGCGCGCCTCGCACGTACCTGCTCAGGCGGCGCTGGTGGTCGTGGGCGCCTGCCTGGGCCTGCTGGGCGCGGGTTTACTGGCCTGGTTCTGGAGCCATTACAGCAGCCGCCTCAACCTCGGTGTCGTGCTCAAGGTGACGGCGGTCTTCCTGGGGATCTTCCTGCTCCAGCTGGTGATCTACGGCGTCCACGAGCTGGCGGAGAGCGGCGTCATTCACGGCAGCCAGGGTTTCCACGACGCGACCGAGGTCCTGGGCCCGCAGGGCCGCATCGGTCAACTGATGTCCTATTCCCTGGTGGTCGCCCCGCTGATCTACCTCGTGTGGGCCCGTCAGGCCCGCAGGCGCTAGATTCCTCAGACGATCTCCTTTTGTAACACCTCGGACAGCACCCGGTAGCCGAGGCGCTGATAGAAGTCGCGCGCGCCGGGGTTGCCGATCCAGACGGTGA
>DASRQT010000315.1:0-2155 GCA_035696485.1 Polyangia bacterium | reverse complement strand
CGACGGCCGCCTGGTCGTATTTTTCGCCCGCATCAAGGCCGCGCCCGGGCAGGGGCTGGGATTCCAGGCGGACGGGTGGCGGGCCGTCTTGATAGACAATCCCGATGCCGATCCCCAGCAATGGAATCCGCAGTTCTTGGCTGAGATCGCGATGCCGCCCGGCCTGAACCTGGCGACGGCGCTGGTTCGCCGCGGCGACCAGGTGTTCGGCCTGGCGGTGCGCGAGCCCGGCGATCACGCCGGCTTTGTCGCCCGCTGGCCGGCGGCCGATCTGGCGGCGGGCCGGCTGGACGCGATGGCCTGGTGGGACGGGTCGTCGTACGCGGCCGGCGCCACGCCGGCGGTGGTGCTGGCGGACGCCGGGCCGGAGTGTTCGCTGCATTTCGACGAGCGGCTGGGGAAGTTCGTCTTCGTCCGCTCCGACGGCTTTGGCAAGACCACCGTTGCCATCAGCTTCGCGGATCACGTCGAGGGGCCCTGGCCCGCGCCACGCCCAATTTTCCGGCCGCCCGAGGACGACCAAGAAAACGCCTTCGTCTACGCGGCCAAGGCCCACCCATTTTTGTCAGGAGCCGATCTGGTCGCCAGCTACGCGACCAACACCTTCGCCGGTCTCCCCACGCTGCGGAGCGACACCACGATCTATTACCCGCGGTTCGTGAAGCTGACGATCACACCTTGATCGCTCCGGCGCTCGGTCGCCCGGGCTACCTATTGAGATCCTTGTTGCGCTCGAAGGCCTTCTCCAGGCCTTCTCGGTTCAGCCCAGGAACGACGCCGTAGCCGTCGAACAGAGTCATCAGCTGCAGCGAGAAGCGCTCGAAATCGTCGGTACGTCGCATCTCGTCCAGCTTGGCGCGTTCGCCGAACAGCAAGATCATTCCATTGGTGCTTCCGCAGTGAGGCGTGAGCGCGAGCTGTTCGGTTCGTTCGAAGAATCCCTTTTTCTGAAAACCGGCCAGGATCTGCTGGCCCTCGCCCATCAGGAACTTCCAGGCATCATTCTCCCGGCCGACGATGGGCCGATTCCAACCAAGAAAAAGCACTGCACTCGCCATGGCTCGCCTCCTTGCACCCCCGGAAGTCCCGGGCAGACGAGAAGGTAGCGCCTATGGTCGTTCATGGCCACTGGCAGGGCCCGACGTCGTTCCGGCTGACACACGCGCGCAGCGCGACGTAGGCGCGATGCGCGCGCAACTTTACAGCGTTCACGCTGATGCCCAGCGTGTCGGCCACCTGGCGCACCGACAGGCCCTTGAGCTTGATCATCTCGAACGCCACCCGGTGCTGGTCGGGCAGCCGCGACAGCTCGTGCTCCAGTGTTCGCGCCACTCGCTTGGCATGCAGCAGCTCGTCGCTCGCGTGTTCGCGCGCCGGCTCGATCTGGAAGAGCCATTCGTCGCCCGCCACCTCGCGACGGTGCTTGCGGATGTTATCGATGAAGAGCCGCCGCGCGATCGCGAACGCCCAGGGCGCCACCTCGGCGCCGTGGAAGAAGATCTCCCGCTTGCAGTGAATCTGCAGCATGGTCTGCTGCAGCAAATCCTCGGCCCGCGCAGGGTCGCGCGTGAGGCGTAGCAAGTACCGGTAAAGCCGTGGCGCCAGCGCGCCATAAAGTGCATCGAACGCGTCGTCTTCGCCGACCGCATAGCGGCTCATGGCGTCGTCAGCCTGATCTCCGATGGTCTCGATTGCGATCGCTGCCTTCATCTTTATTGGAACCCCCTGCGCCCACCACCGATGCAGCCCGCGTGCCGCAAGACTCAGCCCGCCAACCTCGCGGACTTTCTGCACGAAGCAACCCCTTCCCCGCTTCCGCCCATGCCGGATCTGGCATTCGCAACCCCGGCGTGCTGTGCTACCGGTGGCACACCCAAACCGGCAGAATCACGTCGGGGCACGGGATTGGTGCCTGCTGCAAGAGCCCCCTGGCGTCTAGGAGCTTGTTTTGACTAAAAGAATCGTTCCGTGGGTCCTGGTCGGCGTCCTTGCTGTCGTCGCCGCGCCGGGTTGTGGAAGCAGTCAATCGGGTGGCGCAACGGGGACTGGGGGGCAATCCGGCAAGGGCGGCACTGGCGGGTCCGGCGGACTTGGAGGCACGGGCGGCGCGGGTGGCGCAGGCGGGACCGTCAGTGGTTCGGGTGGTTCCGCCGGG
>DASRQT010000314.1:0-13204 GCA_035696485.1 Polyangia bacterium | reverse complement strand
AGGGACACCTCGACGACCTGTCCGAGAATCGGAAAGTGAATCCACGTCGAGGCCGGCGGCGCGCCCGTGGCGGCGCAGACGGCGGCGCTGTAGGCGGCGAGCTGGCCGGAGTAGGTTTGGGCGCGGGCGAGGGCGGCTTGGTTCAGGCCGGGGAAGGTCTTGTGGTCGATGACCACGATGCCGGCGGGGGTCGTCACGACGAGGTCGGCGGTGCCGGATAGGACGGTGCCGGCGGGGGTTCGCAACAGCACCGGCCATTCGCGGTGTAGGCGGCCGCCGGTGAAGCGGGCGTCGATCCAGCGCCAAAGTCGACTGGCGACCTCGAGCAGGTCCGATGCTTCGAGGTTCTCGTTGACGCGGAACCGCCTCAGGATGGCGTCGGCCATCGCCAGGCGCTCGTCGGCGAGGAGGGCAGGGCGATCGGCGGCGAGGAAGGCGTGGACGGCGTTGCCGATCGCCGTCATGTCCACCCCGCCGCCGCGGACGGGGATCCGTTCGCCCAGGACCACGGTCTCCCCAGGCGTCAACGGCACCGGGGCTGCAGCCGACGGTAACATCCGGGCCGGCGCTCGGGCTATCGCCGGGCGCCCCACGGTCACGGTGCCCGGTTCATTTGCCACCACCACCGCCATCGCCGGTGCGCTGGGCGCCACGGATATCGTCACGTCACGGCCCGCCCAGGTGACGACCGCATCTCCCGCCGGCGTCGCGGCGGGCGGCTCGGAGATCAACGGGGGATTGAGCGTGCCCAGTTTTCCGACCAGGCCGCCCTTCAGCTTTCCACGTTGCACGGCGAGAATCAGGCGGTCGCGGGCGCGGGTCCAGCCGACGTAGAGGATGCGGAGGGCCTCGCGGTCGGCGCGCGCGACCAGCTCGCCGTAGGCCTGCGAACCCTGGAAGGCCGTCTTCACCGGGCCGTTCTGGACGGCGTTGCTGTAGGGGTTGGGCCAGAAGCGGATCCAGCGTCCGCCCAGCGGGTCGGCCACGTCGAAGCCCTGGCGATCCGTCATGACGTGCGTGCCGTGGGCCTGCGGGGCGCGCAGGGTCTCCAGACCGAACAGGATCGTGACCGGCCACTCGAGGCCCTTGGCGCGGTGCCAGGTCGAGAGGGTGACCGCGGGCGCGTCGGCCCGCAGCGCTTGACTGTCGGTGCGGCGCGCGTCCCAGCCCCAGGTGTCGACCATCGACTCCAGGTAGCGCAGCAAGCCGACCAGCGTGACGGCCGCGCCGCTGGCGGATGACTCGCCGGCGTACGAGACCGCGTGGCTGCGGAGGGCATCCAGGTTGGCCAGGCGCTGCTCGCTGTTTCCCCAGGCGGCGCACAGCGCGCGCAGGTCGCCGGCGGCGATCACGGCATCAATCGCGGCGATGGGGCCCGTGTCCGGGCTGCGCACCCGGGCGGCGACAATCGCGGCGACGGCCGGGTCATCGCGGAAGGCGCCCGGCCCGGGTTCGTCCAGGACACGCGCCACCAGGCCGTCCAGGTCGGCCGGGTACGAGACCAGGCGGGCCACCTCCGCCGCCGCGAGGGCGTCTCCGGGATCCACCCACAGGCGCAGCCCCGCCATCACCAGCGTGGCCTCCGCCGTGTCGAGGAGCTCCATCTGCGGCACCACCGCCGGCACACCCAGCGCGGCGAGGGCGTTCGCGACCCACTGGCACTGCTTGTTCGTCCGGCACAGGACAGCCACATCCGAAGGACGGGTCGGTCGCGCCGTTCCATCGTTTCGGTCGCGCACCGGGGTTGCGCGGGCCAGCAGCTCTCGAACGCCCGCGGCGACGGCATCCGCCAGTGGTTCGCCGCCGGTGCGTCCGGCGGGGTCGAGCGGCCAGTATTCAAACGAATGACCGAGACCTTCGGGTTCCTGGTTCGCCTTCAAGTTGGCCTGCAGGCGCGTTCGCTCTTCCGGCATGCCCTGGTGCGCGAAGGCGGGCGCGAAGATCTCGCTGGTGACGGCGACCAGCTCGGGCCGGCTGCGGTACGAGGTGTCCAGGCGTTCCAGGCGACCACCGCTGACGGCGCGCACCGCCTCTGCCACCAGGTCCGGATCGGTGGTCGTCGAGGTCAACGATTCGATGGCCGCGTCCATCAGCGCCGGGTCGGTGCCACGGAAACCGAAGATGGCCTGCTTGGGATCGCCCACCCAGATCGATTCGGCCGCCAGCGAGGCCAGCTCCAGGAAGATCGCCAGCTGGATGGGGCTGGTGTCCTGGAACTCGTCGATGAGGACCAGATCGATCTGCCGGGCCAGTTCGGCGCGGACGTCGGGGCGGCGGAGCAACTCCAGGGCCTTCGTTTCCTGGTCGATGAAGTCGATGACGCCGCTGTCGTGCTTGTGTTCCTTGTACGCGGTCAGCGCATCGGAGGCGACCTGGAACAGCAGGCGGATCAGCTGGTGCATCTCGTCGCGCATGATCGGATGCGCGACGTGGCGGCTGGGCGCGCGCGACCTGATCGACGTGCAATCGTATATGTGGGTGATCAGCCGGAGCTGAGGGCAGGGGGCGCAGCGGGCGCCGATGATCAGACCCCGCCGGGCGCAACTTCCGGGACGCCCGGCCGACAACGGCAGGTGATGCCCACGCCACCCCGGTGCTTCAGCGAACCTGGCGGTGGCCGACGGCCCGACAAAGCCGGCGGCGTCGATGGCGGTGGCAGTTATGCCGGATTCGGCATATAGACACCACCCATGTCGCGAGCGGCGCGGATCGAGGCCGGTGGGCTCTTGAGGAGGGTTCAGGTGGGGGAGAAGCTGACCATGCCCGAGTCGAGGTCCCTCCCAGTCCTCGACCCCCGATGTCACGAACTGCGGATCCGCGATATCGAGAAGAAGGCTGAGTGGAGGGTGATCTACTACGTCGGCAACCTGGCGATTGCCGTGTTGGACATTTTCAGAAGAAGACGAGGGCTACCCCTGAGGACATATTGTCGAACTGTCGCAGGCGACTGGCTGCATTCAAGCGAGAGGACGCACCATGACGAAAATACAGCGGCAGCGGCTTGAGCGAGCCGGGTGGAAGATCGGCTCGGTCGGAGAACTGCTCGACTTGACGGCGGCGGAGGAGGCGCTTCTCGAAGCGAAGCTGCGGCTGGGGGGCGTGGTTAGGACGCTGCGCGAACGCAGCCACCTCTCGCAGGCAGAGCTCGCGAAGCGAATAGGTTCGAGTCAGCCGCGCGTGGCGAAGCTCGAAAACCGTGATCCGGAGGTCTCGCTCGACCTCCAAATGAAGGCGATTTTCGCCTCGCGTCCGCGCGCACAGGCTGAGTTTTCTGCTCTGATCGGGAAGTGGGCAGCGCCGGCCCGAGTTCCAGCGTCCCGTTCGTCGACGGCGCCAGGACGGCGGGTGACCGCCGGCCGCGTACGCAGGCGGGCGGCTCGGTGATCGCCCGCGCAGGCCGCGTGACCCGGCAGCCGGCCGACTCTGTCGAGCCGGCCTAGAGCTTCTCGAATCGGAACTTCGGGGGATTGATCCCGCAATCGCCGCCGCCAGGAACCACGCCGCCGGTGGCGTCGACCACGAACTTGGCCTTGGTGGTCGATGAGATCACGAGTGGGGCTCCCAGTTTGATCCCTTTGCCGTCGCCCGCAGCCAGCGGAAGCTCGAAGGCGCGACTGCCGGTGGTGCTTGCGCTGGGGTCGGTGGTCATGAACATGAACACGGTGTCATCTCCGGCGCCGGTGCTGGTCCCATCTCCTGTGCAGGTGATGGTCGACCCATCGAGGTTGGTGGCCATGCCTCCATCTCCGCCAGCGCGACAGACCTCGCCGCTGTATTCCGTGCCCGCCACGCAGGTCGAGTCCGTCACCTTCGGGGTGTGCCTGATGACGTCCGACATCTTGATGATGACGCACTCGTAGGTGCCGTCGGGAAGGTCCCCGCCGCCCAGATCGGGGTTCTTGAGGAGATCCACGTAGTCACCGGTGCTTTTCAAGAACACGTTGATGGGATTGGTACACTGCGGACTGGTGGATGCATACACGCCGTAGACCTTCACCTTGACAGAGGCCGGATCGCCGCCGCCCGGGAGTGGTCCCGCGAGCGCGATCGAGGCGAACAAGGTGACCGCAATCAGGAAAGAATAGTTTTTCATGGATTTAGCTCCCGGAGCCCACGATGGTGAATTTCGGCGCCGTCGGGGTCATCGGTGCGCCCGCCTGCTCCTTGGTTCCGCAGCCGTGCAACGCCACTGCAGCCGTGACCAGCAGGGAAAAAGTCGCGAGCAGGAAGAATCCGGTGTTCTTTTTCATTGCGTTGCTTTCGGTCGAAAGGACCCCCAGCTTGAGTTCAGCCTGGCTGGCACGCCGGCGGATCGCCGCTTGGCGGTGTTCCCGTAGTAGGGCAGGATTACAGCCCGGGCCCGGGCCGGCGTCGAAGGGAGTCCGCCAATGGCAGCAGGGAAAGTGGATCTTGCGGGTGATGGTTTCTTCGTCCTGGTGGAGCTCCTCGAGACCGCGAAGGCGGGTCTGCCGGAAGAGGTCCCGTCGCCGCTGGACACCCAGTTCAGCGAGATCGCCGGCGCCTACCGCAAGGCTGATCCCGCCTTGCGACAGCAGGTCCGCGAGCAGATTCCGAAGGAGTACTGGTTGCCTCTGTTGCAGCTGGGAGACCGGTGTGCGGAATGGGCCCTGGCCGACAGGGATCCGAAGCACCTCGAGGACGGGCTGACGGCCTACTGCCTGGAGGATTTTCGCCTGGATGCCCAGGAGAACCTGGCTCACCTGAGCTGCCTCTGGTACGCGGGCAAGACCCTGCACGCCGACAACCTGGCGATCTTCACCCAGGTCGGACAATGTGGCTCACGGCAGGGCCTTCAGCAGCTGAGCGATTTCACGGCGCGGCCCGAGGACGCGAAGTCTCCGCGCAGCATGGGCCTCGAGACGTATCAGGCAGGGGCCCACACCCACTTTCGCCCGCGCCGCCTCAAGGAGCCCAAGGCGCCGGCCAAGTGAGGAAGTGATGATTCTTGATAAGACGCTGCTCCGGTTGCTCGGGATCGAGGACGCCGAAGAGGTTTCGATTACGGTCTAGAGCCGTCCTCGACACGCAGATCGTCATCCGGGGTCTGCTGCGGCGTCGGCGATCGGCGGCGGCCGACCTGTTCGAACTCGCCATGGAGGGCGTGCGTCGTTTCTATCGTTTCCGAGGTTGCGAGCAGGACGCAACCTCGCCGGGCGCCGAGCCGATACGGGTCATGACGTGCCCGGCTTCAGCGAGCTTGCCGAAAAGGCCATGATGAACTTGTATCGGGACCATGGCCACGAGGTTGGTAGCCGGTACAGCTGCCCAGCTGCAGATGAGCGCTGCCACGCGAGGGTAGGGGGGCTCGTCAAGACGAACTGCATCACCTACGTGTTCAACGTTCTCGCGGAGGCGTTCGACAAGGCGGGTATGCCGAGTGTCAGAGGCGAGTTGCAGAAGAGACGGGACAGGGGAACCAGCGTCGCCAAGTACCTGGTCGACGCCCAGAGATGGACGGCCCTCTACTACAATCCGGACGTGAATCATCCCCGCGACGCTCAGGCGGAGCATCCGTATTCCTATCGGCGCATTCGCAACGGCGGCGACTACTATGGCATCAGGATTGGTGCTCAGCTGATCAACTACGAACCTACGCCAAAGACAGATCCCAGCTTCAAGAGCTTTTCGGGTCTCGGCCTTGCCGCCGAGGCGACGCAACAGGATCTGCGTCTGTTGCAGCAGTGTGGAAGGATTCGGTTTGGCGTCGGGATCTCACGTGGTGGAGTGCATACGTGGCTGTTCTCGTCGGGGTTTGTGTACGAGGTCCATTGGAACCAGATAGGTCCTGCGCTGTACGAGCGGTCGCCGTTCAAAACCTATCCCTTCCTGTCCGGTGTGGTTGTGGTCCCTCCGGACGCCCCGCGCATATGGTGAAGGGCTCCAACAGGAGCTCGCTTAGCGGACGGGCGATCGCGATCGGCGTTGTGGCGACGGTGATTGCCTGCCACAAGCAAACGCTACCCCAGAGCGTGGGCAAACCCGTGTCGATTTGCGCCGCGGGCCACACGATCTCGGTCCTTGAGAACAAACGGTATGGAACGGCAGTGGAAGTCTGCGGGCACGTGATAAGTCCCGATGGGATTCAGAGAGTCTGGGAGGTGGAGCGGTTGTATTTGCGCGACAAGGCCGGGGCGGGGAGGGAATTTGTTCCAGACGATGCCGCTTCCTTGCAGCAGTCGTTTGGTTACTACGCGGACGTTTGGTCTCCCGACCAGGAGTTCCTGGTGCTCCCGCTTGGGCGCTTTGAGGGCTTTGCCGTGATGGTCGCTGCGAAGGGTCTCGAGGGATTGGCAGCAGGACAACAAGGGGCGATTCGCCTGGTGGATCCCGGGAAGGATGGGGACACGGGGCTCTGGCACGAGTTCGGCGGTTGGCGGCAGGGGCACCTGCTTGAATTCTCCGCGGGCCTATCCGGCGACAAAGTGTCGTTCACGGCGGACGTAACTTCGGGACGAGTCTGGTCGGCGACGGCCAACAGGTTCGAGGCGATAACGACGAAAGGTCGTTCCAAGGTGCTCCCTTCGCCTCCCCAATAGTAAATGGACGATGACGGTGTACCCCTGAGCAGCTTTATCCACGGTATCCGACGACGATCGCGCTGCACGCGCGGAAAGGATGCCTCCTCGTGCTCGCCGGGCGAACGGTCCTACGTCAGTGCACCTCCGGACGATGACGATGTGGTGCTTGGCCTATGTGGTGGGGTTTGGAGTAACGCGACGATCGCGTCAGTCCGCCGCGCCCGCGTAAGCCGGTACCGCGGCACCCCCGACACCGCCCACCACGAACGAGGTCAGCGTGACCGTCGGGCTGCTGGCCGCGGGAGTCGTGTTGTCGCCCGTCACCTTGTCGACGCAGCCGGTGAGGAGGGGCGCGTCGCTCCCGCCAGCTCCCCCGTCGGTGGGCGAGGCGTCCTCGCCGCCGTCCGGACCCGCTGCCCCGGTTCTGCCGGCTCCACCTCCTCCCGACTTCGCAAGAGAATTTCCGTCGGCCAGGACGCCTGACTAGCGCTTCTTGGCCTTCTTGACCGTCTTCGGCGCCACCCCCGCATCCATCTCGATCCCGAACAGCGCCGACAGATCTGCGGTCGCGATGATCTTCCGCTTCCCCTTTGAACGCCCCCCCAGCAGCGACCCGCCTGTCGCCGCCTTGCCGACCAGCTCCAGGTGGTCGACGCCGCGCAACCTGAACAGCAGCTCCGGCTGATCATCCAGGCGGGCGCCGACCCCGAACAACACCGCCGCGACGTGTTTGCACATGTCGGCCCAGTCGGGGCACGAACAGTCCAGCGAGATCTGCTTGGGCGCGGGGAACAGGCCGCGCTCGCGGTCGGTCACCACCTGCATGACGGCCTCCGAGAGGTTGCCCTGGATCAGATCGACCAGGGAATCGATCTTGCCGGTGCACGACGTCGCGATCTGCTTCCAGCGCCGCGGGTCGAGCGGCTTGATGGCGACCGTCGTCTCGTACAGGGTAGAGCCGCTGACCAGGGCGGTGATCCGCCCGGCCGCGATTTGCAGGTCGACGACCGAGCCGTGACGGACATAACTGCGGCCGCGCGGAAGGCGGCTGGCGAAGTCACTGTACGACTCCAGGTTCTGGCACCAGGCCTTGCCCCAGAACGTGCGAACGATCTTCATTCCCTGGATGGGGCCGACCGGGGTGAGGGCGCGACCCCGCTTCTTGGCCAGCTTGGCCGCCTCTCGCTGGGCGCGGGCGCGCCGATCCGCCACCGACACGTACTCGGGAAAGGCGCCGTATCCATATCCGTAGCGCGGCATGCCGGCGTCAGCCTTCCGCGAGCGCCGTCCTGATGTCAATGGCCACGGTGCGAAGAAGCCTATGGCAACCAGCCGGGGAGCACGGTATTGGTTTTATCCCATACGCTAAGTGGCTACGAGGCAGACGATGGCAACCAAGTTCACCGACTTCATGGTCCAGTTAAGGCGAGAGCCCAAAGCTGAGGGGCCCGAGGCAGTCGCCGAGCTGAAATACTTCCGTGAGCGTTTCCGCCTGGCTCGCCGATTCGCCGAAGCGCGGCGCAAGCGTGGCTGGACCCAGAAAAAGCTGGCCGCGAAAACCGGGCTGAACCAAAGCGAGATCTCGACGCTGGAGAGCGGCCAGGCGAACCCCACTTACAAGACTCTTCAGACTCTCGCCGCCGCTCTGGGCGGGAAGATTGAGCTTGTGATCGAGCGCGGTAAGACGGCGGTCTGACGCCTCTCCGGCGTCTTGTCTTTCAGCGTCAAATATCCGAGATTACAGAGATTGGTACCGCGCGCGGAATTCGAACGTGTGCTGCGTCCATTGCGATCTCCCTGGTGTTGTTTCGAGTTCGGTCTCCGCGCCACCGTGACCGATGGCCGCGTCAGCCTTCCGCAAGCGCGGTCCTGATGTCAATAGCCACAGTGCGTAGCAGCTCGTCGTCGCTCATCTCGGTCAGGACCGCCTCGCCGCCGCCCTCGAGGATCTCGCGCGACAGGCTTTGCTTGGACGCGATCAGCGCGTCGATCTTCTCCTCGACGGTGCCGCGGCAGACGAACTTGTGCACCAGCACGTTGCGCTTCTGGCCGATGCGGTAGGCGCGATCGGTCGCCTGGCTCTCGACGGCGGGGTTCCACCAGCGGTCGAAATGGATGACGTGCGTGGCCGCGGTCAGGTTGAGGCCGGTGCCGCCAGCCTTGAGCGACAGCACGAAGAAGGGCGGGCCGTCGTCGCGCTGAAATTGATCGACCAGCCCCTGGCGCTTCTTCACGTCGGTCTCGCCCGACAGGACCAGACCGGGTCGGCCGAAGACACCGGCCAGGAAGCGGGCCAGGGGCGCCGTCATCTCGCGGAACTGCGTGAAGACCAGGGCCTTCTCTTGCCGGCCGGCGATCTCCTCGCCGATCTCTGACAGCCGGGCGAACTTTCCGCTGTCCGTCGCCGCGTAGGTGCCGTCGGCCAGCCACTGCGAGGGGTGGTTGCAGATCTGCTTGAACCGCATCAGGGAGGCCAGCACGACGCCGCGGCGCTTGATCCCGTCGGCGGCCTTCAGCGCGGCGCCCAGCTCGTCGACCGCTTGCTGGTACAGCGCGGCCTGTTTCTTGGTGAGGCCGCAGAAGGCGCGCACCTCCGTCTTGTCGGGCAGATCGGCGATCACGTGCCGGTCGGTCTTGAGGCGGCGCAGGATGTAGGGGCGCACCAGCTCGCGCAGCGGGCCGAACCCGTGGGCGCGCGCCTCGGCCGCCTTGGTGAACCGGCTGAACGCCTTGGGCGTCCCCAGCAGCCCCGGGCAGATGAAATCGAACAGCGACCACAGATCACCCAGCCGGTTCTCCACCGGCGTTCCCGTCAGCGCCAGGCGCACGCGGCCGTGCAGGGCCTTGACGGCGCGGGTCTGCTTGGCGCCCGGGTTCTTGATCGCCTGCGCCTCATCCAGCACCACCAGGTTCCACGTGCGCGTCGCGAACCACGGCACGCGTTGCACGGCGCCGTAGCTGGTGATCACCACGTCATGACCGTCGATGCGCTGCCCTTCCATCGCCGCCAGCTCGGCGCCGGGGATCTCGGACGGGTGCGCGATCAGCACGCTGATTCCGGGCGAAAAGCGCGCCAGCTCGGCGCGCCAGTTCGCGATCAGCGACGCCGGCACCACCAGCAGACTGGGCGTGGTTTCGCCGTCGCGTTTGAGCAGCGTCAGGAGGGCGATGATCTGGATGGTCTTGCCCAGGCCCATGTCGTCGGCCAGACAGCCGCCCAGGCCCAGGCTCTGCAACCACCAGAGCCATCGCAATCCCACCTTCTGGTAGGGACGCAGGTCAGCCTGCAGCGCCACCCCCGGCTCGATGGCGCGCAGTCCCTCCGGGCTGCGCAGTCCGGCCAGCGTCTTGGCCAGCGCGTCCCCCGCCACCACCTTCGTCCACTCCGCGGACGCCTCGGTTGGCGCGACGGCATCGTCGGCGTCGATGCGCGCGCCGGCCAGCAGGCGCAGGCCGTCGATCAGCGAGACGCCGCCGCCCGCCCGCGAGGCCTCGAACGCCTTCCAGTGAGCGAGGATCTGGCCCAGCTTCTCGCGATCGATCTCCACCCATTTGCCGCGAACCAGCGCCAGCCCGTCGGTGGCGTTCAGGATCTCGCGGAGCTCGCGCGCGGTCAGCGTCTCGCCGTTCAAGGTGACCTCGGCCGAGAAGTCCAGCATGGCTCCGGCGCCCAGGGTGGAGGCTGCGCCCTTGCCGATGGTGATCTGGACCTCGGGCCGGGGAGGGCGCCGGGCCTTCCAGGACGCCGGGATGCGCACGACCAGGCCCGACGCTTCGAAGATCGGGACCTCCTTGAGAAAGCGGTGGGCTTCGGCCGGTGTCCAGGCCAGCGCCTGGAAGACCGCCCCGCTGTCGACCAGGTCCTTGGCCACGGCGCTGGCCTGCGCGGCGCGCTTGACGGGCATCAGCAGCGCCAGCAACGCCGGCTTGTTGCGCGCGCCCGCGTATTCCTGCAGCGCCTGACCCAGCGGCACGTGCTGCACCTTGGCCTGCGCGTCGAGGCGCGTCGTGTAGGTGGCGACGAAGGCGAAGGGCGCGTCCTCGTCGCCCCGGTTCTCGGCCAGGTGAAAACAGACGCGCCCGACCAGGTTCCACAGCGGGCTCTTCCGCCGCAGATACGCCTCCACGGTTCCGTCCCACGTGCCCAGCTCTTCCTGGAAGGCGGCTTCGATGCGGCCCCAGAGGGCCTCCAGCACCGCCGGCGTCAGATATTCGCCGCCGGTCATGGGCGGGGCGGCGGCCGACAGCGCGGAAAGTTCCTCCCGCGCGGGCGCAACCTTCACCCCGGCGCGCAGCGCTTCGATGTCGGGAATCGCGCAGAGCTGGGTTACAAACAGGCGTCCCACGTCGCGCCAGAAGGCCAGCGCCGGCGCCAGCGCCGCGTCGGGTTGCGCGGCGCCCAGCAGGAACAGCCCGTGCCCGTCGCCGCGCCGGAAGGCGTCGGCGATCTCTCGCGCGGCCTCGGGCGGCTGACCCTCGGGCGATTCCACGGCAGCATCGAGGTGGAGCTTTCCCTCCGGCGACAACGCGAGCGGCAGATCGACGAACGACACGACCGGCGCACTATCGCAAGAGGACGTCGCCGATGGAACAATGCCTGGGTAACGCGACGCCTTTGATCGAGACGACGGCTCGACCGCCACCCCCTAGTTACCGATGACGTGCAGGTTCGGATCGGTCACGCGCACCTCCACCGGCGTCGGCCCGGTGGACGACTGCCTGACCAAAATGACGGCGGATTGAACGGTGAGGCTATTTGTGCCGCCCATGACCCACCGGTAGTACAAGCCGTCTTGCAGGTTGTGCCAGAGAATATGGGGGCGCGGCCCGTCGTCGCTGGGATCGGTCGAGACCACCTCCGCTTGCCCCGGGGGAAGAGTTCGGTTCACCTGCCCGGATCCGAGGAAGGTTGTGTCGCTCATGAACCACACGCTGATCATGCCGCTCGCGGTGTGGTGCCAGACGAGATCGAGCCTTCCGTCGAGGTTGAAGTCGTGGTTTCCCACAAGGCGCCAGCCCGAGCTGTCTGGCACATTCATGATGCTTGGCACCGCGACGGCGTCGATCCGGCGGAATCTCCGGGGCCGGTTGAGGACGTTCATGTGCCAGATCTCGGTCGCCCCCGACCCGCCGTGATGCCAGAGGATGTCCGGGACGCCGTCGTTGTTGAAGTCTGCGGCGCCGGCTAGCTTCCACCCGGTACTGTCGGTCCGGTTGATATCAGGGACGGGATTCGAGGCCGTCAGCATGGTGAAACCGAGCCGCGTGCGGTTGTTCATGAACCACACCTGCGTCTCCCCGGTCACGCCGTTGTGCCACAGCAGGTCAGGCTTGTGGTCGAGGTCGAAGTCCGCCACGCGAGCCGCCGTCCAACCGGAGCTATCCGGCAGGTCCAGCGACGACGGCAGCGGCAGCCATTCGTTCCAGATCGTGTCCGTCTCGCCGTAGAGGATGCTGGTCTGGCCCGTACCGCCATGGTGAAACACCAGATCTTCCCGGATATCCTTGTCGAAGTCGAAGACATAATTGGCCGGGAAGACCAGGCTCGCGACCCTGACCTGGTCGTCCGCCTCCAGCGGGTCGCCACATCCCACCGGTCCGGCAACGACGACGCCCAGCGACAGCACAGAACCGAAAAACACGCGCGCGCGGCGCGACGCCCGCGAGCGAACACCGATTGGAAGTTTCATGTCGAATCAGTTACACGAGTGCAATGTTAACCGCGCCGATACAATGTAAATTCGTCGCAAATACGTATTCTGGTCGGCGGCCAGAAATTATTGACCAGATTCAGAACGCATTCGGGCGGGGCTCCGCCCTCGGCGGCGTCCACGGTCCATGCTGGTTCTTCAGGCCGCGGCAAGCCGCTCGACCTCGCGCATGACCGCCGCCGCATCCACCCGCCCGCGGAACCGCACGATCGACGTGGTCGGGCTGACCGGGAGGTCGCCGTTGCCGCAGGCGCGGCGGTCGTCGATGCACAGGATGAAGGCCGGCAGGTTGGCCTGGCGCAGGTGTTCCAGCTTGGCGGTCAGATATTCGGGGGTCCAGAAGCCGGCGACCTCGATCAGGACGCGGCGTTGGGGGTGGATGCGGTGGCGCAGCATGAAGTCCGGGAAGATCAGTGTGGCGCCGGCGCGCACGGCCTCGGGTTCGCGCAGCAGGTCCCAGTCGGGCGCCAGCTTCGCGATGTCGCGCGCAAATCGTTTTTCAAGGTGGCTGTCGAACGGCGCGGGTGACGGGGCCGGAAAGATCGGGGCGCCGCTCTCGACCGACACGTTGCACAGCCGACCGCGCAGCGCGCACGCGGCCCGCAGGTGGAAGCGCGCGCACCAGGCCAGGTGCGGCACCAGCTCGGCCAGGGCCCGCCCGTACAGCCGCGTGTGCTGGAACAACGAGAACGGCCCCGAGATCTGCAGGACCGGATCGCGCGCCGCCGGCGGCCCGGTCACGCCGTCGGAGGCCGCCTCGGCGACCGTGCACAGCAGTCCCCGCAGCTTGGCCAGACGCACGATCGGGCGAACGCCCCCCTCCACCTGCAGGTCGATGGTCGACGCGCGCATCAGCGCCGCCTGAACCACGGCGAGGTTGGTGCGCAGGACCAGCTCGGCCGCGCCGGGCAGAGGATCGGGCGCGCGCACGACGCGTTCGCCGGGGAGATCCGC
>DASRQT010000313.1:0-20295 GCA_035696485.1 Polyangia bacterium | reverse complement strand
TCCGGCGTGGCCTTCAGCCCCGCCACGAATTCAGCCAGCAACCCGGAATAGAACCTGTCGATCGCGGCGTGAAGGTTGGTCGCACCGGTGATGTGCGAGACGTCGTGGTGGCCGCCGCCGTCGGTGAACCCGGGGATGATCTTCTGAAACCGCAAAGCGGAGTTTCCGTGCGCGAAGGTGAATGCAGCGATGCGGGTCAGATCGCACTGGAAGGCCGCCGTGATGAGGGCCAGCTGATTTTGCGCCGCGATCTTGTGCTGAGCTTCGTCGACGGTGAGATCGGCTGTTGGGTCGGGCATGTTGGTCTGCGCCGGCGGCTTGCAGGCCGGATCGGCCGGGCCACCGCCGGGTCGAGGCACGAGGCGCGCCTCGAGTTGCTGGATCCCGCCCAGGTGCGCGTCCAGCTTGCCGAGCTGGGACTTGGGGACCAGGCCGCGCAGGCGCGTCAGGTCCTTGTTGACGAAATCCAGAACGCCCTTGTTCTGCAGCCGCATCCGCTCCAGAACTTCCGGCGAGGCGTTCGGCATCGCCGCCGCGAACATGTTTGAAAACAGGGCGGACGGCCGGCTCTCCGGGAACAGCGTCCCGTTGACTCCCGTGTACGACATCACCTTGAAGTTCGGCAGACCGATGCTGGAGGGCCGGTAGGCCGTCGACTGGATCGAAGGGACGATCGTTCCCTGAAACTGCGGCGCCTTTTGCAGCAGAAACTGATCGAACGACGGGCCGGGAGCGCACTGATTCTTGGCGTTGGGATCACCACCGCTGTTGGTGCCCGGAATCTCGATGGGACGGCGGCCCGACATCATCGAGATCAAGCCGGCGCCGTGCTGATCGCCGGGCCAGCTCTGGTCGCGGGGACAGTTGATACCGTTCAATATCACCATGTCACCCTTGACTGCTTCCAGCGGCTGCAAGACCAGCGGCAGGGTGAATGTGGTGGCATCGCCTCCGGTCGGGAAAAACTGGGCGGGGTCGGTTCCGCACGGCCGGTGAATGACCACCAGGCGCATCGGCGAAGCCCCCGCCGCCGAGGCAAACATCGGCCGAAGAAACATCCCCGCCGCCGTCGTGCCGACGCCGGCCATGAAGGTGCGCCTCGGGATTGACCCGAACAGGTCGTGCGGTTTCATCATCTTGCCTTCGCTTGTCTTGCTTTTGCTTTTCATTGGCCCACATCCCGCGTGAGGAAGCCGGGAGACGTCAGCATGGCGCGGTAGTAGTCAGTGAACGCTCCCGACGCCGCGAATTTATCGCCGACCTTTTGCAGGGCACACGAGTTGTCACCGTTGACGGAGCGACCGAGCACAAACACCGCGAGGTTGGTCGCCGCGCAATCGGCCACCCGCCGTCCGACCTTGAGGCGCGTCACCAGATCGGGCAGGCCGGCGATCGGACCGTCCAGATCGGCACCGAGGTCCTTGATGGTCGCCGAGCTGTCGATCGCCCCCTTGGCGTCGGACTCGTGGTAGCGCCCGATCGGGTCGTATTTTTCGGTGCTGAGGCCCAGCGGGTCGAACAGATGGTGGCAGGTGCCGCAGACGGAATCGGCCGCCCGGAAACCCGCCAGCTGCCGCTCGGTCGAGTCCTTGGGAAACATCGCCGCTTTCGCCAGTGCGTCGGCCGGGGGCGGCGGTATCTCGGAGCCGCACACAAGCGAGTTGTAGATGAAGAGCCCACGATGAACCGGGTCGCCGCGGTTCGGCCGAGAGAACGCCGCCAGCACCGCCGGCTGGGTCAGGATGCCTGCCCCGCGTTCGGAAGGCCCGTCGACGCCGACAAAATTTGATCCGGTGACGCCGGCAACGCCATACAGCTTGGCCAGGTTGGTGTTCAGGAACATGCGCCGTGACGTGAGCAGATCGGTGATCTTGCCCTGCGTGAAGACCTCCTGCACGAACAGCTGCGCGCTGGTGTAGAGGTCGTCCTTGACCGCGGCGGTGAACTCCGGGAACACGGCGGTGTCCTTCTCGGTCGAATGCAGCCGTTCGACGCCCAGCCAGAAGCCGGCCTTTTGACTGAGGTTGGCCTGCACCGCCGGCAGCTTCAGGAGGCGATCGATCTCGGCCGTCAGGACCGCCGGGTTGAGCAGCGAGTTGTCGGTCGCCTTGCGCCACAGATCGTCGTCGGGAACCGAGTCGACCAGCGCAAACGAGACCGCGGTCGCGACCTCGTACGCCGACAGCTTGACCTTGCCGCCGGCCGCCGGCGCGGAGCCGAGCTCGCTGCGATAGAGAAATGACGGGGCCTGCAGCGCGGCTTCGATGATCAACCTGACGCCGGTGGCCACGTTGTCCATCAGCCCCAGCCGATAGATGCCCATCAGGTCCGAAACCTCGGTGGCGCCGAGAGGACGACCGAAGGCGCGCGCGATACGGTTGCGAATGAACTGTTCAACGCACGCATCGGGCGGCGACGCGGTGCCGCACGGCAAAAAGACGTTGAGGTTCACCGTGACCGCCGCCCGGGCCGCGTTGCGGGCCGCGGTTTCATAGGCCGCCACGGAGCGCGTCTCGGCGGTTCGCAGCTCCGACAGGTTGGTGAAGTCCGCGGGATGGGTCTGGGGTTCCGTCACCTCGGGGGGGACGCGCACGCCGAAGACCTGCGCGACGACGTTGACGTACTGTTCGTCGGTCAGCCGCCACAGCCGCGCCGGCGCCAGCGACGCTGCTTCGGAGCAGACGCCCGGCATGCTCGGTGTGCCGCCACTGCCCGGAAGGACGCTGCCGCCATTGCCGCCACCGCCGGTGTTGGGCGTTGAATCAATGAGACCGGAGCACGCTCCGGACAGAGCCGTCACTCCGATGACAAAGTAGATGCCAAATCGTCTCGTCATCACACACCTTCCGTTCGCGGCATCAAAAGAACGTCCCACAGTTGGTTTCGACCATGATCGGGTGCAGCGTGACATCGGTATCCTTGTTGTGGTCCGCGACCGTCCACTTCAGCGCTGGATCGGCGGCGGTGCGCGTATAGGTCAGGGTACCTTTTTGATCGGCCCCGCACACCAGCGGGCTGAGGCCGGTCCCCCGTTTACCCATCCCCCACACAGGTCCCTTGGTGGGGTCGTCGCAGGCGAAGCCTTCGTGAACCTCGAAGGTGTGATTGCCTGCCGAGCATCGGGTCGCCGTGATCACGACCGTCACGTCGGTCCCCTTTTGCGTGAACACCGCCTTGAGGCCGAGCGAGCCGATCTGAGCCGTGGCCATGTTGCCGTCGCCGGGAATCCCGCTCGGTACGGAGTCACCGGCAGGCGTCGTGGTATCCGGGGTGGTTCCGTTGCCGGCGTCGGGCGGAACCGTGGCCGCGTCGGTGAACAGCTTTCCGTTGTCTACCCCGGCCTGACCGCCGGTCCCTCCCGGGTTGCCGCCCGTGGGTCCGGTGCCAGCAGTGCCGCCGGTTCCGGGGACCGCTCCGCCCGCTCCCGCGGGACTGGTGCCGCCGCTGCCCGTGGCGCCGGGCCCACCACCGTCACCGGGGCTCTGCGCACCGCCGCCACAGTTGACACCTAGCGGCACAATTAGACATAGCGCGGAGAACGCGACGGCGCGAAGACACACGTTGAACCCCATACCTGTCGCGGTTAGACGACCCGCTGCCACCCGAGAAGGCAAAGAAGGCAACAAAATCCGAGGGGGCGGACGCACCAAGCCATTGTACCCGGATTGCGATAAATATCTAGCTATGTTACCGCTATCATCCGTGACGTCCGCGGCCCTGGACAAGGTCCGAGAATCAGTAGACGCGGGTGAGCAACCGGCGGAGGACATGCTACGAATGT
Source organism: Polyangia bacterium (assembly GCA_035696485.1). GTDB lineage: Bacteria > Myxococcota_A > Polyangia > Fen-1088 > Fen-1088 > DASRQT01. Next base: position 16,514 of record DASRQT010000313.1, on the reverse strand, counting down.
CCGGAGGCCCCGAGGCCCCGATTTCCATGAATGCCACCGTCCGCGACGTCGCCAAAAAAGCTCGGGTGTCCGCCATGACCGTGTCGCGCGTGATCAACGGGCACGCGAGCGTGCGCCCGGAGACTCGCCGGCGGGTGCAGCAGGCGATCGCGGAGCTGGACTTTGTCCCCAACAGTCTCGCGCGTGGGCTGATGTCCAGTCGCACCGGGACGCTGGCGCTGATTGTCCCCGACATCGTGAACCCGTTCTTCGCCATGGTGGTTCGGGGCGCGGAAACCGTGGCGCGCCGCGCCGGCTACCGTATGCTCCTGTGCAACAGCGAGGGCGATCTGGGGCTCGAACGCCAGTACGTCGAGGATATGATCGCGCACCGAGTCGAGGGCCTCCTGATCGCTCCGGTAAACGATCGGTCCAAGGCCAACCTGATGCCGATCGTGCGCCGGCAGTTCCCGTTCGTCCTGATCGACCGATCGATCGCGGGGCTGTCTTGCGATCTCGTGCAGGCTGACAGCGTCGTCGGCGCCAGCAAGCTCACCAATCACCTGATCTCGATCGGGCATCGCCGGATCGCCGTGATCATCGAACCCGACGACGTGTCGACGGCCCGCGAGCGTATGCGCGGATACGCCGGCGCCATGAAGGCGGCCGGTCTCAAGGTCCCGCCCGAGCTCGTCATCCGGACCAGCGCTGATCGCGCGGGCGGCTACGGGGCCATGCAGCAGATTCTCGGCATGCGCCCGCGGCCGACCGCCGTCTTTGCCGTCAACAACATGACCGCGCTGGGCGCCATGCAGGCGATACGCGACCGTGGGCTGGTGGTCCCCAGGGACATCGCCCTGGTCTGCTTCGACGACGTCGAGCACCTGGCGGTGCTGTCGCCCTTCCTCACCGTCGTGAACCAGCCGACCGAGATGCTGGGGACGCTGGCGGCCGAGCTGCTCTTGACCCGCATCAGCAGCGACGACGGCGGCGAACGGCGCCAGGTCGTCCTGCAAGCCGAGCTTCTGGTTCGTGAGTCGTGCGGCGCCAAGGTGAGCCTGCCCCCCACGGACCCTCCCGAAGACACCAACAACAAACCCAGGAAGCCATGACCCATTCATTCGCCAAGGACCGATACGACCGCATGCAATACCGACGCTGCGGGCGCAGTGGACTCCAGCTTCCCGCAGTTTCGCTGGGCGCGTGGGAGACCTACGGCGGCACGCACGACGGCGACGTCGCCAAGGCGTGCATGTTTCGGGCGTTCGATCTGGGTATCACGCACTTCGATCTCGCCAACAACTACGGCACCCCCGCCGGCAACGCCGAGATCGTCTGCGGCAAGATCCTCAAGGACATGCCGCGCGACGAGCTGATCATCTCCAGCAAGGCCGGTTACCGCATGTGGCCGGGGCCGTACGGAGAATGGGGTTCGCGCAAGTACCTCATCGCCAGCTGCGATCAGTCGCTCAAGCGCACGGGCCTCGAGTACTTCGACATCTTCTACTCACACAGGCCCGATCCGAACACGCCGATCGAGGAGACCATGGGCGCGCTGGATACGCTGGTCAGGCAGGGCAAGGCGCTCTACGCCGGCGTGTCCAGCTACACCGGCGCGCAGCTCGAGGCGGCGCAGGAGGCGGTCAAGAGCGGGGGCCTCGCGCCCATCACGATCCATCAGCCCTACTACAACATGCTCGGTCGCTCGATCGAGAGCCATCTGCTGCCGCACGTGGATCGGCTGGGCATCGGCGTGATCGCGTTTTGCCCGCTGGCCTCGGGCCTGCTTTCCGGAAGCAAGTATCTCGACGGCGACGTGCCCGCCGATACGCGGCCGGCGCGCGAGTGGGCGTCGAGCTGGGTGGCGTCGAAATCGAAAGACGAAAAGAAGCGGATTCTGGGCGGGCTCAACGGCCTCGCGAAGGAACGCGGCCAGACGCTGGCGCAGATGGCGGTCGCCTGGACCCTGCGTCATAAATCGATGGTCTCGGTGGTTATGGGCGCCTCGCGCGTCGAGCAGGTCGAGCAAAACGTGGCGGCCCTGGCCAAGCTAGATTTTACGCCGGCCGAGCTGGCCGTCATTGACGCGCTGACTGCCTGACATGTTGCGTTGTTTTCGCGCAGGCTCGCCGGGAAGTTGGCTGAACGCGCTCGCGGGGGATCGAGGTTTTAGCTTGCTAGCATCGCAATGTTAGCGGTATCAAAGGCTCGATGGCTGTACAAAGCAGTCTGGCGATGCGAGCCCAAATTTGCCGTTCGGGTGTCATCAATAGCCTCTGGAGGTCTCCGATGAAAGACGCATTGAAAGCAACGCTAGCCGGATTCTCAGTCCTGCTTTTGGGCACCGTTGGCTGTAGTGCGAGCGATCCGCAAATGATCATTCGACCGGACGCCACCGCCAGCGGTTCTGGTGGCACCTCGTCGGGATCAGGCGGCGGCGGCAGCGGCGGCAGCGGTGGCGCTCCCGGCAGCGGCGGCACCACCGGCAGCGGTGGCACGACCGGCAGCGGTGGCGCATCCACCGGCGGCCAGAGCGGCGTCGACGCGGGCGAAGACCTCGGTGGTATGGGCGGCACCGGCGGAGCGCCCGCCGGCAGCATTTGCATGGCGAGCGGCGCTCAGGTCGACTGCAACAACGTCCTTATGGGCATGGACGGTTACCTCAACAACGACGTCGCCAACGGTCCCAGCCAGGGCTCGGACGGCATTCAGATCAACTGCACCACCAGCGATGTCCCCGGCCAGCAAAAAGTTTTCAAGGAGAAGCACTGGCAGCTGATGGGCCCGGGAATCACGATGGGCAAGACGTATAAGGTCGGCCTTCACTTCTATGGCGTGGTGGAGTGCAAGACCTACGTCGGTGGAACCGGTCCGGCAAAGATGGACCCGAACGAGACGCCGAATGTCTCGCAGACGCACAACCTGTGGCTGGCCGGATCACGTGACAACGGCGACCACTGGAACACCTACGCGTTCACGATCACGCCGACGTCTATGTCGACGCTGGTCGGCATCGGCCCTCAGAACGTGGCACTGCCGAAAACCGACGACACCTACGTCATCAACCAGTGTCCAGGTAACAGAGCGGAAGGACACTTCACGTTCAACGTCGACTTCGACACGACGCTCAACGTTCCGGCCGGGTCGTTCATCAACTACATCGAATACGACACCAACTGTCGCATCATCGCCAACTGCGGTGCCGTCGATTCCGGCCAGAGTTGCAATGGCCCGTATAACGTCGTCCCCACCGTGAAAAATGCCGTCCCCAGCACCAATGCCAACTTCACGCAGCCGCCCGCGAACACCGCCAACCCGCCCTCGCGCGGTCAATGGTGGCTCGTCGACGTGACCAGCATAACGGCGATGTGACCCGACCCCATTTCCCGGTTTCGGGGTCATCTCGTTCTTCCCATAGAATCGAAAGAGGAGCCGCGTGATACGATCGTCTGCCTGGACACGACGTACGGTACTGCCCTGGGTTGTCGTCGGTGGGGCGCTCTTCCTTGCGAAGGGCGCCTCGGCCGAGGAGACGGTAGGAGCGCTGACGGCCGACGCCAACGCCGCGACGGTCGATAACGACCGGTGGGAGTATTTCACCACCGGTCGCATCAGCAATTTCGTCAGCTGGGCCAAGGGCGACGGCATGCCGCAAGCCACGACCAACGATCTCGAGACCGGCCAACCGCTGCACCAGGTGCTGACGGGAACCGGTGGTTCGGGGTACGCAGTTTCGTCGGCGCGCTACAAGCCCAAAGCCGATGGGACGCCGTCAAACGTGCTGGTGTCGTCCATCGACAGCATGCGCGTCCGCAGCGGGTTCACCGGCAACATCATCGCCTTCGGGATGCGGCGCAAGTTTGGACCGTCAACCACGGTCACCGGCTACCTTTCCCTCACGTCGCTGGTCGACAGCCAGTCGCAAAAGAAGTACTTCCTCAATCCTCCCGATGTCCGAGAGGGCTACATCCGGATCGAGGGCAACTGGGGCAGCGTGCTGGCCGGTCGCTCGGGCGTTCTGTTCAATCGGGGCGCGGTTGTGACCGATTTCCTCTATCTGCATGGCTATGGCCTCGGCTTTCCTGCAGACATCAATTCGACGGGCGGCTACCCGACGGCAGGTCAGATCGGTTTCGGCGTGCTGGCGAATGGTTTCGGCGCGGGGTTCGTCTATTCGACACCGGTCGTCCTGGGGACTCAGCTTTCCCTGGGGCTTTACGACCCGGCCAGCCTGACCGGGTCCAGCATCGAACGGACCAGGTTCCTGCGGCCCGAGTTCGAGCTCATCACCAATCAGCAATTCGGTGCGCTGGTCAAGGCTCACGTCTACTTCAACGGCGGCTACCAGGTAAACTACCAGCAGAACAAGACCGACGACATCACCAAGGCGTTGTATGGCGTCGGCTACGGCACGCGGATCGAGGTCGGCCCCGTTCACCTGGCCGCCGGCGGGCATCGCGGGAAGGGGCTTGGCCTTGCTTATCCGGGATTGCCGTCCGATGCTGTTTATGACCTCTCGTCCAACCTCCGTGACACGGACGGCTTCTTCGTCATGGCCCAGCTGGCGCTGGGGGGCAGGGTTGACCTCAACGGCGGGTTCGGCCGGACCATCATCCACATGACCACGATAGATCTGACGTCCGATCCCAAGAATCCCACGGGCGATCCCACGAGCAGCATCATCCAAAATCAGACCGGCATCTCGGGCGCGGTCGTCGTTCATGTCCGGCCCTGGCTTCACTTCGATGTCGACGTCATGTTTGCCGACTCAAAATGGAACCTGGGCGAGCGTCAGAAAATCGCCTTTTACAACGCCGGAACGACCATCACCTGGTGAAAGGACCGAGTATGAAAAAATCGAGCAAGCCGTTTATCGCCTGCGTTGTCTCTGTAGCTCTGATTGGCGCGTTCGCCTGGTGTCCTGTCGCGCGCGCCGCGGGCGGCTGTACCCCCGGCAAGACCAAGCGAATCGCCTTCATGCTCAAGCAGCAGACGGCGTTTCGCTATCTTCATGCTGACGTTCCATTCTTCCAGAAGACGGTCGAGGCGGCCGGTTTCAAGGTCGTGTTTCAGTCTGCTGAGAACGACCCCAACACGCAGGTCTCGCAGGCGGAGAACGTGATCACGCGCGGCGTGGACGCGATCGTGATTCAACCGGTCGACTTCAACGTCGCCGGGACCATCGCCAAGATGGCGACCAAGGCCGGCATCCCGGTGGCGTCGTACGACGACGTCATCATGAACGCCAAGCACGCCTTCTTCATCGGGCGCGATCCCAAGGAGGGCGGCATCGCGGCCGCCAAGGCGGTCGTCGCCGCGGTGCCCAAGGGCAACTACGCGCTCATCGGCGGCGATCCGGGACAGACCGGCTCGACGAAGATGCAGGAGGGTTACCGAGAGGTGCTGCAGCCGCTGGTCAAGAAGGGTGACATCAAGGTGGTCCTGGATCAGTTCACGCCCAAGTGGAAGACCGAGCCGGCGCAGGCGCACGCGGAGAACGCGCTGACCCGCAACGGCAACGCGATCAGCGCGTTCCTGGTTTCGTATGACGGAATGTCGCTGGGGGTCTTGCAGGCGGTCAACGGCGCCGGGCTCAAGCCGGGGTCGATTCCGATCACCGGTCAGGACATGGAGCTGTCGGCGGCGCAGGCGATCGTCGAGGGCAAGATGTTCGGCACGCTGTGGCCGGCCCCCGACGAGATGGCGGTCCGCGCGGCGAAGGTGGCGATAAGCCTGGCGAAGTGTGAGACCCCGAAGGCGGAGGCGACGATGAACAACGGCACCGGCGAGGTGCCGTGGGCGAAGACGCCGATCTATCTGGTGACCGCCAAGGACATGCCGGCGTTCGTCTGCGCGCACCAGTTCTGGCTCAAGCCCGATGACGTCTACAAGAACGTGCCCGCGAAGAAGCCTTCCTGCAAGTGACCCGCCGGCCGTTGCTGCAGGCCAGCAGCATCGTCAAGCGTTTCCCTGGCGTGCTGGCCGTTGATCGGCTGGATCTGACCGTCTACGAAGGGGAGGTGCTGGCGCTGCTGGGTCAGAACGGCGCCGGCAAATCCACCGTCATCCAGATCCTCGCTGGCATGCACCCGTTCGGGTCGTATACCGGCGAGATCAGCATGCTGGACCGCCCCTTCCAGCCGCACACCGTCTCGCAGGCGCAGGCGCTGGGGGTCGCGCTGGTCGCGCAGGAGGTGAACGTCGTCCCCGACCTCAGCGTGGCCGAGAACATGTACCTCAACGCCGAACCGATCCGCTTCGGCCTGATTGACGAGGCGGCGCGCCTGGCCGATGCGCGGCGCGTGCTGGAGGAGTTCGACGTCAGCGTCGACGCCGCCGCGCCTATGGGGACGCTGGATCTGGCGACCCAGCAGCTGGTTTCGATCGCGCGGGCGCTGTCCAAGAAGGCGCGCCTGCTGATCCTCGATGAACCGACGGCGGCCCTGACCGATCGCGAGGCGCAGCGTCTGTTCGATCGCATGCGCGCGCTGCGCGAGCGCGGGGTGGCCTGCATCTTTGTATCGCATCGGCTGGCGGAGGTCTTCGCCATCGCCGATCGCATCCTGGTGATGCGCGATGGGCGCGCCGCGGGCGAGTTCGAGTCGCGGCCCGAGGCGCGCGACGACGTGGTCAAGGCGATGCTGGGCTCGTCGGTGGCGGAGGAGCGACGGTCAGGAACCACGAACGCCGGCGACGTCGCGCTGGAGGTCCGCGATCTGGTGGTTCGCGATCACGGCTACCAGCAGCGGCCGCTGGTGGGCGGCGTTAGCCTGCGCGTCGGCAAGGGGGAGATCGTCGGTATGTTTGGCCTGCTGGGAGCGGGTTGCAACGAGGCGGCGCTGGCCATGTTCGGCGCCTGGCAGGGGCCGGTCGCCGGCGAGGTGCTGGTCGACGGGCGCAAGGTGAAGATCGCCGATCCCGGCGCCGCGGTGGCCAACGGAATCGGCCTGGTCGCGCAGGATCGCCGCAACAGCCTGGTGCACGAGCACTCCATCGCCGAGAACATCGTCCTCGCGTGTCTTCCCGCCGTGACCCGCAACGGATTCCTCGACATGTCGGCGATGCGCCGGCTGGCCACCGACTACGTCAATCGGCTGGCCATCAAGGCGCCCAGCATCGACACCGCGGTGGGAACGCTCAGCGGTGGCAACCAGCAGAAGGTCCAGGTCGCGCGCTGGCTGGCGTCGGGCGCCCGGATCCTGCTCTTGGTTGATCCCACCCGTGGCATCGATATCGGCGCGCGCCACGAGATCAACCATCTGTGGAGAACACTGGCCGAAGAGGGGTACGCCTTGCTGCTGATTTCGTCGGAAGCCGAAGAGCTGGTAGATGTCTGCGATCATGTTCTGGTGTTGCGCAACGGCACCATCGCTGGTGATCTCGTCGGAGCAGAGGTGAGTGAGGAGCGGATGCTTCGCCTGGCGGCCGGCGTATGAGCGGCCTGCGGCGCCTCTTCAGCCGGGACGTGTTCCGCGATTCCACGCTGCTCATCATCGTGGGCGCGATCTGGGTGTTCTTTCAGCTGGCCACCGAGGGGACGTTCCTCACGCAGCGGAACCTGGTGCTGCTGGCGCTGCAGACGTCGATCGTCAGCCTGGCGGCCATCAGCGCCGTCATGCTGATCGTCACGCGCAACTTCGATCTGTCGGTCGGCTCGGCGGTCGCGCTGGTCGGCGTGGTGGTGGCGATGCTGACGGTCAAGTACGACATGAACCCGGCGCTGGCCATCCCGATCGCGCTCGCGGTCGGTGTGGCGCTGGGCGCCTGGCAGGGGCTGTGGGTCACGCGCATGGGGGTGTCGTCGTTCATCGTGACGCTGGCCGGGATGCTGTATTTCCGCGGCACGTCGATGATCGCGACCAACGGCGCCACCATCGCGCCGTTGCCCGACAGCCTGGCCGATCTGGCCACCGGGTTCTTGCCGCCGCTGCCGTCGATCGTGGTGATCGTCGTCGGCCTGGGGGCGCTGGCCGGTTTCCAAACCATGGGTGCATCCCGGGCACGCCAGCTGGGCCTCACCGATCGCATCGCGCCTCTGGTTGTCCGCCGGATGGTGCCGTTCATCATCGGCGGTGCCGCCTTTACGTGGGTGGCGTTGCGGCAGGGGATCCCGTACCTGGTTCTGCTGGTTGCGGTGGCGGCGACGGTCGCCGAGATCGTGATGCGCCGGACGCGCTTCGGGTTGCAGCTGTATGCGGTCGGCGGCAATCCGGAGGCGGCGCGCCTGTCGGGCATTCGCGGCAACCGGGTCGTGTTCGCCAACTTTCTGATCGCGGGGCTAGCCTACGGTATCACCGGCGTCGCGCTCACGGCGCGCGTCGGTGGCGCGGTGGCCGGCAGCGCGGGGTTGTTCCTGGAGCTGGACGCCATCTCGGCGGCCATCATCGGCGGCACGTCGCTGACGGGTGGGCGCGGGCGCGTCTTCGGCGCGCTGGTCGGCGCGCTGCTGATGGGCAGCCTCAACAACGGGATGAGCCTGATGAACGTCCCGACCTTCTATCAGGAGACCGCACGCGGGGTGGTCCTGCTGTTTGCCGTCGCCGCCGATCAATACCGCCGCCGACGCGGCATGGGCGCCCGAACCTAGGATTTCGTCAGCGGGCCGAGCGACGGCGACGCCACCACGAGGAGCACGCCGCGAACGCGAAAAAGACGAGGCAGAGCGGCCCCGACGAGCCGAGCGCGGCCAGGGAGCAGCCGCCCGAGGATCGCGTTGGCGATGGAGGGACTCCCGCCCCCGCGCCGCCACCAGCGCCCGACGTTCCCGCGGCGCCCGCTCCGCCCGTCCCCGGGCTGCCGCCCACGCCCGCAGGCGTCGCGCCACCCGTGCCCGCGGCGCCCGTGGCGCCGCCCGTGCCCGCCGCGTCGGCGACGTTCGTTTCGGCCGCCGCGTCCGCGCCGACGACGATCGGCGCCGCATCGTTCGCGTCCTCTGCGCCGCCGTCGCCCGGCGGGCTCGTCGCGATCCCCGTGGCGCCCCAGAACGTGAGCCACGGCGCGGCCGTCGTCTTCGTGAGCTCGATCGTCGTCAGGGCTCTGTCGGCGGCCGGCGTGAGCGTGACGCCCGTGATCGTGTGCGAGGGCGTGTCGAGGCTCATGCCCGCCTTGTTCCACTTGTGCAGCCCCGCGATTAGGTTGAAGAAGATGGGGGGATTCGTGGGCAGCGCCGCGCCCGTGCCCCAATCGGGCAGCGTGAACGTCACCATGGCCGTCGTCTTGTCGGCGTAGGTCAGCTTGATCGACAGCGGCGCGTCACCGTACGAGCTCGTGAGGAACAGGAAGACCTTGCGGTACGTGGCCGACGGCACCGTCACCGCAAAGGAGCCCACGGCCGTCTGCACGTGCGCCTGCGGGCTCGTCGCGGGCGCGGCGTTTGAGAAATGCAGCACCACCTCCGGGTGATCGGCGGTGGCGGCGAACTTTCCGTCGTCGGGCAGCGCCGGCCCCGTCTGGCGCAAGGACGTCGCGGCGGCGAGGGTCATGTAGGCGTCGTCCTTGTCGATGCCCACCGTCCACGGCACGACGACCCCGCCCGTGAGCGTCGACACGGGCCGCCCGTCGAGCAGCGCGCCCGCCGGGAGCTGGACGATCTCGTCGGCCCGCGCCGGCCCCTCCATCGCCAGCACGGCCACGGCGATCCCCATCGTGAGCGCGCGCCTCTTCCCGTGCATGTGGTGAGAGACGAGGCACGCCCGACAATCAGGCTGCCGTCATGAGGCCTCGGACCCGCACCACCGGCGCCACATCCCCGGATAGGCGGCCCCGAGCCCGCGCGTGAACCCCTTCCCGTCCGATGGCTTTTGCTACCTGCCGCGCTTGGCGTCGAGGCTCCAGGGGCCGGGACCGGCGGCCGAGAAGTACAGCCAGAGGAAGCAGTACAGCGCGGCGGAGACGCCGCCGTTGATGGTTGGCCAGAAGCTCTTCGGGAAGTGGAACTGGAAATAGGCGACCGCCATCTCGCCAGCCAGCAGGAACGCCACCGGCCGCGTGAAGAGTCCGAACAGCATCAGCAGGCCACCGGCGACCTCGAGGACGCCGGCCACGCCGATCTCGGACATCAGCTTGGCCGTGCCGCCCTTGGGCATCCCGGCCGGGAAGGCGAAGAGCTTTGTGGTGCCGGCCAGCGTGAACATGAAACCGGCCACCATGCGCAGCACGCTCCGCACATAGGGCTCGCTGGCTTTCCACCTGGCGCTGAGATTCGATGTACGCACGTTTGCTCCTGTTCTTGGCCCGCACGGCAACATGAGGCCGATGGCGGGCTTTGGCCAGTGGGATTTCGTGACGGCGGTTTGGCGGGAGGCCTTTGATCGTTACGCGTGGCCTCGGCGGCGCCGCAACCGGAGGACGCCGAAGATCGCCAAAAATAACACCGACGCCTCGCCGGGTGTGGGGCCTGCCGCATCGATGGCGCACACGCAGCGCAGCTCGCGATCGGGCGTCACGCCCGGCGGGCCAACGCCACCGTCACCGCCACTATTGCCGCCCACGCTGCCCGAAGTATCCAGGCGGATCGGGGTCGGGCAAACCGTGACCAGCGCGGGCATGGCGGGCAGGGCGCTGTCCTCGGGACGGCACAGTTTTCCGAACTGGTCGGCCGGGTGTGCCATCCCTGCGTCGATGGCGCCGATGTCGACGCCCATTCCATCGGCAGGATCGCCCTTGTCGATCAGGGGGCTACCGGCGCCGGGGGTATAAAACGTGCGATAAAACGCCAGGATCTGGCAGACGTTCACGGTCCCGTCGATGATGGCCTGATCGGAAAAGGGGAAGGCCCGCGGCAGCGGCCCCGTCAATTTGGGGTCGGCCTGCGCGTCGACGCCGCCGCCGGCCGGGACGTCATTCAGCGCGAAGCCGGGATCCCGCCGTTCGGCCTTGCCGGCCACGGCGACCGCGTAATTGTCGATCAGGCGACCCTGGCGATTGTCGAACAGGTTGTAGTCGGCGTAGCCGAGCCGCGCCGGCGCGGGCGTCATCTTCTGCACCTGCATACCGTTCTCGTCGCGCCCCAGCCCCACCGTGGCGGTCGCCGGGCCCAGGTCGGTCGCGATGGCGAAGAAGGCGTTGCTGCGCAGGCTCTTCAGGACGGACCCGCCCTGTATGGCGACGCCCGACCCCAGCGGGTCATAGCAGTTCGAGCCGTCGAACGTGTTGTTGTAGACCTCCACCGAGGGAACGCCGACGTCGATGATCTCGACGCCGTCCACGCGCTCGTCGGTCATCGGCGCCATCAGCTTCTCGGTGTGGAAAAAGACGTTGTGGTGGATGCGCGCCTGGCTGGCGGTGCGCGCGATGACCCAGCTGACGGTATGGCCGTCGCCGATCAGGTTGTAGCGCAGCTCGCCGCCGCCGAATTCGCGCACGATCCAGTTTCCCCCGCGGAAGACGTTGTGTTCGACAATGATGTTGGGACCATCGGTCGCCGAGAACGTCGCCACCTGGTTCCAGCCGAGCTTGGGCTCGATCGCGCGCAGGTAGTTGCCGCGGAATTCGATGTCGTGCGAGGCCCAGACGATCGCCCCGCCGCGAACGCCGATGAAGACGTTGCCCTCGGCGGGATTGGGGCTCTCCGCCGAGGTGCCGATTGTCCAGTTGGCGACGTTGCTCCATTCGGCCCACGACCGCAACACGCGGTTGCCCTGGAACACCTTTTGCGCGGGGCTGAATCCCTCCGCCAGGAACGCCGGTTCGGATAGGTCGATCAACTCCTTGATGACGGACACGCGGCTCGTGTCCTTGAGGAGGTTACGCCTGAACAGGACCGTCGCTCTGTCGGTCGAGAAGATGTGAATCATCCCGCTGGCGTCGACGGTGCTGTCGCTCATGGTGAAATCGGTGTCGGCGCCGAACTGGACGTCGATGGCCGGCTTGCCGGCGTCCCCCACTTCCGTCAGCGTGCAGTAGCGGATGTTGACGTGACCGGTCTCAAGCTGCGTGTCGGGCGCGGTCTTGATCTGGAAGCCGCCGCCGAAGATCGTGCACCGGTTGTCAGCGGTGCCGACGGCGTCGACACTGTCGCCGTTGCCCAGAATCACGTCGGCGGTCAGCCAGACGGTCTCCCCGGGGCCCACGGTCAAGCTGCCGGCGTAGACCACCGACGGAACCGAGCAGGTGAAAAGCAGAGCCGATAACAGCGGTCGCGAACGGATCATCGCACCGGAAAGACTATCACGCGGCGCGCGTGCGGCGCATCTACCGGCCGGTGCGCCGTCTCCGCAGCAGCGCAGCCACGACAGCCGCCAGTGACAGGGCGGAGGCCAGGTGCCCGGCCGCGCCGCCCGGAACGTCGCACCCGCACGGCAAACGGTAATCTGGCGCAGCACCGTGCGCTCCGGCGTCCGCGCCGATCGCGCCGGCGGCGCCCGAGCCCAGGGGGCCACCGGCCCCGGTGTTTCCACCCCTGCCGCCCATCGATGCCCCTGCGTCGGGGGGCGCGCTGGTATCCACGACGCAGGCACCACCTTCACACTTCATTCCGCCGGGGCACACGGCGCCGGTGCAGTTGTTCTCGCAGCGGCCGCCCTGGCAGTGTGTGCCGGCGGCGCAGGTCATGGTCGCGCAGTCGGTGGGGATGCACGAATTGTTGACGCAGCTCAGACCCGCCGCGCACCCCTTGCAAGGGCAGGTCGAGCAGACGCCCACGGGCTCCTGATCCAGCCCGTCAGGATACTGCACCAGGCACTTGATCCCCGGATCGCAGGTGAGCCCTGAGCAGACGTCCACGCAGCCGCCGTGGCGGCACGCCTGTCCGTACGGGCAGCGCACGCCCACGCACTCGCCCACGCATTTGCCGCCGCGGCAGAGCTGCCCCGCCGGACACGTCACGCCCGCACAGGTTCGTTCGACACAGACCCCGGGCGGCACCTCGCACACGCCCGCGCCGCACGGGAACTCGCCCTGGGCGCAATTGGGGACGCAGACGCCGCGGTAGCAGATGAAACTGGGGCCGCACAGCTTGTCGCCTTCGTCGACGTTACCGTCACAGTTGTCGTCGACCGCGTTGCACTTCTCTTCGATGGGGCCCTGGTCGGGAAGGCAGGTGAGCGCGCCGGCCCGGCATTGCAGCGTCCCCTTGCCGCACGTCCCTTTCATTCCGGTGTCGCAACGCTTTCCGGCGCCGCTGCACGAGATGCCGCCTACCTGGGTGACAAGATCGTTGAAGTTGTTATCCGTTGTTCGCCCGTCGTCCTCCCAACCGAAGTAGAAGGTTGCGGGCTGGGCCGCGCTCTGCCAGGTCAAGACCCGGATCACGTTCAGATCGACGCCCGGCAGGGCAGCGCCGGCGCGGTCACGCCCGTTGAAGCGCCGTTCCGTGTAGAACGTGTAACTCGGTTCGGCGGCCAGCGTGCCGTTGGCGGTGACAGCGCCACAAGGGCCGACGTAGCTGGCCATGAAAAAGCCGATCTTGCCGACGCCCGCCGGCACCGTCAGCGTCTTGACCGTTCCCGGCGTCTGCGCGTCGGTGCAGGTCAAGAACACGTTCAGCTCCGAGAGTGCAGGCGGGGTATTGCCGCCCTTGGCGACGTACCAGCCGAACGCGTGGCTGTAAAATGACCCGCCCTTCGAAAGGACCTTGAACGTCAGCTGGCAGCTGGGATCGTAGGTCTCCTGATCGACGGTCGCGTTGCCGATCGAATTGATGGCCCCGGCCGTGCCGCCCAGCGCCACCTCGGCCTGGTCGAGGCAAGCTTGAACGTTGACTCCGCTGTTGCAGGAGCCCGTGCTGTTCTGGTTGGCGGGAACGATCGTTCCGTCCGGTTGCTGGACCGCTCGCGCCGATCCCGGGACCGTCAGGATGATCACCGCCGCCGCCGCTGCGCCAAAGCCAAATGTCAGACCGACCTTGCGAGCTATCACCCTGGAATAAACGCACAAATCACCCCGGCTCAGGAAAAAATTCGACCGGAAAAAGAAATGACTCGTCCTGTCGTCGGCAGGTACACCGCTTGACCGCTGCGGGACGCCGACACCGACCGGTCACCGATCGCTTGCAGACATGTCACGACCGCTGATGCGTGCCGCGCTAGATGTCGACCACGCAGGGGGGTAGGGTGCAATCCATGTTGTCGCCAATCAATCGTAGGCGCCACGGGTCGGCGGTCCGGGCCGGGCTGCTGACCCTGGTTCTGGCGGGCTGCCATTCGCGACCGGCGACTCCGGTCACGGCGGCCCCTGCGACCCCGCCGCGGGTGGTGGTGACCGTCGTGGTCGATCAACTGGCCGCCTGGATTGCCGCCGAGCGGTGGCCGGCGTTGCCGCCCGAAGGGGGATTCGCGCGCCTGCGCCGCGAGGGGACGTACGTCCGCGAGATTCGCTATGAACATTCGGTCAACGACACCGCCCCGGGGCATGCGGCGCTGTATTCCGGAGCGGCGCCGCGCGAAAGCGGCATCAGCTCGAACGAGGTGATTCCCGCTGAAGGCGGCGCCGCGAAGGGGATTCTCGCCGACGGCAAGACCCGCCTCATTGGCATCAGCGCCGGCCCGATTTCCAGGGCCGGCAGCTCGCTGGAACGCCTGCAGGTGGAGACCATCGCCGACGTATTCGCCGCCGCGGTGCCGGGCGCCCAGATCTTCAGCTTCTCGCTCAAGGATCGGGGGGCGATCTTCGGTGGCGGGCGCAACCCCGACGCGGTGCTGTGGTTCGACCCGGAGCTGCAGGAATTCGTCACCTCCACCGCGTTCGCGGCGCGCGCGCTGGATGCGCTGGCGCCCGCCGGTAACAGGGCGGCGGTCGCGGCCACCATCGCCGAGGGCTGGGATCTGTCGGGCCCGGCGCGGGCGTGGGTCGCCGCGCATGCCCAGACGCCCGACGACCAGAAGGGCGAAGGTGATTACGGCGGCCTCGGGATAACGTTCCCGCACAAGATACCTTCGGCCAAGGCGCTGCGTGCCACGCCGGGCGGCGACCGCCTGGTGGTGGCGCTGGGCCAGGCCGCCGTCGCGGTTGCAGCGACCAACCAGCGCCCGACCCTGCTGGCGCTGTCGCTGTCATCGCACGACTACGTCGCGCACGTCTTCGGGCCGCATTCGTGGGAGGCGTGGGACGAGCTGCGGCAGATCGACGCGCAGCTGGCTCAACTGATGTCGGCCCTGGATCGCGCGGTTGGTCCCGACGGGTATGCCGTGATGGTGACCGGCGATCATGGCAGCAGCCCGCTGCCGGAGCTGGCCGGAACCGCAGCCGACCCGTGGGGTTGTTCCACTGGCCGCGCTTCGCCCGATCCCTGGGAGCGCCCGTGCGGGGAGAGGCGGCGCGTGATTCCCGAGAAGGTCGCGGCCACCCTGGAGGAGGCGCTGGGGCTGACGCTGGGCAACGGTCACTGGGTCAGCGGCGTCGCCGAGCCGTTGGTTTACCTGAGCGCCCCGGCGCGCGCGCTGCCGGCGGCCGAGCGCCAGAGACTGGTCGCGACCGCCAAGCAGGCGTTGCGGCCGCTGGGCATCGACGACGTGGTCGACATCAGCCTCGCTGGCGCGCTTTGCGCGCCGGCAGAGACATCGCGCGCGGCGCTGGTGTGCGCCGCCACGCGGCCCGGTCAGCCCGGCGATCTCTACCTTGTCGTCCAGCCGGGCGCCTTCTTCGATCCCGGCTACGTCACCGGCTTCGGCACCAGTCACGGCTCGCCCTATCTTTATGATCGCGCGGTGCCGCTGCTGGTACGGGCGCCCGGCCGCGTCACCGCCGGGCGCGTCGTCGAAACGCCGCTGTCGTTCGCCTCCTTCACGCGCACGGCGGCGTCGCTGCTGGGCGTGCGTCCTCCCGCCGGCGCGCGCCCGGGCACCGACCTGACCGCGTCCCGCTGAAGCGCCGTCCCGTCACCTGGGGCGCGGGACCGGAACACCCCACTGCATTGCGAACTTGCGACCTTGATTGAAGCCATAGAGCCGTGCGACGACCATGGCCATGTTGAGCCGTATTTTCGCCTGGTCACCTGTCGCCTCTTTCACCAGCTCGTCTTCAAACCTGTCGACCAAGGTCTTCATGGACAGGTGGTGTTTTTCGGAGATCCCTTCGATGGCGTCGACGTCATGAGGATAACCTCGAAGCATCTTGGAAAGCGCGAGGTCGTATTTGTCGGGAATCAAGAGCGTCAAATTCTTGAGTTGTAGGCCGCGCACCCTCTTGATGCGATCGGAATAGTTGTAGGGAAGCTCGGTAACGGGTGCTGCGCCGATCGCGACTGCCAGCCCCGTCTGTTGCTGCGCCAGCGCCGCAGCCTTCAAAATATCGTCGGATGAGCCCTCCATGACGGTAAACACGTCGATGTCGTTCGTCTTGGTGTTGGAGTCGTAGCCAATGGTCGCCGCCGCGCCGCCGACGATCAGCACCGTCGCTCGAGACCTAAGATTCCGGTCCCATGAGCGAACGAAAGCGACGAGTTGGGCTTTGTCGAATCTAGTCAGAGGCGAGCGACCTTCTCGAAATACGACGCGAAGCTATCCGTGGGCGTGCCGGTCAGGAGACCCCATCTTCGCGCCTCCCGGGGCGTACGCTCGCGGGCGACCATCGCTTCGAAGGGATTGGAGGTCGTCTGA
>DASRQT010000312.1:0-4817 GCA_035696485.1 Polyangia bacterium | reverse complement strand
GCCTCGTCATCAGCCCGCGCGTCAACGAGTCGTCGGTGCGCCCATTCTACGAAGGTAAACCATTACTTGAGGATCTGGAGCTGGACCTGGGCGTTCGTACGGTCGGTGAGGGGTTCGTGGTGCAGAACAACATCGCGCCCGAGATCCACATCGACGTCGCGTTGCACGTCGGCGGGACGCTGTCCGAGCCGCACCTCGGCGGTGGCATTCGACCCACCGACGGCCGGTTCGCCCTGCCCGGCATGCGTGGCGAGTTCGATCTGACCCCCAACGTCAGCTACGTGACCTTCGTCGAGACCAAGTCCATCGAATACGGCGACACGCCCGATCTCAACATCGAGGCGTCGAACCTGATCACCGACGCCAGCGGCAACGAACACACGGTCCGCCTGCGCATTCACGGCCCGCTTCGTGAGGCGCAGATCGACCTGTCGACCGATGGTGGCCTGGATCGCAACCAGACCGCGATGTTGTTGCTGACCGGACGAACCTCGACGGAGTCGCGTTTCGGGACCCAGAATCCCACCGTGGGCGCCAACATCAACACCGGCGCCGACGTGGCCGGACAGCTGACGCGAGACACGATCGCGAACCTGATGGAACCGTACATCGACGACACGTTCTTCAAGCTGACCGGCTTCAACCTGCGTCTGACGGTGGGGCCGGACGGGTTCGAGGGGCGGGTTCGAAAACGGATCAGCCGCTACGTCAACTTCCAGGCCGATACCCTGTTCGGTTTCCAGAGCCAGAGCCGGCAGACCGCCCATCTCAACCTCTGGGTGATCGACTACGTCACGCTGGCCGCTGGGGTCGAACGGATCACGCTGTCTTCGCAGCAGGGGGTGTCCGAGACCCTGCCCCCAAACTACAACCTCGAACTGAAGTGGGATTTCGCGATAAGAAGGTGACGATAACGCTTCGCGTATCCCACCAGTGACACGAATCCAGACGACCCTCCGCGCCTTCGGCTTCGCCGCCTTGTGGTCCCTCGCCGCGCGCTGGGCCCCGGGCGCTCACGCGGCCGAGCAGGCGGCGCCCGACAACCCGCCGCCCGAGCCGGCCGACGCCGTGACCCCGGAACCGTCCGGACCCATCGCCGCCTTTCTGATCAAGGGCGCACGCCCCGACGATCAGGCGAAGATCGAGGCGCTGCTGGAATCGGTCGCCGCGCGCGGGACGCCGTTCGTGGGCTCCGGGGCGGCCGATCGGGTCGGCGCGCCCATCGGCACGGTGCCGCGCGTGCGGCAGGCGCTGGACGCGGTTGGCTACGACGCCGTCGTCGAGGTCCACCCCGCGCCCGGGGGCCTTGCCCTGACCGTCGACCTTCGCCCCTACGATCGCGTGCGCTACATCTTCGTGCGCAACAACCGCCGCATCCGGCAGGACGAGATCCAGCGCCGGATCACCCTGCGCCCGGGACGGCCGATCCCGCTGCCCGGTCCCGACCGGGACGCCGCCCTCGACCGCGAGCGCTTGCGCGTTATCGAATATCTGCGCGGCGAAGGTTACTTCGACTCCAACGTCCACATCGACCTTCACACCAAGCCCGAGCTGGACGGCGCGACCGACGTCACCATCACCGTCGACCGCGGCCCGCCGTACCCGGTCGGGCCCATCACCATCTCGGGCAACACCGCCATTCCCACCGAGGAGATCGACCGCGTCTTTCGTCACTCGGATCCGTGGTGGCTGTGGACGCGCCCCGCCCCCTTCACGGCACGAACACTTCGCGACGACATCGCGACGGTGGTCAAACGCTATCGCGCCCTGGGCTACGTCGGCGCGCGCGTCACCAGTGACTTCAGCCTGAGTCGCAGCATCGATCGCAAGGCCAAAAACGTGCGTCTCGGCATCGTCGTGAACGAACGCAAGCGAATCGCCATCGCCTTCGAGGGCAACGTGCGCAAGTCGGCCGGGACGCTGAAGGACGAACTGACCCTCTTCGACCGCGGCGCCTACGACGAATACGAGATCGCCGCCAGCGCCGACTCGCTGCAACGGTACTACCAGCAGCAGGGGTTCTTCTTCGCGCGCGTGGCCTGGCGCCGGGAGCCGCTGGGCGAAAATGAGGAGCGGATGGTCTTCACCATCGACGAGGGGCCGCAGCTGAAGGTGCGCGGCATCGAGTTCGTCGGCAACACACGCATCCCCGGCGACACGCTGCGGGAGGTGGTCTCGGTGCGAACGTTCCCGACGCTGGGATCGATCGGTCTCGGCGAAGGCGGCTACGTGACCGGACGCCAGATGCAGGGGGACGCGGAGCGCATCGTCGAGCACTACAAGGGCAAGGGCTTCCCCGAGGTCAAGGCGGTCGCCGAGGCCGCGACCGCCCCCGAGGCCCTGGGCCTGCAGGGGGCCGTCGCCGCCGCCGCCGAGACCACCTCGCGAACCGCGAAGGCCATCTACGTTCGTTTCACCATCCAGGAAGGGCCCCGCGTCCAGCTAAAGAGCGAGGATTTCCGCACCAACGACGGCACGCCCCTGCCCTATGACAAGACGTTCCTCCTCGAGAGCGTCTCGCTGCGACCGGGGGAGCCGTACACGCCCGGGTTGGTGCGCGAGGACGGCAAACGCCTGCAGCGCCTGCTGGGTGACGCCGGCTTTCCGTCGGCGATGGTGGAACCGGACGTGAGCCGCACCGGCGAGGACGTGCAGCTGCACTGGGTGCTGAAACCCGGGCGGCGGGCGCGGGTGGGCCCGGTCTTCGTCCGCGGCAACTTCGTGACCAGGGACGCGACCATCCTGCAGCAGATCCCGCTTCGTTCGGGCGACCTCGTCACCACCACGGCGGTCGAGCGCGGCCAGCGCAACCTGGGGTTCATGCAACTCTTTAACAACGCGAACCCCATCACCTTCCCCAGCAACGACGAGAAACGGGACGTGGTCCCGATGGTGGTTAACGTCGAGGAGCGCTACGAGCAATACAGCGTCGTTCACCTGGGGGTTGGCGCCTCGACGGAACAATCAGCGCCCAATTCGTCATGGCCGGGCGCCTATGTCCGGGTCGGGTACGAGAACCGAAACCTCCTCGGACGCGGGTGGACCTTCTTCAGCCAGGCCGCCTACGGCTCGGCGCTGTTCCGCGGCAACATGAACTTCCTCGACCGACGCTTCCTTGGGTCGTTGTTTCGTTTCGATATTGCTCTCACCTACCTCAGTCAGGCGACGGTGCGCCTGGGCGACATTCGCTCGGGCGGCGGGTCGATCGGATTTTCACGCGAGATGTTCCCGGGCATCGACGCCGGCCTGCACTACAACCTGCGCAACACCACGCACACGGAGGCGCTGCTGCGGTCGGCCGGGCCCGATGAACAGCAGCGCGCCGTTCAGCTGGGCACCACCGTCGGCAGCCTCTCGTTCAACGTCGAGTGGCAGCGGCTGGACAACCGGCTTTTACCCACGCGCGGCTTCAAGCTGGAGGCGGCGACCGAGATCGCGCTGCCGGCGCTGTCCATCCCGCTGCGACCGCTTCCGTTCGAGATCGGCGACGACACCTTCCTGAAGGTGGCGGTTCGCTCGACCGCAGTCGTTCCCCTCGCCTCCTGGGTGTCGCTGCGGCACGGACTGCGGTTCGAGCACGGCTTCCCGCTGGGTGGGCCGTCGCTGCTGCCCAAGGTCGAACGCTACTTCGCGGGCGGCGACACCACCATTCGCGGCTTCAAGCTGGATCGCGCGCGCGTCGAGGTGGTCGAGTACCCGATCTACGGTACGGCTGGCCTGACCGGCGTCGAATACCGGCCCATCGGCGGCAATCTGCGCATCATCCAGAACATCGATCTGCAGTTCCCGATCAGCCCCCCCTGGTTCGGCGCGCTGTTCATGGACAACGGCGAGGTCGCCGACTCACTGCACGATCTCGGGCCCGGCAAGTTCCGTCACGGGGTCGGGGTCACGCCGCTCTTGCTGAAGCTGCCCATCGGCGACCTCAGCTTCGCCTGGGCCTGGCCCCTCGACCCCGGCCCGGGAGACACCAGGATCGGCGTCTTCCACGTGAACATCGGCCTGCTGTTCTAGCGAGCGGCGACGTAGGCGATGATGCTGTGCTGCTTCTCGAAGGTCGTCTTGGCCGTCGAGGCTTCCTGGGCGGAGGAATAGTTGCCGACGCGCACGCGGTACCAGGTTCCCTTGCCGGGGATGTCGGAGGTGATGACGAAGGCCCCCTGCGAGGCGAAACGTTTGGCGAAGGCCTCCGCCTCCGTGCGGTCTGGAAACGAGCTCAACTGAAGCGTGAACTTCCCCCTGGCCACCTTCGCGTCCGCGGCGGCGACCGGTGCGACCGGCGCGGGGGCGCTGGGCGCGGCAACGGCGGGTACAAGCCTGGGCGCAACGGCGACCTTCACCGGGGTGGTGGCGGTCGCCTTCGCAGGCGCAGCCGCCGGTTTCGAGGCCACGACCGGAGCCGATGCAGCGGGCACCGCCGTGGCCGTGAGCGTCTTGCCCGGGCCGACGGGTACCGGGATCGCGGGGGTGGTGACCTTGGTAGGGACCGGGGCCGCGGGGGTCGCCACCTTGGCGGCGGGAGGGGCAGGCTTGGCCTTGGGGCTACTCCCGATCAGAGCCTTGGGAAAGGTCAAAGCCTGGTCGCTCTGCGCCGCGGTCGGCTGCGGGCCGCCGGCGGGCTGATTCACCCGGTCGAGGGCGGCCAGCGGATCCTGCACTTCGGGGGCGTCCGCGCGGCCACGCGACTCGATCCGTTTTCCGACGATGACGCCCAGCACGAATAGCATGCAGGCCACCAGCGCGCTGCCAAAGAACAGGAAGAACACCTGGCGGTTATCCAGGTGCACCTCGATCTTGTCCTTCCACCGCTCGATGTC
>DASRQT010000311.1:0-5336 GCA_035696485.1 Polyangia bacterium | reverse complement strand
CTCCGGCATGACCGATCCTGACCTGGACGCGGTGGTCGCGTATCTCAAGTCGGTGCCGGCCGCCAAGTATCAGGTCCCCGAGCGTCAGCTGGCGGCAGCGGCCAAGAAAGCGGCGGGCGAGTAACGCGCCGCACGCTGAATCAGCCACAATTCCTAATAGTTGTAGCCAATTAAATAGATACGCTGGTTTGCGCGATCAGCGCCGCCCACATCTCGTATACTCCGCGCTTCATTCTCGGGGGAGGTTACGTGCCGACGCGGAACCAGGCTGCAGTTGGAGACTGGGAGCAAGAGCCGCAAGCGGAGGACCAGCGGGGCTGGTTGCAGCTTGTCGACGATCTCCTTGGACAAACCGAAGCGACGAAGAACCCGAGTGAGCGGGCGTCGTTGCTGTGCAAGGTGGCCGAGGTCTACGAACGGCGCCTCGGCGATCCCGACAGCGCGCTGGTGTCATTGCAGGCCGCCTTCAAGGAAGAGCCGTCCAGTGGGCAGGTGGTCCAGGAGATGGAACGGCTGGCGCGCGCCAACGGCAAGTGGCGCGACGTGGTCGTGTCGGCCACCGAGGTCGCGGAGGACATCGCCGACCCGCGGCAGGCGGCCGACCTGTGGGTCCAGATCGCCTTCTGGTACGACGCCTGCCTGGTCAGCCTGGACGAGGCCAGCGCCGCCGCCCGGCGGGCGCTGCGGCTGGACGCCAGCCACGGCGGGGCGCTGACGCTGCTGGAAGGGATCTACCGCCGGCAGCGGAACTGGGATCAGCTGGTCGAGATCCTGTCGCTGAAGTGGGACACGCCGTATCGCGACGAAGCCAAGATCGCGGAGGCCTACGCGGAGATCCTGCGCGCCGACCCTGCGCACGCGGGCGCGCTGGCCGGGCTGGCGGTGGTCTGCGAGGACACCGGCATGTGGGAACGCGCCTCCGAGCTGCTGGAGCGCATGGTCCCGGTCTGCCCGCAGAAGGAACGCGTCGACCTGCACTATCACCTGGGCTTCGTGCTGCAGAACCATCTGCGCGACCCGCGCGCCGCCGAGGAGCACTTCGTGCAGGCGCAGGCGCTGCACCCGGAACAGGCGCACCTGCCCAGCATGCTGGCGCTGATCGAGATCTACAAACAGCGCGGCGACTGGCTGAAGGCGGCGCAGCTGCTGTTGCGGGCCGCCGACCAGGTCAGCGACAGCGCGCAGCGGCTGCGGCTGATCTTCGAGGGGGCCGAGGTCTTCCACAAGAAGCTGGACGACGAGGGACAGGCCGCCGATCTGTACGCGCTGGCGCTGACGCTGGACCCGGAGAACCTGGCGGTGGCCAAGCCGCTGTCCGAGATCTACTTCAAGCGCGGCGCCTGGACGGCGCTGCGGCCGGTGATCGAGAGGCTGGCGCGTGTCGACAACAGCGCGCCCGTCCTTCACCGTCTGGGGAAAACCGCGCAACAGCTGGGCGACGAGGAGGCGGCGATCACGGCCTACGGCGGGGCGCTGGCCAGCGACGAAACCTACCTGCCAGCCTTGCTTGACTGGGGCGCCCTGTGTTTCGAGCACGAGAACTGGGCCTCCGCGGCGCGCCTCTACGACGCGGCGTTGAACCTGCACCCGGACGCGCTGAAACGGGAAGAGACGCTGGACCTCCTCTATCGCCTGGGCGTCAGCAAGCTCTTGCTGGGTGAGCTGGACCAGGCGGTCGCGCACCTGGAAAAGGCGCGAGCTGCAGACCCGCGCAGCCGCGTCACGCTGGAGTCGCTGACCGAAGCGCACACCTTGGCGCGCAACTGGGAGGCGGTCATCAACGACAAGCAGGCGCTGCTGCTGATGACGTCCGAGGCCGACGGGCGGGTCGCGCTGCAGGATCAAATCGCCGAGATTTGCCGCACCGAGCTGCAAGACCCCCAGCGCGCCATCACCGCCTACATGGCCGCGCTGGATATCCGCCCCGACGACCGGCAGGTCATGCACAAGGTGCTGGAGCTGCTGACCGAGACCAAGCAGTGGAAACAGGCGGTCGCGATCCTGCGGCGACTGGCCGACGGCGACTCGGGGCAGGTGCGCGCCCGGTGCCTGGTGGCCGCCGCCAACATCCTCAACTACGAGTTGAACGCCGTCGACGAGGCGGTCGAAGTTTACAACCTGGCGCTGGACGACGATCCGGATGACCTCAAGACCTTCGAACGCGTCGACAAGCTGCTGACCTCGGCCAAGGACTGGAAGAACCAGGAACGCGCCTACCGGAAGCAGATCAAGCGCATGGGTCTCGACCCGGCGCCCGAGAAAAAGGCCGCGTTGCTGGCGCTGTGGCAGGGGCTGGGGGAGATCTATCGTTCGCGGCTGCGCGACTTCCCGGCCGCGATGGCGGCGTTTGAAGTTTGCGTCGGCCTGGATCCCGAGACGCTGTCCCGCCGCGCCATCCTGGCCGAGCTGTATCAGCTGGCCGGGCCGCCCACCTACGCCAAGGCCATCGGCGAGTACCGGCTGCTGATCAAGAGCGCGGTAGACGTGGGCGAGATGATCCCGCACCTGAAGCTGTTGCTGCGGCTGTTCGTCGAGCTGGTCGAGTTCGATCACGCCTGGTGCGTGGCCCACGTGCTGGTGGTGCTGGGCAGCGCCGACGCCGACGAACAGCGCCTGTACGAACAGTACCGCCCGCGCGGCTTTGTCCGGGCGCGCAGCCGCCTGACCGAGGAGATGTGGCAGAAGAACCTCTACCACCCCGACCAGGACCGGCGCGTCTCGCAGATCCTGGCGACCGTCGGCCAGGGCGTGGCGGCGGCGCGGTCGAAACCGCACAAGGAGTGGGGGCTCAAGCGCAAGGATCACCGCGACGTCGCCCACGACCAGGTGCTGTTTTGCAAGGTGCTGAACTACGCCAGCCAGATCCTGAATGTCCCCTGGCCGGAGGTTTACCTGGCCCCCGACGTGCCGGGTGAGATCGACATGGCCAACGCGCGCGCCACCAACAGCTTGATCCCGTCGTTCGTGGTCGGGCGCGATCTGCTGCAGGGGCGTCCGGAGGCCGAGGTCGCGTTCGTCACCGCCAAGAACCTGGCCATGATGCGTCCCGACCATTTCGTGCGCTGGCCCTCGGTGGTGCCCAGCATCGCCGAGTTGAAGGTCGTCCTGCTGGCCGCGATCTCGCTGGTCACCCCCGATTACGCCGTCGACGCCGACCTGGCCGAGGGCGTGGCGCAATACCGCGACTTCCTGCGCAAGGTGGTACCGCCGCAGATGATCGAGCAGCTGGCCGTGCTGATCCAGCGCTTCGGAGGGCCGCTGGCCGAGGTCGATCTGACGCGCTGGGCGCGCGCGGTTTACCTGACGGCGACGCGCGCCGGGTTCCTGATCTGCAATGATCTGAACGTCGCCGCGCGGCTGGGGCAGATCGGCAGCGCGGCGGCGGGCGTCCTCGATCCCGTGGAGGTGGTGCGGGATCTGGTCGAGTGGGGGATCTCGGAAGACTACTTCGCGCTGCGCGCGCACCTGGGCCTGGGCGTCGGCGCGGCCTAGCCGTCAGGATTGGACGACGGCCAGCCCCGCTTCGAAGGTCGCGGGGTCGGTGTAGATCTGAATGAGGTTGCCCGTGCGCGACAGGTGCTGGGCGATGGCCACGGTCAGCGAGACGACCTTCGAGCCGACCAGCACGTGCACGCGCGACAGGCTGGCCCGGTTGCCGGCGAAGAATCGCGTCCAGTCGTCGCTGACGTTGACCCCGGCGCCGTAGGCCTCGCGCGCGTCGACGAACAGCTCCAGCGGGCGCTCGCGCGTCATCGCCGCCGCGATCTCGTCGAGGGTGGTGGTCCCAAACTGACCGATGTCGTAGCCGCTGATGGTCACATGCAGCGCGCCCGCGCGCGGGCGGCGATACTCGAAGGTGCAGTCACCCGCCGACAGGCGGACGACGCCGCCCGGCAACGCCTCGCGTTTGACGTCTATTTTCGGGGCTTCCGGGGGCATCGCGCTTGAGTTTAACCACTTCCGCCGTCGACAACCCTCCTTACCTTCGGGGGGATGGAGGCAACCCAGGAAGCCATGGTCTCGGCCAAGGCGGCTGGGTTGAAATACGTAAGCTGCGGCGGGGCCGGTATTGCGCGACGCAAGGCGGGCCACGGGTTTGCGTACCTCCGCGGCGGCCGCCCCATCCGTGACGAGGAGACGCTGAAGCGCATCCGCGCGCTGGTGATTCCGCCCGCGTGGACGGACGTTTGGATCTGCCACGAGCCCAACGGTCACCTACAGGCCACCGGACGCGACGCGCGCGGGCGCAAGCAGTACCGGTATCACCCGCGCTGGCGGGCCCAGCGCGACGACACCAAATACGGCCGCATGATCGCCTTCGGCAAGGTCTTGCCGCGGCTGCGCGCGCAGGTCGCGGCCGACCTGGGCCGAACGGGCCTGCCGCGCGAGAAGGTGCTGGCCACCGTCGTGCGGCTGTTGCAAACGACGTTGATCCGCGTGGGCAACGAGGAATACGCGAGAGAGAATCGTTCCTACGGGCTGACCACCATGAAGGACAAGCACGTCGCCGTCTCGGGCGCCGAGGTCCGCTTTCGCTTTCGCGGCAAGAGCGGCAAGGATCACGAGATAAAGATCAGCGATCCGAAAATCGCGCGCATCGTCAGACGGTGCCGCGACCTCCCCGGCTACGAGCTGTTCCAGTACATCGACGACAGCGGCGAAAACCAGACCGTCGATTCAGCCGACGTCAACGAGTACATCCGCGCGAGCGCCGGCGAAGAGTTCACCGCCAAGGACTTCCGGACCTGGGCCGGCACGGTTTTGGCGGCGACGGCGTTGTGCGCGTTCGAGGGCGTAGAGTCGCAGGGCAAGGCAAAGAAGAATATCGTCGCCGCGATCGAACAGGTGGCCGGCCAGCTGGGGAACACCGTCGCCGTCTGTCGCAAGAGCTACATCCACCCCGCGGTCATCGACTCCTACCTGGATGGCGACCTGCCGAAGGCACTACGGCGTAGGGTCGGGAAGCGCCGGCGAGGGACGGAGACGGGTGGACGACTGGCGCGCGAGGAAACGGCGGTGCTGGCGTTACTCGAGCGCCGCCTGGCGGGCGACCAGCGCGGCGACCGACTGGAGCGCCAGCTGCGCAAGTCGATCCGCAAGGCGCGGTCCGCGCGAAGTGTCGGCGCCCCGGAACGCCGCGCGGCCTGACGGAGGCGAGCGTTCGCGCGCGGTGATCACCAGCCGACTCTCCATGTGAGTCGCCCGCAGCATAACGCCTTTATTCCAGCGCAAACCTATGAGAGTCGCCCGTCAATGCCACCACCCGACACACAAGTGTCCCGAATTCAAAGATGAAACCGCCCCCGAATGAGTCCGTACCAGCAAAACCCTCTGCA
>DASRQT010000310.1:0-3439 GCA_035696485.1 Polyangia bacterium | reverse complement strand
ACGCTTCCGATTCGAGCCGTGCCCAGGCACGCCAACGAACCGCGACAGAGCGGCACTATCTACACGGTCCGACCGCTGTCCGGGCTGCGGGTCCTGGTCGTGGACGACGAACCGGAGGCGCGCGAGGTCCTGCACGCGCTTCTGCAACTGGAAGGCGCCGAGGTTGTCGCGGTGGAGTCGGCGGCGGCGGCGCTTGAGAAGATCCGGACCTGGCACCCGACCGTGTTGATCAGCGACGTGGGGATGCCGGTTCAGGACGGCTACAACCTCATGAAGCACGTGCGCAGGTTGCCGGAGGAGCAAGGTGGCCGGGTTCCGGCGATCGCGCTGACGGCCTATGCCTCGATCGACGACACCAGGCGCGCGCGGGATGCGGGATTTCACGTTCACCTTCCCAAACCCGTCGATCCGCCGCGCCTGGTTGCCGCCATCGCCTCGCTGGCCGGCATCACCGAGCACTGACCGATCGAGCAGCTGCGAGCGGACGGCACCTTCGCCAGGTTCATGGAACCCTGATCCAACACGTCACTACGGGCAGGTCTTGTACAGGATGATTTGGTCATTAATTTGACACCACCAGCGAGATTTGCGGCAGCTGATGACCAAGACAATTTTGATCGCAGACGGTGACAGCGACGTTCGCGAACAGCTCAAGTGGTGCTTGCGCAACGCCGGCTATCACGTGGTGACGGCGCAGGACCGGTTCGAGACGATGACCGCGCTGATGTCGCAACGTATTGATCTGCTGCTGCTTGACGCAGCAATGGCCGGCCCGGAATCGAACGCCGTGCTGCAACAGGTCTCGCCCGGCGGCCAGTTCGATCGGACTCCGATTCTGATTCTGGCCGAGTCGTCTGACCAGGTGCCGGCGGAATTGGCCGCCGTCGTCAAACCGATCCAGCCGCGACAGCTTGTCGAGATCGTCAGCGGAGTGGTCGGCGCACCCGGGCGCGGGCGGCCGCAGTGGGCGGCGGCCGGGTCGGACAAAGACGTGTAGGCGTGGCCCGGCGACCCCGGGCTCACTTGCCGGCGGGGTCCCACCACTTGGACAGGTTGGCCTGGACCTGGCGCGGCCGATCCTGATAGTGCGAGACGTCGTTGAACAACATCAGGCGGGCGCGCACCGGATCCTTGAAATCGACGGCGTTGAGGCAGGCCGGGGATTGGTCCAGGCGATCGCGGTAGCCACGGGCATCGAAACCCAGCAAGCTGGACAGCACCAGACGCAAGGTAGCCTTGTGCGAAACTACCAGCACGTTGCCGCCCGAGTGTGCGACCACGACCTCGCGAATGACGGGCAGCGCGCGGGCCAGCACCGCGACGCCGGACTCGCCATCCAGAGGGGCAAACGTAAACGGGTCGGCCTCCCAGGAAGCGTATTCGTCGGGAAATCGCGCCTCCACCTCCTGGCGGGTCAGCCCCTCCCAGCGGCCGTGGCTGATCTCGCGCAACCCGTCGCGGCGAACGGGTGTCAGGTTGTGGGGGGCGGCGATGATGGCGGCGGTTTCCACCGTGCGGCCGAGGGGGCTGCAGTAGATCGCGGCCAGGGATTCGTCCGCCAGCCGGGTCGCCAGGAGCTGCGCCTGCCGGCGCCCCTCGGCTGAAAGATCGACGCCCACGGCTCCCGAAAAACGGTCCTCGGCGGTCAGCGGTGTCGCGCCGTGGCGAACCAGGTAGACGCGGGTGGTCGGCAATCCAGCCATGGCCACACAATGCCCCGTCCGAACGCCGTTGTCTCGTGCAAGACTGGCGCGACCTGGAGGGTTACCCATGGCTAATGAGAGTTTCTCGATCTCGGAAGTGATTCCTGCACGCCCGGAGAGGATCTATGCCGCCTGGATGAACAGCGAGGAGCACAGCGCGTTCACGGGCGATGCCGCGTCGGTGGACGCCGTTCCCGGTGGCCCACACAGCTCCTTCAGCGGCTACGCCCGGGGTGTGAACATCGAACTACACGAGGGGCGGCGGATCGTTCAAACCTGGCGAACCACGCAGTTTCCGAGCGAAAGCCCCGATTCCCGGTTGGAGGTCACGCTGGAAGAGACCGTGGGCGGCACCATGCTGACGATCTTCCACAGCGACATCCCGGCCGGGCAAAGCACCAGTTACCGGCAGAGCTGGGAAAAATATTACCTGGACGCGCTTAAGCGATACTTCAACAGCGGCGTCGAGGCGCCTGCGGTCGCGACCGAGGACCCCACGCTGACGGACATCCCGGTGAAGAAGGTCGTCAAGATGGCGCATACTGCCGCGCCCAAATCCGGGACAAAGTCCGAGGCAAAGGCCAGGGCCAAATCCGGGACAAAGTCGCGGGCGAAAACCGCGACCAGCAGGAACGTAAGCAAGGTGGCCAAGAAACGTGGCGGGAAATCGGCGAAGAAACCGGGGAAGAAACCGGGGAAGAAACCGGCCAGGACCGCCGCGAGGCGCGCCAAGCCGGCAAGGGTAGCGGCCAAGAAGCCGGGCAAGGGTACAAAGAAGCGTGCCGCCGCCACGAAGGGCAAGAAAAAGACTGCGAGACCGTCGCGGCGCGGCGCCAAGAAGCGTCGTTAGCGCAAGCCAAAGCTCACTCCCTTGGCCGCTGGCTGACTTGCGTGGTGGCAACGCCACACTACGTTTAGATGGAAGGGGGAGTCATGCGTCGGGTTGTAGTCGCGTCCCTGGGAGCGGGAATGGCGCTCGCGATCGTGATAGCGCGGGCGGACGCACCGGTGCAAACCGCCACTGGTTCAGCTGCTGAAAACACGGCCACGCCAATGGCGCCTCCGGCTGTAACGGCGACGTCGCCGACAGCGCCATTGACCGCCACACCCGCGCCTCGGACGCCCGCGCCTCCACCGTTGGTGGCAATGCCCCCAACCGCAACGCCACTGCCGTTATCCAGCGCGACTGCCACACCGCCCGCGACACCCACCACCACCACGCCCCCCTCTCCGCCACCGACGGCGACGCCGCCCACACCGCCGTCCACCGCCACCTCGTCCCTTCCGCCGCCGACGGCGACGCCGCCAGGGGCCCCCACGATCAACTCCCCGGTTCCGCCACCGACGGCGACGACCCCCGCGACGCCAGCGGCGACGGCGCCGATGACGCCAGCCCCTTCCGCCGCGGTCGTGAGTGCGCCCAGCCTTGACCGGCCTTTGATTCCCGATACCGACGTCGTCAGCGGTAACCGGCCCGTGGTCGAGGATCGCCCCGTCGTTGAGGATCGCCCCGTCGTTGAGGATCGCCCCGTCACCGACGACCAATCGATGACGGAGTCCGGCGCGAACGACGTCGCGACGCCCCGTACGCCCCAACCTATTTACATTCCGGTGCCCATCGCCATTCCCGTCCCGGTTCCGGTCCCAGCTCAGACGACGACGCCCGGAACGCCCATCGTTGGCCCGGCGGCAACGTCGCGATTTTGATCGGGGTCGCGTAGATTGGCGGGATGCTG
>DASRQT010000309.1:0-3015 GCA_035696485.1 Polyangia bacterium | reverse complement strand
GTCGTACGCCAGAAACTTCGCGAATCCCTTCTTCGTCAGCACCTTCGTGATCGCGGCCGTCAATGTCGTCTTCCCGTGGTCGACGTGCCCGATCGTCCCGATGTTCAGGTGCGGCTTGTTTCGTATGAATTTTTCTTTGGCCATTTCTATCCTCGCATGCGTTCGACGATTGATTCGCTGACCTGGGTGGGGACGGGAGCATAGCGCGAGAACTGCATGGTGTAGGTCGCGCGCCCTTGGGTCATGGAACGGACGTCGGTTGAATACCCGAACATGGTCGCCAAGGGAACCTCTGCTGCGATCGCCTGCGCCGAACCGCGCGCCTCCATCCCTGAAACACGCCCCCGGCGCGCCGAAAGGTTGCCCATGACCTCGCCCATGAAGTCGTCCGGCGTGAGCACCTCGACCGACATCAGGGGCTCCATCAAAACCGGGCCGGCCTCGCGCGCGGCGGCCTGGGCGCCCATGGAGCCGGCAATCTGAAAGGCCATCTCGCTGGAGTCCACTTCGTGGAAGCTGCCGCCCGTCAGGGTGACCTCGACGTCGATCATCGGGTATCCGGCCAGCACGCCGCGCGACAGCGACTCGCGCACGCCGCGCTCGACCGACGGGATGTACTCCCGGGGCACAGCGCCGCCGACGGTCGCGTCCTCGAAGATGATCCCCTTGCCCGTGGCCGGTCGCACCCGCAGCACGACGTGGCCGTATTGCCCGCGGCCCCCGCTCTGGCGGATGTATTTGCCCTCGGCGCCCGCCTCGCGCGTGATGGTCTCGCGATAGGCGACCTGGGGGCGCCCGAGATACGCCTCGACCTTGAACTCGCGCACCAGCCGGTCGACGATAATCTCAAGATGCAGCTCGCCCATGCCAGAGATCAGCGTCTGCCCGGTCTCGGCGTCGGTCTTGACCGTGAATGAAGGGTCTTCGATGGCCAGCTTGGCCAGCGCCAGGTTCAGCTTCTCCTGATTGGCCTGGGTCTTGGGCTCGATGGCGATCGAGATCACGGGCGCCGGGAACTCCATCACCTCCAGCACCACCGGCGCGTTCTCGTCGCACAGAGTGTCGCCGGTCGTGGTCACGCGCAGGCCGGCGGCCGCCGCGATGTTGCCGCAGCTGACCTCCTTGATGTCTTCGCGCTTGTTGGCGTGCATGCGCAAGAGACGCCCGATGCGCTCGCGCTTGCCCTTGGTGGCGTTGTAGACCGTCGCGCCCGCTTCAAGCTTGCCCGAGTAGACCCGGAAGTAGGTCAGCTGCCCGACGAACGGGTCGTTCATGATTTTGAACGCCAGCGCCGAAAACGGCGCATCGTCGTTCGCCTGGCGATACGTCGTCAAGGAGGCCGGGTCCTTGCCCGCGACGGGCGGAATGTCGACGGGTGACGGCAGATAGTCGACCACCGCATCCAGCAGCGGCTGCACACCCTTGTTCTTGAAGGCCGCGCCGACCAGCACCGGGACTGCCTTGCCCGCCAGGGTCGCGCGCCGCAGGGCCGCGCGCAGCAGACCTTCTTCCAGCGGCTGGGCCTCGAGGTATCGCGACATCACCTCGTCGTCGACCTCACCAATTGCCTCGATCATCTCGTCGCGGGCCGCCAGCGCCCGTTCACGCAGCTCGCCGGTCACGTCGCTCTCGGTGAAGGCGGCGCCCATGGTGTCGTCGGTCCAGCGGATATGGCGCATCCGGATCAGGTCAACCACGCCGGTGAAGTCGTCCTCCAGCGCGTCCGGGATCTCGATGACCACCGGGTGGACCCGCAACCGCTCGCGTAGCTGCTGTACGCAACGATCCGGGTCGGCGCCGATGCGGTCGCATTTGTTGATGAACGCGATGCGCGGAACCCGGTACTTGTCGGCCTGGCGCCACACTGTCTCGGACTGCGGCTCGACCCCGCCGACGGCGCAGAAGATGGCGACCGCACCGTCGAGGACCCGCAGGCTGCGCTCGACCTCGATGGTGAAGTCGACGTGGCCGGGGGTGTCGATGATGTTGATCCGGTGCTCGCGCCAGAAGCAGGTGGTGGCAGCCGCCGTGATGGTGATGCCGCGCTCCTGCTCCTGCTCCATCCAGTCCATGGTCGCGGTCCCTTCGTGGACCTCGCCAATCTTGTGGGAGACACCCGTGTAGTAGAGGATGCGCTCGGTGGTCGTGGTCTTCCCCGCATCAATGTGCGCCATGATCCCGATGTTTCGGGTCTGCGAGATGGGGAACTGACGAGCCACGACTGCCGAGTGCCTTTCCGACGCGCAGGCGATTTACCCCCCGGCGAAATGCCGGGTTCGAGACCGCCAGGTCCGTCGAATGGTTTGAGAGGGCGGCTCGTGGCCGGTGCCACGATGATTCCGCCCCATGTTGTCCTGTGCCTAAACTAACTAAGTTCTAAGTTTCTACTCCTGCAAACTACCAACGATAATGGGCGAAGGCCTTGTTGGCCTCCGCCATCTTGTGTGTGTCTTCGCGCTTCTTGACCGAGTTACCCTTGTTGCCCGAGGCGTCCAGCAGCTCGGACGCCAGCTTTTCCTGCATCGTTCGGCCGTCGGAGCGCTCGCGCGCGGCCTTGATGATCCAGCGCATCCCCAGCGCCATCGCGCGGTCGGGACGGACGTCGACGGGGACCTGGTAGGTCGCGCCGCCGACGCGCCGAGATTTCACCTCGACCTTGGGCTGCACGTTGTTGAGCGCGCGGTCCCAGACCTTTACGGGATCCTCTTTCGCCTTCTCCGCCACGATGTCCAGCGCGCGATAGACGATGCGCTCGGCGATCGCCTTCTTGCCCGACTCCATCACCGTATTCACGAACTTGGTCACCCGGCGGCGCGTGTCCGTCGGCTGATCCGTGAACTTCGGATCCGGGAGCGGCTTTCGTTTCGGTACTTCGCCCTTACGTGGCATTTAGCTCTCTCTTCTGCTTTCTTATTGTCGCTGAATTTATTTGGGCCGTTTGGCGCCGTACTTGGAACGGCCCTGGCGGCGGTTGGTGACGCCGGAGGTGTCCAGCGTGCCGCGAATGATGTGATA
>DASRQT010000308.1:0-37286 GCA_035696485.1 Polyangia bacterium | reverse complement strand
AAGAACATCAAGGTAGAGACCGAGGTTCCCCGCGCCGGCCTGACCGTCCTCGGCGATGAATCGCGGCTGCGGCAGGTGATCGGGAACCTGCTCTCTAACGCGGTGAAGTTCACGCAGGCCGGCGGACGGATCGTGATACGGCTGCTGGAAGAAGACGACCAGGCGATCATCACGGTCAGCGACGACGGCGAAGGGATCGACGACGCCCTGCTGCCGCATATCTTCGAGCCGTTCCGCCAGCAGGACGGAACGCCGGTGCGGCGGCACGAGGGCCTCGGTCTTGGGTTATCCATCGTCAAGGAGCTGGTGGCGCTGCACGGCGGAAGCGTCAGCGCCGTCAGCGCCGGCAAGAACCAGGGAGCCACCTTCACCGTCAAGTTGCCGATCACAGAGGACACGCCGGCCGAGCGGACTCCCCTCGCCTCGCCGCCGAAAGACGACAGCGCGCTCAAGGGCGTGCGCGTGCTGATCATCGAGGACCAGGAACAGACGCGGGAGGTGCTGGCGATGATCCTCGGCTGGGTCGGTGCCACCGTGACGACGGCGGAGTCGGCCGAGTCCGGTCGCGCGGCCCTCGCTCGAAGCCCGGTTGACGTTGTGCTCTGCGACATCGCCATGCCGCAAGAGGACGGGTACACCTTTGTAGGGAGAAGGCGCCAGCAAGAAAAGGAAAGTGGAATTTCTCCAGTTCCAGTGCTGGCGTTGACGGCGCACGCCACCGCCGACGACCGGCGGCGCGCCCTGCAGGCCGGTTTTGACCTGCATTTTGCAAAACCCGTCGACCCGGAAGAGCTGATCGCCGCCATCGTGCGGCTGACCGGCGGCGTCCGCCGCGCCTCAGCCGATCGTCCTTGAGAGCACCCCGATCGGTAGACAGCCGGCAAAAGACGCAATAGGTTTGCGACCGTGGCCGACTACGGTCAGATGACGCGGTCCGAGCTGATCCAGGAACTGGAGACGGCGCATCCCGGTGGTGAGGACGGCGCCCGCGGCGAGCTCAGAGAGACACAGCGCCTGATAGCGGATCTGCGCGTGCACCAGATCGAGCTGGAGATGCAGAATCGCCAGCTCCGCGAGGCGCAGCAGGAGCTGGAAGAGTCGCGCGCCCGTTACGCGGAGCTCTACGACTTCGCGCCGATTGGTTATTGCACGTTCGACGCCACGGGCCACATCCTGGCCATCAACCTGACCGGCGCGGCCCTGCTGGGCATCGAACGGGCCAAGCTGGTCGGCCGGCTGTTCGCCGCGGCGGTGAAAGATCTGGATCGTCCGACGCTGCGGACGCATCTGCAGCGCTGCGTGGACGCCGACGTCAGGGTCACGTCAGAGATTGCCCTCACCACGCCCGACGGCCGACATCTGGTGTTGCAGCTGATGACGCTGCCCGCGCCCCGGCGGGACTCCGGCGAGCAGGGATTTCACACCGCGCTGATCGACATCTCTGCGCGCAAGCGCGCGGAAGACGCGTTGTGGTTGCTGGCCAGCGCCGGGGCCGAGCTGGCGTCGTCCCTGGATTCCGAGGTGACGTTGAACCGCGCCGTGCAGCTGCCGCTGCGAATCGTGGCGGACGTCTGCATGATCTTCACCGGTGACAGCCCGGCATCGCTGCGCCGGGTGGTGGCGGCCGCGGTCGAACCCCCGAAGCTGGACCAGTGGGAGGCGATGGAGCGTGAGTTCGGCCCGCATCCGGCGGTCGAGCGGGTCGTGCGTCAGGCCATCGTTTCAGGCGAGGTCGAAAGGGTCTCGCTGGATTCAGACGCCGATGTCCGCGCGCTGGCCAGTAGCCCCCATCATCAAGAGCTGCTCAAGGCCTGCCGCCTGCGACGCTGCACGGCTGTCCCGCTGGCCGCGCACGGCCGCACGCTGGGCGTGATGACGTTGCTGGAGACCGGGCCCGACCTTCCGCGCGAGCTCCCCTCTGGCGCCTGGGCTGAACCCCTGGGGCGCGTGGTGGCGGTGGCGATAGAGAACGCGCGTCTTTATCGAGAGGCGACCCAGGCGATCGCGTCGCGCGACAACGTGCTGGCCGTCGTGTCACACGACCTTCGCAACCTGATCGCCATCGTGCTGATCAACCTGCACGGCTTGCTGAAGGGATCGGACGTGCCGAAGGATGGTCACGTGCATGGGCAGCTCACGTCGATGGAGGTGACGGTCAAGACGATGTTGCGATTGATCCACGATCTGCTGGACGTCGCCAGCATCGAGGCGGGGCGGCTTTCGGTTGATCGACGCCCCCATCCGATCGGTCGGCTTGTCGAGCAGGCCCTGGACGTCGTGCGGCCCCAGCTGGGCGCGCGATCACAGCAGCTGGTTGCCGACATCCGGAGCAACGCGCTGGTCCTGGTCGATCGCGATCGGATCCTGCAGGTGCTGGCAAACCTACTCAGCAACGCGGTCAAGTTCACGCCCCCGGAAGGGACGATCACGGTCACCACCGAACTGGTGGGGAATGAGGCGCGCTGCACGATCGCCGACACCGGTCCCGGGATCGCGCCGCGCGACCTGGAACACATCTTCGAGCGTTTCTGGCAGGCGCGGCACAGCGACCGAAACAGCCTGGGTCTGGGGCTGTCAATCGCGCGCACGCTGGTGGAGGCACACGGCGGCACGCTGCGCGCCGACAGCCGCGCCGGCGAGGGCAGCCGGTTCACCTTCACCGTCCCGCTGGCGGAATCGCCTCAGCCGGACGAATAGTGCAGCTGCTCGCAGTCGGCGCACAGGGAATGCGTGAAGGCGGCGTCGGAGTGCGACTCGACGAACAGCTCCATGTTCTGCCATCCGCCATCATCGCCGCGGATCTTGTTGCAATGCATGCAGATCGGCAGCAGCCCCCTGAGCTGTTTGACCTCGCGATTGGCACGCTCCAGCTTGTCCGAGACCTCGCGCATGGTCACGTTGCGCCAGGCGGTCGCCGCAAAACCAAGCTGCACCGTGAACGTGCCGACCACAAGATCCAGCCGCGTCGCGGTGCTGGCGTTCGGCGCCAGCGCGGCGACGATCAGGGCCAGCACCAGGACATAACCATAATAGACGGCGATCGCGCGTACCGTCACCAGCAGCGCGGTCACCGCGCCCAGCGTGACGAACACGCCGATCAGATAGGGCGTCGCGATGTCGTTGCGCGCGACCACCGAAAAATAGTGCGCGGTCCCCGCCGCCACCACGCCGTAGCCCATGGCGACCAGGTGCCGGGTCAGCCGCGGGTGGCATGACAGACCGACCAGAATGACGGTAAGCGCGAAGAACGCGAGGCGTTCGCCGATCGGATCAATGGCGTCAGGCATCATCAACTTGTGCATGACCTGCCACGAGGCATAGACCGCGCCGCCCACCAGCAGCGTCACCCGCGCGGTCAGGCGCGCCCTTGCGCTGGTCTCCAGTACCTCGCCGTAGGCCATCGTCAGTCCAGCGTAGTGACGATCGCCTCGTAGGTCGATCGCATGCGGCCCATGACGGCGTCGGTCAATGCGAGTCGAAAGCGCCGGGTGCACTCCTTGACGAGATCGGGATCGCGGGGCGCGCTGGCCGTGACGTCGGCGGTGGCGATGATCTGGTCGACGAATCCGATGGCCACGATCTCCAGCATGAGATAGGGGTTGATCGGGGCCACCAGGGTGTTGCTGTGGTGCACCTTGGCCAGCAGCGCCACCGTCGGATCGACGGCCCACCGCGACAGCACCGCCGCCCCGATGGCCTGGTGGTTCTGGCGAATGAAGTCCAGGCAGGTATCCGCGGTCAGTTTTTGCGCGGCGCCGGGCGCGGTGTTGCGTTCGGAGACCACCCACAGCAGGAACGAGGCGCCCACGTCGGCGAACAGCCCGGCCAGGTAGGCGATCTCCGGGTCGGGGCGCGGCGCCGGCATCGTCTCGGCCAGAACGCGCATGGAGACGGCGCGCGCCACCGAGAAGCGCCAGATGTTGGACTGCAGCGGTTCCAGGTCGGGATCACGGATGACACAGGCGCTGCGCGCGAAGATGGTCTCGACCAGGCTTTGAACCTGGCGCAGGCCCAGGCGACTGATGGCGGTCTTGATGCTGGTGTTGACGGCGCCGCGCGCGTACTGGACCGTGTTCGACACGCGCAACACCTGCGCGGCGATTCGTTGATCGCGTTCGATGAGCGACGCGATCTGCTCCATGGTGGTGTCGGTTGACGCCAGCAGCCCGCGCAGCTCCAGGACCACGGCCGGGATCGACGGGATCAGGATCTCGCCGTCGTGAACCCGCCTCAGGATGCCCGCGAATATCGGATCGCTGGCGGGAATGGAGGAAACCGTGCTGGTCTGCCTGGCCGCCGGCGCGGCCGGCGGGGCCGGCGCAGCCGTCGACGAGGACTCGGAGCCGGCTATGCGGGGCACGCTACCGCTCTGGTTGCGTTCGAACGCATCGATCGCGCGCGCCACCGCGGCCAGCAGGTCGGCGACGGTGAACGGCTTTGACAGGTAGTCGCTGGCTCCATTCCTCAGCGCGTCGATCACGTCCTCCCTGTCCTTTGACCCGCTCATGACGACAAAGGCGGCGCTGACGCCCTGGGCTTTCGCCCTCCGCATCAGCGTGTGCCCGTCAATCCCAGGCAACCGCAGGTCAGAGATCACGACCGCCGGCGCCGACCGGATCGCCAATGGCAGCGCCTCGCTTCCGTCGCGCGCGATGAGGGTCGCGTATCCGTTTTTCTGCAGCGCGGCTACGACGACGCGGCAGACAGCTTCGTCGTCGTCCACGACAAGGACTGTATATTCAGGCAATGGTCGTTCCGGATACACAATGATCCCGTCCGACCCGCCCCCCCTCGGATCACAATCAGTATTCGGTCAGCGACGGCTAGTTGTCAATTGCTGCTGCAAGATCGCAAAGAAGCAGTGAACATATTGTGTGGCACAGTCGCATGGTAATTAATGCCGCAATATAAGGTTCCACCCTCACTAATGACGCGGTCGACGACCTTTCCGCCCCGTCCCCTGGATCTCAAGGGGCGCAGGCATGAGCTTTCGACCCTGACCGCGATCCTGCGCCGGACGGCCAGCACGCCGACGGTCCTGGTGGGCGCGGGCGGCAGCGGCAAGTCGATGCTGGCGTGCGCGCTGGGACATCGGTTGGCGCCTTTCTTTCCGGGCGGCATTCACTGGTTTCGGGTCGGCGTCTGGGATCACCGCACGCTGCTCGAAATGCTGGCGCTGCGATTCGGGACCGGACGAGATGGCGTGTTGCCGGCGCTGCGCGCGCATCTGGATCGGCGCGGCCGGTCGTTGATTGTTCTCGACAATCACGAGAACGATCGCGCGATGTCCCGTTTTCTGGAGGCACTCCGTGGCTGCCCGGTTACCTGGGTGCTGACGGCGCGGCGCTGCCTTCTGACCGGCGTCGGGCTATTTCCCGTGGTGGCGCCGCTGAGCACGTCGGCGCGGCAGGCGTTCCCGGCCGTCGCTGGGTTGACGCGGCTTCTGCGCTGGAACCCGCTGGCGTTGAGCATCGCCGACGCCCTGGTGGGCAGCCGCGCCGCGTCGGTCGTAGTCTTGCGCCGCTGGCTGGTCGATCAGGGCGTCGAACGCATCGGCGTCATGGCGGACGAAGACGACATCGCCGAGGTTCGCTTGCTGGTGGAATGGGCCTGGCGCCGGTTGGACCCGGAGGCACGTCGTCTCATGGCCGTGCTGGCGCACGTGCAGGGCGATCACGTCGATGCCGGGTCATTGCACCTGCTGGCCCGGACGCGGCCCCGCCGCGCCGGCGGTCTAACGGTTCTTCGACGCTGGCAGCTGGTGCAAGAGCCGCTGGCTAACCGCTTCGCCCTGCATGCGGTCGTCCGGCGCGCGGTGGCCGGTCGGACGCGTTTTTCCGGGCAGAGGTTCTTCGATCACTACATGCGCCTCCTGGAACGGCAGCCCGATCGGCTGCAGCTGGAACAGTCGCACCTTTTCGCCGCCATGGACCACGCCCACGACGCGTCCGACATGGCAGGTCTGCTTCGCGTCGAGCGCCTGCTGGACGCCATGGCCGCGGATCACAACGGGCAGCGTGCAGGCCAGGTCGTGGAGTCGACCAGCGTGCCTTCCGCGGTCCAGAATTCGTAGGTGATGCCCGAGGTGCTGGCGGTGACCAGCATCGCGCCGAACCGCGCTGAATAACGGAACTTCGACTGTGGCTGCGCGGCGGTCGGCGTGAAGAGGCCGTTCCCGCTGGCGCCGCAGACGAAATAGGGGATTCCGTCGACCTCCGACCGCTCATAGAGATGATCGTGGCCGTTCATCACGGCCCGGGCGCCCCAGGCGGCGAAGGGCCACTGCATCCGCGGCAGCGAGCCGTGTTCGCCCGAGCTGTAGGCCGGCTGGTGAAAGTAGACAATATCGAAGCAGGCACGCGAGGCGGCCAGGCGGTCGCGTAACCACTGCGCCTGTTTTGAATCGACGGTGGCGCCGTCGGGTTCGTGGGGGTCGCTGTCCAGTGAGAAGAGGTGCACCAGCCCGTAGTCGACCTCGTAGTAGCGTTCGTGCGCCGGTTGGTCCGGCAGCGTGAAGTAGCTGAGGTAGGGCATCAGTTGAAAAAGCCAGTCGTGATTGCCCGGCGTGGGCCAGAAGCGATTCGTCGGGCTGCCGGCGCCGTACCTTCCGACGTAGTTGCCGATGAAGCTGTGGAAGTACTTGCCAATGTTCGCGTCGATGGTGCTGGCGGCGCCGTCCGGATAGTTGTTGTCGCCGGTCGTGATCACGAAGTCCGGGTTCCAGCCCTGAACCAGCTGGGCGACCGCGGCTTCGTTGCGGCCGTCGAAACCGTAGTCGCCGATGACCGCGAACCGAAGCGCGGAGACAGCGCCTTCGGCTCCCGGGGGTGGCGGCGCCGCATCGGCGCCGGTCGT
Organism: Polyangia bacterium; assembly: GCA_035696485.1. Taxonomy (GTDB): domain Bacteria; phylum Myxococcota_A; class Polyangia; order Fen-1088; family Fen-1088; genus DASRQT01. Next base: position 30,431 of record DASRQT010000308.1, on the reverse strand, counting down.
TGCCGCGTCCGGGACATCCCCGACCGGCACAATTGACGGATTTACGCGGGAAGACCCGCACGCGAAAGCCGCACCCAGCCACAAGCTGAGCCACGTGATCGCGCTTGCTCTGTTCATGAACCGACTCCGTTTCGGCATCCCCAGTTGAAACTAAGAGCTGTTTGCAGCGGCGTCCAATGAGGTGCAGTCGATCTCCTCGGCCGAGCGACTATTTCACCGGACTGGGCTTCCGCACGTAGCTGACGGCCAGGGCGCGTGATAAATCGTCGAGGATGTCGCGCGCCAATCGGGTTGTGGTCGTCGGTTGTCTTTCACTGGCGGTCGCGTGCAGCAGCAAAGGCTCATCGCCACGCCCGGACGCCGACGTAGGTGCCGACGCAGGAGTCGATATGCCGTCAGGCGGCGACGGCGCCGACGTGGTCAGCGGAGCGGCGGCCGACGGTGACGCGACGGTGATCGATCCGGACGCGATCGTCGTCTCGGTGCTGGAACGGACCCGGATCAGCAGCCACGCGGAGCTGGCCAATTTCCAGCGCGCCAAAGGCGACGTCGACTTCGCGGGCGGGCCCTTCGCCTACGCGCGCCTGGTGCTGGACCTGGACTCGAGCTGTTTCCCGTTCGAGCGCTGGAAAGATGATCCTCCGCCCGCGGGCCAGAACTGGCCGCCGCAGTGCGACGCGTTCGATCGAATGCTCGAGGTGGTTCTCGATCCCGCCGAAGCCGCGACCGCGTCACCCGATGTCGAGCTGGTCAGAGCCATCACCCCGTTCGGAGGCCCGCTGCATCTGGAGGCCGACATCACCGACGTCGCTAACGGTCTGCCCGGCGCGCACAAGATCGGCGCCTTCATCAATACCTGGTCCGACGCCGCTGGTGTCGTGAGCGGGTCCAATGGAGGATGGTTTGTGTCGATGAAGGTGGTTTTCAAGAAGGGGGCGGCGCCCCGCAATGTACTGGCCGTTACCCCTCTGTTTCACGATTTTCAGAAGACGCCGGCCTCGCCGATGACAAGTTTTGAGACGCCGGCGGCGACGACCCGAACACGCATCGAATACCGCGCCACCGGTCACACCGCCGAGGCCGGAACGATGGGTCCCGACTGTATCGGCCCCGCGGAGGAATTCTGCCGTCGCACGCATACGTTCGCGCTGGATGATAAACCGGCCGGCGCGCTGACCGCCTGGCGATCGAGCTGCGCGTCGCTGTGCACGTTGACGACCGCACCCGGCCCCAGCGGGCGCTCCCTCACCTACTGCAAGGAAAACCCGTGCGGAGCGACGGCCAGCGTCAGAGCGCCACGCGCCAACTGGTGCCCGGGCAGCGTCACCGATCCGCATGTCGTCGAATCGCGCGATCTCGGCGCTGGCGCCCACTCGTTCTCGTGGACGCTGTCGGGCCTGGACATGGGCGGGCACTGGCGCGTCTCGGCTGTGATGTTCGCGTATCGCGACTGATTTAACTGCACTTTGTTGGGTCGGAAACGCGTCGTTAACGTACGACCGATATGGTGCGTATCAACAAATAGCCGGATCAGCCGCAAAATACCGCGCGCGATCCGGCCCCATAAAAGGAGATGTTGATGCGCGCGGACCATGGTGCTGGATATTCGATCGCTTTGATTGGCCTGCTGACGTCGTTGCCGGCCATCGCGCAACCGGTACAGCCAGACGTCGCGGCCCCGGGTGCGGTACCGTCGACGAGCACGTCGGTGGTACCGGGAACGCCCACGCCCAATCCGCCGCCGCCGGCGCCCACGCCGCCCGCCGCCGTCGCCGCCGCCAAGGCACCGCCCGCGGCGACCGAAACCATGCCGGCCTCGCGTCCCGATGCGTTGCCGCCGATCACGGTCGGCGCCTGGACCCGCGTGGGCGCCACCATCCAGGGCGCCAGTGATCCGACGAAGCTCAACGACATCCGGATGGACACCGCCTACGTCGAGCTCCACGCCGGCGGCAAGATCCACAAGAACGTGGGCGTCACGTTGAACCTGAACGGCAACATCGCGAGCTTCGCGCCTCCGGGCGGCGGCATGGGCGAGGGCGGCAGCTACGTGGGCATCATGGACGCCATCATTCAAGGCGACTTCATGGACGAGTTCCACGTGTGGGCCGGCCACCTCCTGGTTCCGGTCGATCGCGCCAACGCGTCGGGGCCGTTTTTCATGATCCCCTGGAACTACCCGGGCTTCATCGGCGCCGCCGTCGGCGCCCCGAAGGAAGGCCCGTTCGGCCGCAACAACGGCGTCGTCGTGTGGGGCGACATCAACGGCGGCCAGCTGACCTACCTGGCCGGCGCCTTCGACAACGCTGACGTCACCACGAGCCCGCTCTTCTCGGGGCGCTTGCGCCTGGCGCTCCTCGACAAGGAGGGCGGCTTCTGGGGCAATGGCAGCTACTTCGGCGAGAAGGACCTCTTCACGATCGGCGTCGGCGGCCAGTTCCAGAGCAATGGAAGCTCGTCGATGGCAGGCGAGAAGGCCTTCGCGACGGTCAACGGCGACGTCCTCTTCGAAAAGAAGCTGGGCGGCGGCTCCTTCTTCACGGCCGAGGGGGCCTATTACCACTACAACGTCGCGGATGGCAGCGTGAGCGACCACTTCTACGTGCTGGGCGCCTACGCCACGCCCACGGTGGGCGTCGGCAGCATCCAGCCGATGGTGCGCTACCAGTGGATGAAGGTGAAGGGACCCGGCGACCTCAAGCCCTGGAACCTGGACGCGGGCGTGTCGTTCCTCATCAAGGGCCCGGCGCTCCGACTCCTCGCCACCTACAGCCACAACGACTTCGGCGCGACCACGAGCAACGCGATCCAGCTGGGTGCCCAGGCGATATTCTTCTAGGGCCCAAGCAATCTCCCGCAGCCGGCGCGATGGCGTCGGCTGCGCTTGTCAGGTGTTCAGCATCCCGCGGTCGACGATGAAGCGGGCGATCTCCTCGACGCCCTCGTTCTTTTTCAGGTTGGTGAAGATGAACGGCTTGTCGCCGCGCATCTTGCGGGCGTCGCGGTCCATGACCTCCAGCGACGCGCCGACGTGGGGGGCGAGATCGATCTTGTTGATGACCAGCAGGTCAGACTTGGTGATGCCGGGGCCGCCCTTGCGCGGGATCTTGTCACCGGCTGCGACGTCAATCACGTAGAGGGTCAGGTCGGCCAGCTCCGGGCTGAACGTCGCCGCCAGGTTGTCGCCGCCGCTTTCGACCAGAATCAGGTCGAGGTTGGGATGGCGATCGGCCAGGCGATCGATCGCCTCCAGGTTGATTGACGCGTCCTCGCGGATGGCGGTGTGGGGGCAGCCTCCGGTCTCGACGCCGACGATGCGATCGGTGGACAGCGCCCCGCTGCGCATCAGGAACTCGGCGTCCTCCTTGGTGTAGATGTCGTTGGTCACGACCGCCAGGTCGTACTGGTCACGCAGCCGCTTGCACAGCGCATCGACCAGCGCGGTCTTGCCCGATCCGACCGGCCCGGCCACCCCGACACGCAACGTCTGTTTTTTGGTCGTCATCGAACGTCAATCCTCCCAGCAGTTGCTCAAGTCAAGATCGAAAGAGGCGCGAGTACTGTGTCTCGTGCAGCGCGCAGCCGATCACGTGCGCCGGCGCCGAAAACCCAATATCGCCGTCGGGCAGCGACAGACCGCCGTCGACGGCGGCGGGGATCGCCGTCACCGCGCGCGATAGAATCCTCTGGCTGGCGGTCTGGCCCAGGGGGATGAGGCGGGTCGCGGCGCCAATCTGGGCCTCCGCCCACGAAAAGAGATAGCCGAAAGCGGCGGCGCGGGCTGGCAGGTCCCAGGAGACCGCCGCCCGGGCAAACAGGTTCGCGTAGGTGGCGCGCGGGTCGCTGATCCAGGTGGCAGCGTCGCCGACATCCAGAGCCACCAGCACCCGGGCCAGCGCGCTGCCCAGGCGCTGGTCCTCGTCCTGAAGCTCGCGCGCGCCGCGCGACGCCCACAAAAGATCGTTCCAGCGGCGAACGGCCGCGCCATCGTCGTCGCGCCAGGCGGCGTGCAGGCGGGCCAGGATCGGAACGTCGACCGCGCGCAGAGCGTGCGACAGCAGTCCCATGATCCAGGTGGCGGCCGACTCCTCGTCGGCGACGGCGCCGATCTCGACCGCGTGCTCCATTCCCTGCGAATAGGCGTACATCCCGATCGGCAGCGCCGGGCTGCAGAGCTGCAGCAGTCGCAGCAACCCGCTGTCGCCGAGATCAAGCGTGGTCGTCGTCGTCATGTTTATGATCGTGGTCACCGTGGGCGTGGTCGTGGGCGTGATCGTGATCGTGGGCATGATCGTGGCCGTGGGCGTGATCGTGACTGTGACCCTGCTCCTGCCCGCTGCTGTGATAGGGCCCGGTCTCGGGCTCGAAGGGCGCCTTGCTGATCCGCACCGACACCTTCATGCCGGCGACCATCTGGTCCAGGACGTGATCGTGCTGGTAGCGCACCCAGCCCGGGCCAATCTCCAACAGGATGTGCCGGTTCCCGAGGTGATACGCCACCCGCGTCAGCAGGCGCGCGTTGGTGGTGCTGGCGGTCGACACCACCTCGGACGCCGCCCGCACCTCGACCACCAGGCCGTCCTCGGTTCGGATCCGATCGCCGTTGCGTAACACCGTCCCACGCGGCAAAAACAGCGCGATCTCGCGCCCGTCGTCCAGCGTCGCCCGCAGCCGGCTGTGGCGGCGATCGTCGAAAGTCAGGGTCAGCGTCGCCTGCGCCGGCGCCGGTTCGGTCAGTCGTTCGCGTGCCTGCAGCATGGTTTCACCTAGAACAGAAAGTAGCGCTGGGCCAGCGGCAGCAGCGCCGCCGGCTCGCAGGTCAAGAGCACGCCGTCGGCGCGGACCTCGTACGTCTGCGGGTCGACCTCCATGACCGGCAGCGCGCCGTTGTGAATCAAGTCGGTCTTGCGCAGCTTCCGCGTGTTCGCGACCGCGACCAGGCGCTTCTGCAAGCCAAGCCGTTCGCCCAGGCTGGCCTCTTGCGCCGCGCGAGAGACGAAGGTCACGCTGGTGGCCGTCCGCGCGCCCCCCAGCGCCCCGAACATGTGCCGGTAGTGCACCGGCTGCGGCGTCGGGATGGACGCGTTGGGATCCCCCATCGGCGCCGCGACGATGAGGCCCCCCTTGATGATCACCGCCGGCTTGGCGCCGAAGAATGCCGGTTTCCACAGGACGATGTCGGCCAGCTTGCCCGCCTCCAGCGAGCCGACCTCGTGGCTGACGCCGTGGGTGATGGCCGGGTTGATGGTGTACTTGGCGATGTAGCGCTTGGCGCGGAAGTTGTCGTTCACGGTTTGATCGTCGGGGCCGGCCGGCAGGTGCCCGCGCTGGGCCTTCATCTTGTGCGCCGTCTGCCAGGTGCGCGTGACCACCTCCCCCACCCGCCCCATGGCCTGCGAATCGGAGGACATCATGCTGAACGCGCCCAGATCGTGCAGGATGTCCTCGGCCGCGATGGTCTCGCGCCGGATGCGCGATTCGGCGAACGCCACGTCTTCTGGGATCCCGGCGTCCAGGTGGTGGCACACCATCAACATGTCCAGGTGTTCGTCGACGGTGTTGACAGTGTACGGGCGCGTCGGATTGGTCGACGACGGCAGGACGTTGGCGGCGCCGCAGGCCTTGATGATGTCGGGCGCGTGGCCGCCGCCGGCGCCCTCGGTGTGATAGGTGTGAATCGCGCGCCCCTTGAACGCGGCCAGGCTGTCCTCGACGAAGCCGGACTCGTTCAGCGTGTCGGTGTGGATGGCCACCTGAACGTCATATTGCTCGGCGACGTTCAGGCAGTTGTCGATCGCCGCCGGCGTCGTCCCCCAGTCCTCATGCAGCTTGAGGCCCATGCAGCCGGCCAAGATCTGCTCTTCCAGGCCGCCGGGGAGGCTGGCGTTGCCCTTGCCCAGGAAGCCCAGGTTCATCGGCAACGCGTCGGCCGCCTGCAACATGCGCGCGACGTTCCAGGCCCCCGGCGTGCAGGTGGTCGCCGCGGTCCCGGCGGCCGGGCCTGTGCCACCGCCGATCATCGTCGTGATGCCGGACATCAGCGCGTCGTCGATCTGCTGCGGGCAGATGAAGTGAATGTGCGAGTCGATCCCGCCCGGCGTGGCGATGGTCCCCTCGCCGGCGACGATCTCCGTCCCCGGTCCGATGATGATGTCGACACCCGGCTGCACGTCGGGATTGCCGGCCTTGCCGATGCGCTGAATCCGGCCGTGTTTGATGCCGATGTCGGCCTTGACCACGCCCCAGTGGTCCAGGATCAGCGCGTTCGTGATCACCGTGTCCGCCACCGCGTCGCCATAGCGCTGGCTCTGTCCCATCCCGTCGCGGATCACCTTGCCGCCGCCGAACTTCACCTCCTCCCCGTAGATCGTGTGATCCCGTTCCACCTCGATGATGAGGTCGGTGTCGCCGAGGCGAACGCGATCGCCGACCGTGGGACCGTACATCTCGGCGTAGGCGCGACGACCGATGGTGGTCATGGTGGCAGCGGCCCCATCACCGCGCCGCGGAAACCGTAAACCGTGCGGGCGCCGTCATACGCGACCAATTCGACCTCGCGCGTCTGCCCGGGTTCAAACCGCACGGCGGTGCCGGCCGCGATGTTGAGGCGATAGCCCAGGGTCTTCTCGCGGTCGAACTTGAGGGCCGGGTTGGTCTCGAAGAAATGGTAGTGCGAGCCGACCTGGATCGGCCGGTCGCCGCTGTTGGCCACGCTGACGGTCACCGTCGCGCGACCTTCGTTGATGCGGATCTCGCCCGGCCTTGCAGCGATCGCGCCCGGCGCCAGTCCCCCCGACGACGGGATCGGGTTGTGCACCGTGACCAGCTTGGTGCCGTCGGGGAAGGTCGCCTCGACCTGCACCTCGGGGATCAACTCGGGCACACCGTCCATGACGTCGTCGGCGGTCAGCAGGGTCGTCCCGTAACTCATCAGCTCGGCGACGGTGCGGCCGTCGCGAGCCCCTTCCAGGATGGCGGCCGACAGGTACGCCATGGCCTCGGGGTAATTCAGCTTGAGGCCGCGCGCCATGCGCCGCTCCGCCAGCAGGGCGGCCGTGAACAGCAGCAGCTTGTCTTTTTCTCGAGGCGTCAGCTCCATGGTCCGTCTCCCACGGTCAGGTCCACCAGATCCGGGGCGGGTGGCTGGCCCGCCCCAGGAGGACCGGACGCAACCGGTCCCACACCCGATTGAAAAAGTCGCGCGCGCGCAATCCGCTGTGGCCGAGATACCGCACCACCATCACCTGACCCAGATCGGTGGCGCTGGCGCGCTCGCCGGGACTCAGATTCGCTGACAACGCGCGCACGCCGTCCAGAACCTCCGGGCAGGATGGCGAGCACAGGAAAGTGCCGACGGTGGTCGCCCCACCCAGCCCCCACGGCGCCTGCAGCACCGGCGCCCCGCCATCAAGCTGCGCCCGTTCGATGCACAGCGGAGTATCGCCGCGCCAGATCTCCAACCGCTGGCGGCAGCTGCCGCGCGCGAAGGTCTCTGCGCTGGCGGGCCGGCCCAGGCACAGGACGTCCCAGCCCGCGAATTGCGCGCCGGCCTCCAGCTCGACGGTCGTCGTCAGGTCGATGCGTGCCCCGTCGAAGACGATGGTCTCTTGCGGCAGCCATTCCAGCGACGCGCGCGCCGCGACCCGCAACCGGTTCGTCTGCTGTGATCGCAGCGCCGACGTGCGGCTGTCGTAGACCTTGGTCGCGGCCGGCGTGGTCAGCAGGGCGCGCGCGTCACGGCCAACGTCCACGGTCAGCGCCAGGCGATCGCCGGCGACGATGCCGCCCGGGGGATGAAGGACGTAGACATGGCACAGATCGTCCCCCTCTGGATAAAACGGCCGCTGCACCCGCAGCGGCCCATTGTGCTCCCGCCGATCCAGCCGGCAGCGCCCGCCCTGCGCCGAGAATCCCAGCGTCAGCTCCGCGCGCCAGCCGGCATCCACGCGCACAACAGCGTCATGCGCGGCCTCATCAGCGGCGTGGCGGGGCGCAAGCAGATCGCCGGTCGCGGTCACAGCGCGCGACGATATCCGACACCCCGGCGACTTCGTAGCGGAATCGATAGTTGGCCCCTTGTTACCAACTCTTCATCCCACCGACATCTAACGGAAACCGAAGTCTGCGAAGGTTTTCCTGGTCGGCCGCCGGTGATCCGGGGCGTAACTCAACCTCAGTAACTCAGGGAGACGGGCATGCGAACTTCGTTGGCGATAACGGTGGCGTTCACCTCGATAGCGGGCATGGCGGCCTGCCAGAAAACTGAGACCGCCGCACCGGCCGCGCCTACCGCGGCGGCTCCGAAGGTCGAAGAGGCCAAAGCTGACAAGACCGGTCCCATCAAGGTCGGCATCCTGCATTCGCTGTCAGGCACGATGGCGATCAGCGAGACGTCACTGAAGGACGTGGCGCTGATGGCGATCGACGAGCTGAACGCGAACGGCGGCGTCCTCGGCCGCAAGGTCGAGGCCGTTGTGGTCGACCCTGCTTCCAACTGGCCGCTGTTCGCCGAGAAGGCGCGGGAGCTCATCCAGAAGGAAAAGGTCGCCGTCACGTTCGGCTGCTGGACCTCCGTGTCGCGCAAATCGGTGCTGCCGGTGTTCGAAGAGCTGAACGGATTGCTCTTCTACCCGGTGCAGTACGAGGGCGAAGAGTCGTCCTTCAACGTCTTTTACACGGGCGCGGCGCCCAATCAGCAGGCGATCCCGGCGGTCGAGTACCTGATGGGCAAGCGCGGCGGCGCCGCCAAGCGCTTCGTCCTGCTGGGCACCGACTACGTCTACCCGCGCACGACCAACAAGATCCTGCGCTACTTCCTGCACTCGAAGGGGATCGCCGACGCCGACATCATGGAAAAGTACACGCCGTTCGGCCACGCCGACTACCAGACCATCGTGGCTGACGTGAAGAAGTTCGCAGCCGGGAAGCGCACCGCGGTCATCTCGACCATCAACGGCGACTCGAACGTCCCGTTCTACAAGGAGCTGGCGAACCAGGGTCTCAAGGCCGAGGACATCCCGGTCGTCGCCTTCTCGGTCGGCGAGGAAGAGCTGCGCGGCATCGACACCAAGCCTCTGGTCGGCCACCTGGCCGCCTGGAACTACTTCATGTCGATCGACACGCCCCAGAACAAGAACTTCATCGACAAGTGGATGGCCTACGTGAAGAAGAATAACCTCACCGGCGGCGAAAAGCGCGTGACCAACGACCCGATGGAAGCCACCTACGTCGGCATCCAGATGTGGGCGCACGCGGTCGAGCAGGCCAAGACGACCGAGATCGACGCCGTCCGCCAGGCCATCGGCGGCCAGGTGGTCAAGGCGCCGTCGGGCTTCGACATGACGATGGACGCCAAAAACCACCACCTGCACAAGCCGGTCTTCATCGGCGAGGTGCGCGCCAACGGCCAGTTCCAGGTGGTCTGGAAGACCGACGGCCCGATCCGCGCGCAGGCGTGGAGCCCGTTCATCCCGGAGAGCGCCAAGAAGGTGGCCGACTGGACCTATCCATGGGTGTGCGGCAACTGCACCGAACCGAAGTTCTCGACCGGAACCAAAGGCGTCGCGGAAGCCACCAAGTAGTTAGCTGGTTGTGAAACGCTTCACCCTGTCTACCCTGGAACCCTCGAAGGGTTCCAGACCTCCCACGATGAAACTCCGGCGGCGAAGCCGCCTGCGTTTCCACGCGATCGCCGCTATCGCCGTTGCTGTCGCGCTGCCGGGCCCTCGCCCGGCGGCGGGCAGCACGGCGCTGGCAGCGACAGCGGTTTCTGCCCCGATCACGCCCGAGGTCGAGGCCGCGATTCGCGGCCTCGGCGCCACCGAGATGGAGAAGGTCCAGGACAGCGCGACCAAGCTGGGGACGCTGGGGGATCCGCGCGCGATCCCGGCGCTGGAGGCGCTGGCCGACGATCGCCTGCGCGTCGGCGGCAACGGCGACGTGTACTACAAGGCCGCGACCGGCCGGGCCCTGCACAACGCCGTCACCGGCGCGGTGGTCTCGCCCGAACCGTCTGCACTGCGCAGTCAGGAGATGGACAACGCCCTCCGGCGAACGGTATTGCCGATGCTGGCGCAGCTCAAGCTCAACGCGCCCGACGCCTCCGTGCGCCTCGAGGCCGCCGAGGAGCTGGGCAAGCGCGGCACCGCCGATTCACTGCCCATGCTGCGCGCGGCCGCCACGCGCGAAACTGACGGCAAGGTGAAACAGGCACTGGCGCTGGTGATCGGGAAAGCCGATCTCCGCAGCGAAGATCCCGCGCGCCGCCTGGAGGCCGTGAACATCCTGGGCGCCCACGGAAACACGTCGGTGAAATCCGAGCTGATCGAGCTGACACGAAAACGTGACGATGGATCGTTCGCTGAACCGGACCCCGGCGTGCGCGCGGCCGCGCAGACGGCCATCGGCTCGATCGAGATGCGCGAGCTTCTGACCAGCATGCTCGGCCACCTCCTCTACGGCCTCAGCCTGGCCAGCGTGCTGCTGTTCGCGGCCCTGGGCCTGGCCATCACCTTCGGCGTCATGGGCGTCATCAACATGGCCCACGGCGAGATGCTGATGCTGGGCGCGTACGCGACCTACTCCGTGCAGGTGCTGTTCCAGAGGTACCTCCCCGGTTATTTTCAGTGGTATCTGCTGCTGGCGGTCCCGGTGGCGTTCGCGGTCTGCGTCGCCGTCGGCATCGTGCTGGAGACCGTGATCGTGCGCCGCCTCTACGGCCGTCCCCTGGAGACCCTGCTGGCGACCTGGGGCATCAGCCTCGGTCTCATCCAGACCGTGCGATTGATTTTCGGGGCGCAGAACGTCGCCGTCGCCAACCCCGACTGGTTGGCGGGCGGCAAGGAGATTCTTCATGGCCTCGTCCTCCCGTACAACCGCATGGCTGTCGTCCTCTTCGTCATCATCGTCGCGATGCTGGTCTGGGTGGTTCTGCAACGGACCCGTCTGGGTCTGCAGGTGCGCGCCGTCACCCAGAATCGCGCCATGGCGGCCTGCATGGGAATCTCCACGTCACGGGTTGACATGTGGACCTTCGGGCTTGGCTCCGGAATCGCCGGCCTGGGGGGCGTTGCGCTCTCGCAGCTGGGAAATGTAGGCCCCGAGCTGGGGCAGTCTTATATCCTCGATTCCTTCATGGTCGTCGTGGTCGGCGGCGTCGGCCGCATCGCCGGCACCATCTTCGCCGCCTCGGGCCTGGGCATCATCAACAAGCTGCTGGAACCGTTCGCGGGCGCGGTCATGGGCAAGATCGTCGTGCTGGCGTTCATCATCCTGTTCATCCAGCGCCGCCCGCAGGGCCTGTTCTCCGTCAAGGGCCGCGTCGAGGCCTGACATGAGCACCGCCACCAGCAAGACCAGCAGCGTGAAGGCCGCGCTGCTGCAGCTGCACTCGCCGCGCGCCTGGCTGGCGTTGCTGACGCTGGCGTTGCTGACGATTGTCGTGCTGCCGGTGTGCAACGCCGTCCCCGACGCGCGTTCGGCGGTCCACGTCCCCGATTACCTGATTCCGCTGCTGGGCAAGTTCCTGTGCCTGGCCATCGTCGCCCTGGCCATGGATCTGATCTGGGGCTACGCCGGTATCCTCAGCCTGGGGCACGGGCTGTTCTTCTCGCTGGGCGGCTACGCGATGGGGATGTACCTCATGCGATCTATCCGCGGCGAGGGCGTCTACCGCAGTGATCTGCCGGACTTCATGGTGTTCCTGGACTGGAAAGAGCTGCCCTGGTACTGGCATGGGTTCGAGCACTTCTGGTTCGCGCTGGTCATGGCGCTGGCGATCCCGGGATTGCTGGCCTACGTGTTCGGGTACCTGGCCTTTCGGTCCCGCATCAAGGGGGTCTACTTCTCGATCGTCACACAGGCGCTGACCTATGCGGCGATGCTGCTGTTCTTCCGTAACGCGACCGGCTTCGGCGGCAACAACGGGCTCACGGATTTCAAGCGCATTCTGGGCTACGGGCTAAATCTGCAGTCGACCAAGCTGACGTTGTTCGTGGCGTCGGGGGCAGCGCTTCTGATCTCGTACCTCGCCTGTCGCGCCATCGTGGTCAGCCGCTTCGGGCGGGTTCTGACGGCGATCCGTGACGCCGAATTGAAGGTCCGGTTCTGCGGCTACGAGACCACGCGGCACAAGCTGTTCGTCTGGACCTTCTCGGCGGTGCTGTGCGGCCTGGCCGGCGCGCTGTACGTGCCGCAGGTCGGGATCATCAACCCCAGCGAGATGCAGCCGTCGAACTCGATCGAGATGGCGATCTGGGTCGCTGTCGGTGGCCGCGGCACCCTGGGCGGCGCCATCGCCGGCGCCTGGATCGTCAACGGCGCGAAGAGCTGGCTGACGGCGGCGTTCCCGTCGGCGTGGCTGTATTTTCTCGGCGGGCTCTTCATCTTGGTGACGCTGTTCCTGCCGCAGGGGATCTTTGGCACCCACCTGGGGGCCACCCTGCGTGTCGCGTTCAAAACGGCACGCGCGATGGCGGCGCGGGTGACGAACCGACCGCCGCCGCCGCAAAAACCCCAGCAGCAGTCGGGCGGGCACAGTTCATGACCCAGGCGACAAACCAGCTGGTCGGCAACGCGGCCGCGGCCGAAGCGCCCGACAACGCCGTCCAGCTTCACAACGAGCAGACCGGCGAGCACGCGCCGAATCGACCGGACGTCGTGTTGTGGGTCGACGGCGTCACCGTCAGCTTCGACGGGTTCAAGGCGCTGGACAACCTGACGCTGACCCTGGACGCGGGAGAGCTCCGCTGCATCATCGGCCCCAACGGCGCCGGCAAGACGACGCTGATGGACGTGATGACCGGCAAGACCCGCCCCGACGTCGGCGGCGTGTTTCTCGGCGCGCGCGACTTCGACCTGACCAAACGTTCGGAGACCGAGATCACGCGCCTGGGGATTGGCCGCAAGTTCCAGCGCCCCACGGTCTTCCAGGGGCACACCGTGTTCGAGAATCTGGAGCTGGCCGTCGCCGGCAACAAGGGAGTCCTGGCCACGCTGTTCGGCCGCCTGCGCAAGACCCAGCGCGAACGCATCGAACAGGCGCTGGAGACCATCGGCCTGCGCGACCTGCGCGACCGCCGCGCCGGCTTGCTGTCGCACGGCCACAAGCAGTGGCTGGAGATCGGCATGTTGCTGTGTCTCGACCCCAAGGTCTTGCTGATCGACGAACCGGTCGCCGGCATGACCCACCAGGAGACCGACCGCACCGCGGAGCTGCTGCAGAGCCTGGCCGGCCAACGCACGGTCGTGGTGGTCGAACACGACATGGACTTCGTGCGCAAGATCGCGCGCCGGGTGACGGTGCTTCACGATGGTCGCGTCCTGGCCGAAGGCTCCATGGAGGACGTCCAGAACGATCCCAAGGTCATCGAGGTTTACTTGGGTACGTAACCCAGTCAGGGAGGCAAGAGTAGAGGTGCTGGATGTCGTCGCGCTGAATCAGTTCTACGGTGAAAGCCACGTCCTGTGGGACGTCGCGCTGACCGTGCCGGCCGGATCGTGCACCTGCCTGATGGGGCGGAACGGCGTCGGCAAGACGACGTTGCTGAAGGTGATCATGGGCCTTTTGCCGGCTGCGTCCGGCAACATCCGTTTCGCCGGCGACGAGCTGAAATCGCGCCCGGCCCCGACGCGTGCGCGGCTGGGGATCGGTTACGTGCCGCAGGGGCGGGAGATCTTCCCGCAGCTGACCGTGGAGGAGAACCTGCGGGTCGGCCTGGGAATTCGAAAAACCAAAGCACCCGGCAACGGCGGGACCAGCGCCCGCGACATTCCGGACAAGGTGTTCCGCATCTTCCCGGTGCTCAAGAAGATGCTGCACCGGCGCGGCGGCGACCTGTCAGGCGGGCAACAGCAGCAGCTGGCCATCGCGCGCGCGCTGACCCTCGATCCCCAGCTGCTGATCCTGGATGAGCCGACCGAAGGTATTCAGCCCAACATCGTCCACGAGATCGGCGACATCATCATGCGACTCAACCGCGAGGAGGGCCTGGCGGTGCTGCTGGTCGAGCAGAAACTGCCATTCGCGCGCCGCGTGGCGCAGCAGTTCTGCCTGATGGACCGCGGCCGCACGGTCTCGGCCGGCCCCATGGCGGAGCTGACCGACACGCTGATTCAGCGGCACCTGGTTGTTTGACTCCGGTCTTGGATCTCTCCTGCGCAGACCTAAATAGCTTGTTAGGGGAGGAGCGAGACCATGACAATTACAAAGCTCAGGCATGTGGCCATGGCGTTGAGCATGACCGGCGGACTGACGCTGTCGGTGCCGGCGGCGTTGGCACACGGGGGCATGACCGATTTCAAGTCCATGGACACCAACGGCGACGGCAAGATCTCCGCTGAAGAGCACGAGGCCGCCGCCAAGAAGATGTTCGAAAGGATGGACGCCAACAAGGACAGTGTCGTCACCACCGCGGAGATGGACGCCGCTCACGAACAGATAACCGGCAAGAAGGCTGAAAAGGCCGAGCTGTCGGCGGCCGACAAGATCAGGGTCATCGACAGCAACGGTGACGGCCGGCTGAGCGCGGAGGAACACGAGGCCGGCGCCAAGAAGATGTTCGAAAAGATGGACACCGACAAGGACGGCTTCCTCAGCAAGTCCGAGCTGGCCGCAGGCCACGCCAAGATGATGATGAAGAAAATGTCCCAGCACGCAGACGACAAATAGCCCCAGTTAGGTGAGGGGGCCGCGATCCGGAATCGCGCCGCCGGCGTACGTAGGTGGTGACTGCGCGGGCCGTGTTCGTGACCGGTGGGACCGGGTACCTGGGACGGACGTTGATCGAATGGTTGCTGGCGCGTGGACACCGGGTCCGTGCGCTGGCCCGAACGGCGTCGACGGCAAGGCTGCCGCGCGGCGCCGAAGCGGTCCTGGGCGACGCGCTGGATGCCGGGTCTTACGCCCATGCGATGCAAAAAGGGGAAGTCGCGCTGGTGCGGGCCGTGGAGTCCGATGCCACTGGCGTGACCACCGTCCCGGTTCCCGAGATTCGGCGGGCAGCCGATACAATCTGATCCTCACGCCACCTTGCGTTACAATGCCGCCGTGGAGTCTCGGCCGCCATCAGATCTCAACGAACGCCAGGCCAACCGGCTGCGCATCCTGGCCGAATCGGCCCACGCCTTCGCCGAGGCAACCACCAACGTCACCCGGTTGCTGCAGCTGGCAGCGCAGCGATTTGCCGAGCTGGTGGGCGACGGCTGTTACATCCGCCTGCTTTCCAGGGACGGGATCTGGCTGGAACCCGTCGCCACCACCCATCCGGATCCCGAGGTCGAACGGTTCCTGCGCGAGACCACCGACAGCGTCCCGCTCCGGTTTGGCGAGGGCATCTCCGGTCGGGTCGTCGAGACCGGCGAATCGGTGCTGATGCCGACGGTGTCGTTCGAGCAATACAAGAAGATGACCAAGCCCGAATTCGTGCCGATCTTCGAGCGCGTCGGCGTTACCAGTCTGATCGTCGTTCGCCTGCGCGCCCGCGGCATCAATCTGGGATTCATCGCGCTGGTCCGCAACGGCATCGGCCGCCCCGCCTATACCGAGGAGGACTTGCACCTGGTCGAGGACCTGGCCGATCGCGCCGCGCTGGCCATCAACAACGGCCGCCTGCTGGAGGATCTGGAGCGACGGGTTTCAGAGCGCACGAAGGAGCTTGAGAGCGCGAATCGCGAGCTGGAAGCGTTCTGCTATTCCGTCTCGCACGACCTGCGCGCTCCCCTGCGGGCCATCGATGGTTTCTCACAGATCCTCGAGGAGGATCACGGGAAGTTCCTGGACCCGAATGGGCGCGGCGTCATCGAGACCATCCGCAGGAACGCCAGGCGGATGGCGCAGCTGATCGACGACCTGCTGCGCTTCTCCCGCCTGGGACGGCAGGCGATGAACCCGACGCGGGTACCCATGCGCGCGATGGTGGAATCGCTGACCGAGGAGCTGCGCACCACCGAGCCGTCGCGCACGCTGGACATCCGCATCGGGCCGCTGCCGCCCGCCCTGTGTGACAAGGACCTGATCAGGCAGGTGTGGATCAATCTCCTGGGGAATGCCGTGAAGTACACGCGAGGGAGATCGACCGCCGTCGTCGAGGTGGACGGCGTGCTCGACGGCGCGGAGATTCGCTACACGGTCAAGGACAACGGCGCCGGGTTTGATCCGCAATTCACCAGCAAGCTGTTCAGCGTGTTTCAGCGCCTGCACAACGCCTCGCAGTTCGAGGGCACCGGCGTCGGCCTGGCCCTGGTGGAGCGCATCGTCTCGCGCCACGGCGGGCGGGTCTGGGCCGAAGGGCGCCTGGAGGAAGGCGCGACCTTCGGGTTCGCGCTGCCGCAGACAATTTGAGGGGCCGCGAACTTCTTTGGCGAGCCTTTCGTCAATTTGGGGTATCTGATCCGTTCTAAGGAACATGAAAACCAAGATTCTGACGGTGGTTGGACTGGCGTCGCTGCTGATCCTGGGTGTCCGGTGCGGTATGGATCTGGGTGAGGCCGACCCCCCGCGCGGAGAGGTCGTGCGCTACACCGCAGCCCTGTGCGTCGAGCAGACGCTGACCCCCGTGGGCGCTACCGCCTCTTCGGTCGAGTCAGCGCAGTTTGGCGCGGCGCAGGCGATCGATGGCAACACATCCACCCGGTGGTCCAGCGCCTTCAGTGATCCGCAGTGGATCGCCGTCGATCTGGGCGCGCGCCGTCAGGTCAGCCGTGTCGTTCTCAACTGGGAGGCGGCGGCCAGCCGCAGCTATCAGATCCAGATCAGTGACAGCAGCGCCGGCCCGTGGACGACCATCTTCAGCGACACCAACGGCAACGGCGGCATCGACACCATCACCGGTCTGAACGCACAGGGGCGCTTCGTGCGGATGAATTCACTGGCCCGCACGACGGCCTTCGGCGTTTCGCTGTGGGAGTTCACGATCTCGGGGGACGCCAATCCCAGCTGTGGCAGCGGCGGAACGTCCTGCGGCAACGCCGTCATCCAGACCGGCGAGGCCTGCGACGACGGCAACACGACCAGCGGCGACGGGTGCAGCGCCACCTGCCAGGTCGAGACCAGCGCGCCGTGTGGCGCCGTCAAGTTGGTCCCCACGGCCGCCACGTCGTCGTCGACGGAGTCCAGCCTCTACCCGGCAAGCGAGGCCATCGACGGAATCTTGCAGGCGACGTGCGGCGGCAGCAACCGCTGGGCCAGCGCGGCCAGCGATCCCCAGTGGCTGAACATCGATCTGGGCTCGCCGGCCCACATCAACCGCGTGGTCCTGAACTGGGAGTGCGCCGCCAGCGCCAACTACGACATCCAGGTCGCCAGCAACGCGACCGGACCCTGGGCGACGATCTTCACCGACACGGCCGGCAACGGCGGCGTCGACAACATCACCGGCCTGTCCGCGACCGCGCGCTACGTGCGGATTTTCTCTCGCGCGCGCACCACGACTTTCGGGAACTCGCTGTACGAGGTCGAGATTTTCGGCGATCGTAATCCCCGTTGCGGTGATACCGCCTGCACCAACTCGTCGCCGGGGAACTCGACCGCGCTGACCATCCGCGCCCCCAACATTGGCGCGCGGCAACTGGTGGGCAACATCAACAACGCCGTTCGCATCGGCCAGAATCCGGTAAACAAGCGCATCTATTTCCTGACCCTCTCGGGCACCATCTCGCAGCTCAACGTCGCGGCGGGCACCGGGTCCTCGACGACGCAGATCACGACCGGCGCCACCATCGGTGCGGCGGTGGGGCGCACCTTGACGACCGTGCAGGGGATGGCATTTGGACCGGAAGGGAACCTGTACCTGGTCGCCAACAGCACCCAGGGCAACACCAACACGGCGGTCATCATCCGCGGAACCATGAACGGCAACGGCTGGAATTGGTCGACGCTGGCCACCAGCGATCCCTACCCCAACAGCAACACCCCGTTTGACCATCACTGGAACGGCGTCGTCATCAGCCCCGACGGCCAGTCCGTCTATGTCGCCAGCGGCTCGCGCACCGACCACGGTGAAGTGCAAAATGGGGGAGGTGCGTTCCCGAACACACGCGACGTCGCGCTGACGGCGGCGATGTTCCGCCTGCCGGCGAATGGGGCGGGGATCTTGCTGCGCAATGACCGCAACAGCCTTGTCAGCGGCGGTTTCCTGTTCGCAGAGGGGTTGCGCAATTCGTTCGATCCGGCGTTCGCGCCGGACGGCAAACTGCTGTCGGGCGACAACGGCCCGGATGCCGACTACAACGAAGAGCTGAACTGGATTCGCCAGGGCCTGCATTTCGGCTTTCCGTGGCGGCTCGGAAACGAAGACAACGCCATGCAGTTTCCCAGCTACAACCCCAACAACGACAAGCGCCTGCAGCCGGGGTACTTCGGCGTCGTCAATGGCTTCTACTACAACGACCCGAGCTTTCCGCCCAAGCCTGCCGGGCTGGTCGATCCGATCGTCAGCCGCGGCCCGGACGCCGACTTCTATAGAAACACGTCCACGGGCGGGGTGAACGAGGCGGGCGCTCTCGGCGCTAAGATGTCCACCTTCACGGGGCATCGCTCGCCGCTGGGCCTCAGCTTCGACGTCGCCGGCAGCCTGTGCGGCCTCTACAAGCAAGGCGGGCTGATGCTGAGCTATGGCTCGGCGGCCAACGCCTTCGCGGACGTGGGGCGCGACCTGGTGGCCATCCGAATCGTTCCGGTCGGCGGCAGCTTCGAGATCGAGACGCGCCAGCTTGTCACCGGCTTTGCGGCCCCCATCGACGGCTTGCTGGTCGGCGACAAGCTGTACATCGTCGAACACGGAACCCCGGGCCGGATCGTGGAGATCTCGCTGCCGCGCTCCGGCTGATGCCTCGCGTCGGTTTTCAGTAGTCCCCCGGACCCCGCCCGGCGGGAGGGCTGAGTCCCCCCGCGTGCCAAGGCGTATCGCCGGTTGATGCCGCGACTGGGCTCTTCTAGACTCAGGTCTACCGCGAGGGCATTGTTGCCGCCGTTGTTTCCGCCGCCTCTGGGGGATCCTTCTGTCCAACCTGCAGTCGAAATCCACGGCCGACATCGTCGCGCGGGTACTGGAAGAGCTGGACGAGAGCGAACGCCGCCGTACAACCAACGGGCGCCCGTTCGTCACGCTGGCGTGGGCGCAGAGCCTCGACGGCAGCATCGCGCTTGAACCCGGGCAACGCTTCGCGCTCAGCGGCAGCGAGTCGCTGGCGCTGACGCACGCCCTGCGCGCATCCCACGACGCCATCCTGGTCGGCATCGACACGTTGCTGGCCGACGATCCAGAGCTGGGCGTGCGCCACTGGCAAGGCCCCTGGCCCGAGCCCGTGGTGTTGGATAGCCGTTTGCGAACCCCCCCCACGGCCCGCCTGCTGGCGGCCAGCGTTCCGCGTTCCGTCCGTATTGTCTGCACGGCCGCCGCCGACGAGGCGCTTGGCCCTCCACTGATGGCGCGCGGCGCGCAGATCTTGCGGCTCAATTCTTGGCCAAACGGTTGGGTCGACCTGAACGCGCTGGTGCACGCGCTGTCCGCGATGGGCGTCAAACGTCTGATGGTGGAAGGCGGCGCCAAGGTGTTGACCAGTTTTCTGCGCGCGGAGCTCGGCGACCATGCGGTGGTGACGGTGGCGCCGCGGTTGCTTGGCGGCCTTTCGGCCGTCGGTCCCCTCGCCGAAGGGAGGCTGCCGCGGTTCGCGTCGACCTCCAGCCACCGACTGGCCGACGATTTCGTGCTCTCGGGCGCGCTGCGATGGGGCAGCAGTTGAGGCGCCGGGCCCTGGTGTTCGCGGCACCGCGGCGGGTGGAGATCATCGACGAAGACTGCGGGTCGCCGCCATCCGGTCATTTGCTGGTGCAGACGCGCGTGTCGGCCATCAGCGCCGGCACCGAGCTGCTGGCCTTTCGCGACGAGCTTCCGGCCAATCTGCCGCTCGACGATACCTTGCCGGCGCTGGCCGCCGCGACGAGTCGCCACCCGTTTCGCTATGGCTACGCCGCGGTCGGGAAGGTGATCGCAACCGGCGACGGCGTGGCGCCCGGGTGGATCGGCCGACAGGTCTTCAGCTTCCAGCCTCACGCCAGCGCCTTTTCGGTCGCCGCCGCGGACGCCTGGGCGGTCCCGGAAGGGATGGACGCCGAACGGGCGGTCCTGCTGGCCAACATGGAGACCGCCGTGAACCTGATCCTCGACGGCGCGCCCCGCATCGGCGAACGGGTCGCCGTGTTCGGACAGGGCGTGGTCGGTTTGCTGACCACGGCGCTGCTCGCGCGTTTTCCCCTGCACGCCTTGATCGTCGTGGATGCGGTGGCGGGGCGGGCCGCGCTGGGGCGGACGCTGGGCGCGACCGCCGCGATGGAGCCGGCCGGGAACGTGCGCGAGGCGATCGGCGGCGATGGCGCGGATTTGAGCTACGAGCTGACCGGGAATCCCGATGCGTTGAACGCCGCTCTGTCGGCCACGGGGCGGGAAGGGCGTGTGATCGTCGGGTCATTTTATGGGCGCAAGCGCGGCGCGATCGATCTCGGCGGACACTTTCACCGCGGGCGTCTCACCATCGCCAGCAGCCAGGTCAGTCACATTGGCCCCGCGCTGTCGGGACGCTGGGATCGCGCGCGTCGGCGCGAGGCGGCCTGGGAGTCGCTGGCGCGCACCGACACGCGACCGCTGGTCACGCATCGATTTCCGATCGAGCGGGCATCCGAGGCGTTTAGCCTGCTGGACGAGGGGCCCAGCAAGGTCCTGCAAGTGCTCTTGACCTACGAATGAAAGGCGAAGGCGAGCCCATGAACCACTACACCGTCGGCGTGATCCGCGATTTCGTGGCGCAGCATTTCCTGTTCGGCGGCGACTGGGGCCGCGAGAACCAGCTTCATTCGCACCACTACAAGATGGAGGTGATCTTCGCCGGCACCCGGCTGGATCAACATGGGTACCTGCTGGACATCGCGGTGGTCAAGGAACACCTGGACCGCCTGGTGGAACGCTTCAGCCACAAGACGCTGAACGACCTGCCGGAGCTCGGCGGCGGCAACCCCGGCATCGAACCGTTCGCGCGAGTTCTGGCCGAGGGGATGGTGCGCGCGCTGGAACCCACCAACCTGACGTCGCTGACCGTGAAGCTCTGGGAGAACGAAGAAGCCTTCGCCACGTACACGATCGCGTTTCCGTGAACCCTGGCCCGTCCCGGGCGATGCGCGTCGCCTTCGTGCTTCCCGGCGGCCTCCATCGGGTGTCGGGCGGTTTCATCTACGACGGCCTCCTGATCGAAAACCTGCGCAAGCTGGGTGTCGCGGTCGACGTGGTGCCGGTCCCGTTTCTGCCTATGCTGCCGGCGCTGGCCACCAACCTCATGCCATTCCCGCGCGCGGTCACCGCCTGCGACGTGGTGATCCAGGACGAGCTTTGCCACCCGTCGGTGTTCTTGCGCAACCGGCGGCTCCGGCGCGCCGGCGTACCGGTCGTCGCGCTCTGCCACAACCTGGCCAGCCGGCAGCCGACGTTCGCTGAACGTCAGTATTTTCGCGCCGTCGACGGCGTGGTCGCGGTCTGTCACAGCACCGAGCGCGACGTCGCGTCGCTGCTGCCGTCGCCGGTCCCCACCGTCGTGGCGCCCGCGGGCCGCGATCATGTTCCCGTGGTGATCGACGAGGCCGGCGTCGAGACCCGGGCCATGGCGCCGGGCACCTTGCGCGTGTTGTTCGCCGGCGCCATTGTTCGTGGCAAGGGGCTGCACCGCCTGGTCAATGCGCTGGCCCGTCTGTCCGGGCGTGACATCTGCCTGGATGTGGCCGGCGCACAGGACCACGACCGCCGTTACGCCGAGGAGATCCGGGCGCAAATCGCCGCCGAGGGATTGTCAGGGCGCGTGCAATGGCACGGCCTTTTGCGCGGCGAGGCGCTGTGGGCGCTGTACCGGAGTAGCCACGTTCTGGCGCTCCCCTCCGATCGCGAGGCCTATCCTCTGGTGGCGGTCGAGGCGCTGGGCTCGGGCCTACCGGTGCTGGTGACCGATCAGGGCGGCGCCGCAGAGGTGATAGGTCACGGCGCCCAGGGGCTGTGTCTGCCACCCGGCGACGTGGCGTCGTGGTCGACCGCGCTCGGCACCTACGCGGATGATCGGCGCCGGTTGGTTTCGGCTGGGCAAGCCGCGCTGTCACGGTTTCGCGCGCTCAATACCTGGGCGGAGACCGCGTCACGCGTGCAGGCGCTATGCCTCCGCGTGCGCGGCAGCCGAGCCCGCTGATCGACCGGCGAGCACCAGCCACTCGCGGATGAACAGCGCCAGCGTCGGCAACATGACCACCGTCGCCAGCGGCCACATCAGCGCGCGGGGCAGCACCGGAAAAAGCGCCCCCGCTACCACCCCCATCTGGACGCCGGCGAAAAACCGCGCACGCGGATCGGGCCGCAGGCGATCGCGGAAGGTTGGCAAGCCCAGCCGACCGCGCAGCCACACGGCCGCCTGAAACAGCGGATAGGCAACGGACAGCAGCAGATACCAGACCGGCAGCCGCCCCCACAGCACCGCCAGCAGCGGCGCGATCAGCAGGCCCAGCGCATCCACCCGAACGTCGAGCATCGCCCCCCAGCGCGTTGCCGTGCCGGTGCGGCGCGCCACCCACCCGTCCAGCCCGTCGCCAATCGCAGCCAGCGTGTACAGAGCGCCGGCGATACAACCGACGATGTCACCCGGCGCTGGCCCGAACAGAAAACCCGCCAGCGCGCTCACCAGCAGCGCGCGTCCCACCGTTATCCAGGTCGCCGCGCTAAAACCAGGCAGCGGCGCCTGTTCGACGTCGCTGATCAGCGCATTGTGCGCGCGCCCTCGCCAGAGCGCGGCGCACGCCACGGCCCACGCCGCCAGCGCAGCCGCCAAGAATCCACCCCCGCGCCCCGGTGACTCGGCCGCGCCGACGGCCACCGCCGCCCCCGCGATCGCGACTACCCCGCCGCACGCAGCCGCGGCAATTGTCAGCTCCAGCCTTCGCGGCACCGCTAGAGGTCTTCCATCGTCTTCACGATCTCGGGGACAAACTGCCTCCGTAGCTCAATCAGCGACGGATGAACCGCCTGCCCGATCGACGTCAGCGGCTCATCCTGTGGGCGCGCCAGCACGCCGGTAACCTCATCGTCTTCGAAGTCGAATCTCAGCGTCGAGGATCGGCGCGCGCGATGGGTCTCGGGCGGCGGCGCCAGCGTCTCCTCCTCGGCCGCCACCACGACGGTCGTCCGCACGCGCACGGAAGCCTGATGCTGGGGAGGGATCGCCGACGGCGAGGTCAGCGACGGAATGACCCTGACCGGGGCGGTTATCACCGACGGTTGCGCGCCGACGACAATCAAGGCCGCGACGGCCGGTCCCAGCGCCAGGGTCCCCGACGCCATCATCGCGCGCAGCGCGCCGAGCTGGCAGCGCAAGACGGCGAGACCTCGGTGCACGCGCGTTCTAGCGGTGATGACCAGCACGTCCAGGCGCGCGGCGATTCGTTCATAAGACCAGCCGGCGTAGTAGCGAAGGATCAGCGCCCGGCGCTGGTCGCGGGGCAACGTCAGCAACGCCCGGCGGACGTTTCGCCGCCGCTCACCACCCAGCGCCATCTCCTCGGCGCTGGGCGTCGGGGAATCGACCGCCAGTCGCTCGGGCAACAGCCGGGCGCGCCGGCTGGTTCGCCAGGCATCGACGTGCAAGTTGCGGCAGATGCGCTCTACCCAGGGACCAACCCTGCCGTCGGGAGCGGGGTGCTCAATCGCGCGCAACACGGCATCCTGGGCGAGATCCTCGCGCTCGGCCGCGCACCCGCCGTCGCGCGACGTCAGACGCTGTGCAGCAAGCTTGGCCTCAACCAGCAAACGATCGGTCATCAGCTGCGACATCTTCGAACCTCCGTAACGATCAACGGTCGACCGCGCAAGACGTTCCGTCGTCGATTCTACGCCTGAACTCAGTGACGGTGGCTGGAGCCCCTGGCAGTTTCGTAGTGCAGGCGCAGGAGATCGCGGCCGAAGTCGCCGGTGAAGTCGCGCCAGACCGTGTGGACGTGGTTGCCGTCGTTCTGTGACGCGTCGTATTCGATCAGGAACAGGGGGCCCTGGACGCGGTAGTAGTGCGGCGCGCCGGGGGCGGTCGCGCCGGCCCAGCCGAAGTGGATGTTCTCGATCCCCCCGTCGCGGACACGCCCAAGGCGCGCCTGGGCCAATGACGGTTCGAAGGTCTGGGCGTAAACCTCGATCAGGCGCAGCAACTGCGCGCGCTGGCGGTCGTCCAATTTGGCGGCCGGCAAGCCCACCGGTTTTTGCGGATCAACCTTGGCGGCGTTCCTGGTCACGATGTCGCCGTAGGTTTCGCTGGCGAACACCACCTGTCGGCGCTGATCCGCCGACAGCGACGCCATTAGCGCGCGCGCCTCATCTTCTTCGGCGGCCAGCGCGCGCAGCCCCGCCATCTTTCCCTTGCCATCCTTGGCGACCTGCGCGGGGTTGGCGCCCAGGAAGCTGGGGGTGTCGACCGCCATCTTGTCGCCCGCCAGCGTGAAGTTCAGCGACACGTGGTGACCCTCGAAGCGCCAACCCCAGGCGCCGGCGCGGTCGGGCTTGCCGTAGATGGTCAGGTGATAGCGCTCGGGATCGCGTATCCCACCGAAGGTCTCGATCTCGCGCAGGACCAGCTCCAGCTCGATGATGTTCACGACCTTGCGATAGCCGGGTGTCGACAATGCTTGCTGCAGCAGCGCGTGGATGGCTTCGCGGCCCTTGGCGTCCAGCTCTTTGAACGCCACGCCATTGCGGCTGCGCGGCGTGTAGTGCCAGTCCACGCGATCCTGATCGTCAAACGGGCGCTGCACTTTTGATCGGGCGCTCTCGGGTAGCGCTGCGATCAGGCGTTCGGCCGCTTGCCGCATGCGCGCGGCGACGGCCGCCGTGGCGTGAGCCTGATCCGCGGATGAGCCGGCGGGTGTCACAGCGAGGGCGACAATAAGAGGTAACGTCCCCATCGCGCAATCTTAGCGCGCCCGCCCTGCCTTCACCGGCGCGCGGCGGCGTCCTGCTCGAACAACCGCTCCAGTTCCTCGGCGGACTTCTTGCTGGTCTCGATCAGCGCGCGTTCGTCGTCGCGGACCTTGAACTGTTCCCGCAGTTGCATCTCGTCGAATTCCTGGAATTTGCGGACGGAGTCACGCGCCTCGGCGGCGGACAAACCAAGCTCCTCCAGAACGCGCCGGGACGTGTGCAGGGCAGAGAACAACGTCTCGCGCACCACGAACTCAACGCCCAGGGCCATGAGGGCGTAGGCGTGCTGGCGGTTACGGGCGCGCGCGATGATCGTGACGTAGGGAAAGTTCTGCGCCACCATCTTCGCGGTCCTGACCGACGCCTCCGGGTCGTCGATGGCCACGATGAACAGCTTGGCCTTTTCGGCCTTTGCCGCGCGCAGCAGATCAACCCTTGAGGCGTCGCCGTAGTAGATCTTGGCGCCAAATCGGCGCACGAAATCGACCTGGGTCATGCTGGATTCCAGCGCCGTGAAGGGGATGTGTTTGGATCGCAGGAGGCGGCCGATGACCTGGCCGAAGCGCCCGAAGCCGGCGATGATCACCTGCCCTTCCTGACCGTCGATGTCGTCGAACGGGCGTTGCGCGGTGGCGCCCAGACGCGACAGCAGGCGGTCCAGCGCGCCGAACAGGAGGGGCGTCATCACCATCGACAAGCTGACGGTGACGATCAGCAGATCGGCGACGGCCGCGGGCACGACCTGCGAGCGCTGGGCGGCGCCGAAGATCACGAACGCGAACTCGCCGCCCTGCGACAGCGCAACCGCCAGACGCGCCGCCGGCGCCATCGGGTGGCCGCCGAGGCGCGCGATCCCGAACATCGCCCCCAGCTTGACCGCGGTCAGACCCAGCACGATGGCCGCGACAAAGACCGGACGCTGGACCAGGATGTGCAGATCGGCGGACATGCCGACCGCCATGAAGAACAGACCCAGCAGCAGGCCCTTGAACGGCTCGATGTCGGCTTCCAGCTCGTGGCGATATTCCGACTCGGCCAGCAGGACGCCGGCCAGAAAGGCCCCCAGCGCCATGGACAGGCCGACCTCGGCCATCAGGAGCGCGGTCCCCAGCACCACCAACAAAGCGAACGCGGTCGACAGCTCCCGGCTGCGCGCCGACGCGACGATCCGGAACAGCGGCCGCATCAGGTAACGGCCTGCGACGATCAAGAAGACGAACGCGCCGGCGACCAGCAGCGCCTTCGACCCCGCGGTCGACGTGTTGGTCCCCGAAGAGACGCCCAGCGCGGGAACAATGGCCAAGAGCGGAATCGCCGCGAGATCCTGGAACAGCAGGATGCCGAAGGCGGCGCGTCCGTGCTGGGTCGCCAGTTCGTTGCGTTCGGCCAAAAGCTGCAGCACGAACGCCGTCGACGACAGCGACAGCGACAGGCCGACGACGATGGCCGGCGCCGCGCCCAGTCCCATCAGCGCGGCCAACCCCGCCAGCACGACCCCGGTGCCCAGCATCTGCGCGGTGCCAAGGCCGAACACCAGCGCGCGCATCTTCCACAGGCGCGCGGGCGCCAGCTCCAGGCCGATGAGAAACAGCAGCAGCACGACCCCGAACTCCGCCAGGTGCAGCTTGTCGCCGACGTTGCCGATGAGGCCAATGCCCGACGGGCCGATGACCGCGCCAGCCGCCAGGTAACCCAGCACCGAACCCAGCCCCAGGCGTTTGAACAGCGGCACCGCCAGCACCGCGGCGGCCAGAAACCAGGCGAACTCTGTGATCAGCATCGGTCGGCCCTCGAGTCGTTTGCAGCGTGATGCTGTCAGACGAAGATGGGCCCGGCCAGTCGCCTACCCCCGAAACGAATCCGATCCGATGAACCCTCTCCCGCCTGCGGGAGAGGGCCTGGGAGAGGGAAGACCTTGCAAGGGGCGAGCGCCCGTCAGGAAGGTCGGCCCCTCTCCCGAACCCTCTCCCCCTTCGGGGGCGAGGGGACCGGATTTCATGCGCCGGCGATCCGTTAGTTGCAGATCCAGACGCGCGTCTTGTCGGGCAGCTCGCGCACCAGCGACCGCAGGACGTTGCCGCGCAGCAGGTGCCAGATGGCCGTGCGTTGTGACGTGCCGACCATGACCGCGTCGACGCCCAGCTTCTGCGCGGCGCCGGCGATGGAGGCGCCGGCGTCGTGGGCCATGCGCCAGACCGGGACCGCGACGAAATCGGCCTGGCGGAAATAGTCGACCCCGGCGCTCAGGACCTCGTTGGCGTCGCGGCTGGGGCCGTCCTTGGGCGGGTAGAACAGCCCGGGAACTTCGTCCACATACAGTAGATAGACGGCCTGGTCGCCCGCGCCTCGGGCCCGCGCCAGCGCCTCCTGAAAAAGCCGCAGGTTGGGCGCGCGGACAGCGACCAAGGTGGTCGACGAATACATCGCCTTCATGTCGATCGCCTCCTCGACGGTGATGACGTCGACGGCGGAGGCCAGATTGGTCCCGACGCGTTCGGCCGCCTCGGCCGAAACGTGCCCGGCCTTGATACCGGCGATCCAGCCGCGACGGACGGCGTAGGCCAGCCCGAAGCCGACGATGGTCACGCCGCCCCCGAACAACGTCGCCGACATGTTCGACACCATGGTGATGAGCCACGCCGCGCCGACCAGCAGCGAGATCAAGGTCCCGAACCAGAACCCCGGGCCGCGCAGCCCCTCCTGCCAGCGCATTTTGTCCAGGCCCACCGACGTGAACGTGAAGGCGCCCAGCAGGCCGAACGTGTACATGTGACCCAGAAGATCGATGTTCCCCCAGGTCGCCAGCGCGACCACCACCGGGACCAGCACCGAAACCGCGATCGCGCGGTGTGGGGTGCCGAAGCGGGCGTTGCGCTCACTGAGGCTCTTGGGCAGAAACCCGAGACGACCGAGCGACAGGAAGACGTGATAGCAGCCGATGATGGCGGTGTTGGCGGCGCCGATCAGCAGCGTCGAGGCCGAGATCACGACCGCGAACTTCAGCGCCTTGCCGCCAAACATGGCGCCCAGCTCGAACATGTAGCCGTGGCGCAACCCGGGGTCCAGCAGCGCCGTCGACAGCGCCGTGATGAGCGGCGACGTCAGCAACAACGCCACCACCACCAGGATCATCGCGCGCAGGGCCGTACGCTGCCGCGGCTCGCGCAATGCGGGCGCGATCTGACTGATGGATTCCAGGCCTGAAAATGCCAGCCAGGCGCCGGCGAATCCGACCATGATGCGCCAGGTGCCCAGCTCTTTCAGGTCGTAGACCTGGGAGAACACCATCTGCCACTGGACGTCGTGCAGGTTCGTCACCACCACGATCAACACGATGACGTTGACCGTCAGGGCTGCCACGGCCAGGACCGCCGTCAACACGGCCGACTCGCGAATGCCGATGGCGTTCAAGATCCCGAGCGCGAGCATCCCGATGCAGGCCGCGGGCGTCACCCACTGGTCCAGGGGCAAGATGGCGTGCAGGTACATGAATCCGCTGACCGACGAGATGGCTGCGGTCAGAAAGTAGCTGGCGCAGATCAACGTGCCGCCGATACACGCGACGATGGGACCAAAGGCATCGGCGGCGACCGAGACCACACCGCCGCCTTCTGGGTAGCGCGCCGAAACGTCGACGTATTTCAACGCCAGCAAGATGACCGCCAGCCCGGTCGCCAGCACGAAGGCGGCGGCCGCGCGCCCGACGCCGTGCTGGCCGTCGCCATAGAGAATGCCAGGCACGTAGTAGATCGAGGTTCCGATGTCGGCGTAGACCACCGACCAGGCCAGGACGGCACCGAGGCGCCCCGACGACCGCTTGCGTTCGAGAAGGCGATCGGGAATGCGAAAGATGCCGTGCGACGCGGTTCCGCGCCGGCTGGTCAGGCCGGGTGACGTGGTCCGGGGCGGCCGCGGACGATCGGACTCCATTATGGGCTCGGACCCTGAAAGGCGGCGGTCACGGGTAGACCGCGGATGATCGGTCGACCGCCCGCCAAGCGCAAGCGCCGCGGATCCCCGCCGCTATCTGGGCGCTATCTCCCTGAATTGACAGGCTCGAATACGATGGGAGCCTCCCAGACGATCAGGACCAGGCAGCCCCCGGGGCTGACCACCTCGTGGCTGCTGTCGGGGGGATTCACGACAAACGATCCGGCGCCGTGCTCGCCGTTTTCGTCGCTTTGCGAACCGCTGAGGACGAACACGTGTTCGAAGCCGGTGTGGGTGTGCCGAGGCACCCGCGCTCCGGGTTCGTACAGCAAGAAGGCCGACGACGCCTGGCCGTCAGCGCCGGTGCCGTAGATCCGGTGAATGCGCACGCCCGGACGGAAGGGAAGCCAGGGCAGCCGGTGCGGATCGCGGGTGATCGCAGCCAGGTCGAAGAACAGCGCACCGGCCGGCGCCTTGAGCATCATCATCTTTTCAATGCGAATGTCCGGCCATATGGCGGCCGATGACGCCGACGTCCGCCGCCGCGATCGGCGTCTCGTGTACCACCTTCCCCTCGCTCATGACCAGGACCCGATCGGCGACCGAGAGGATCTCGTCCAGGTCGGCGCTGACCAGCAGCACGGCGGCGCCGCGGTTGCGCGTGTCGATGATGCGCGCGTGGATCTCGCTGACGGCGGCGAAGTCGAGGCCCATGCACGGGTTGGCGGCGATGAGCACGTCCACCTTCCCGGCCAGCTCGCGCGCCAGCACCGCCCGCTGCACGTTGCCGCCCGACAGCTCGCCGATGGGCGTGTCGGGCGATCGGGTGCGGATCCCGTAGGCCTCGATCTGACGGCGCGCGGACTCGCGGATCGCCGACGGCCGGATGCCCCACCCGGCCACGGTGTGCGGTGGCTGATCAAAGTCGCGGAAGCTGATGTTCTCGGCGATCGACATGTCGGGCACGCAGGCGTTGCGCAGCGGCTCTTCCGGCAGGCAGCGGACGTTGTGCTCGCGCATCTGCGCGCGACGCGCCTCGTAAGGCCGCCCGTGGACGATGACCGACCCCGACTGCGCCTCGCGCTGCCCGGCCAGCACCTCGACCAGCTCTTCCTGGCCGTTGCCGGCGACCGCCGCGACGCCGACGATCTCGCCCGCGCGCAGATCGAAGGAGATCTCGCGCAAGGCCGGGGTGCCGGCGTCGTCCAGCGCCGACAGGCCGTCGACGCGCAGGCGGATGTCACCGACTGGCGCGCTGTCGCGCGCGGCCGCCTGCTTGGTCGTCCCTGCCCCCATCATCATCTCAGCCATGGTGTCCGGCGTCAGCGTCTTGACGTCGCCGCGCCCGGCCAGCTGTCCGCGCCGCAGGATGGTCACGTCGTCGGCGAAGCGCATCACCTCGCGGAACTTGTGCGTGATGAGGATGATGCTGAGGTGGCCAGCGCGGGTCATGTCGTGCAGCAGGCCCAGGATCTCGTCAGCCTCCGCCGGCGTCAGCACCGACGTCGGCTCGTCCAG
>DASRQT010000307.1:0-4064 GCA_035696485.1 Polyangia bacterium | reverse complement strand
CATCTTGACTAGCTCGACGAACATCCGGCGTTTGCGGTCCGGGCCCATCGGCTCCACGAGCGCTTGATTGCCATCACGTAGGTCTACGCTGCACCAGATGGGCGCGTGGGTGATCGTGCACGCGGGCCAGGTTCGGTCAGGGAAATCGACGGGGGCGAACGGTCGGTACTTCTGGATGGGCATCTTGGACATGGGCGCGACTGCCTTTCGGAGCCGAAGCTAGGTCCCGCCACTCCATTAGTCTAATTGATTCGATTGGCAGTTCCGATAAGCGGTAATTATACCGTGCGACGCGGGTGAACCGCGGCGCGAAATCCCGCGCTGTCGTGGGTGTTGAGGACCTCGTCGCGGCGAATGCCGGCGCGGCGTGCGAGGTGCACGCCGTAGATTAGGTTGTCGTAGTTGCGCAGGGAGTGTGCGTCGACCGACACGACGAAGGGCAGGCCGAGCGCGCGCGCCGGGCGCAACCAGTGCGCAGGCAGATCCATTCGGTGCGGATCGCCGTTGATCTCGACGGCGGTGCGGCCCAGTGTCGCGGCGGCTTGGAGCACCTCTTGCACCCGGCACGCGACCGGCGGCCGGTGCAACAGCAGCTGCCCCAGGCCGTGACCCCAGATCTTGAACACCGGCTGCCGCATCGCCGTGACCAGCCGCTCGGTCATCTGGTCCTCGTTCATGGAAAAGCGGTTGTGAATGCTGGCGATGACGACATCCAGGGTTTCAAGCACGTCGAGGGGATAGTCGAGGGTGCCATCGGCGCGAATGTCGGACTCGGTGCCGCGCAATACATCGACGCCCGCGCCTCCTCCTTCGTTGAAGCGATCAATTTCGGCCCCTTGTTCGAGCAACCGTTCGATGGTGAGACCGCCGGCGTAAGACGCTGTGGGCGAGTGATCCGTCACAGTCAGGTAGTGCATGCCCCGCGTCGCCGCACCCGCCGCCATGCTCGCCAGGTCGTAGCGGCCGTCGGAGGCGGTGGTGTGGCAATGCACAAAGCCCTGGATGTCCGACATCGTGATGAGATCAGAAAAATCGCGACCCTCGCGCGCAAGCACGACGTCCGCCGGCTCGTCGCGCAATTCGGGCGGGATCTCCGGCAGGTCGAGCGCCGCGTAGATGGCCGCCTCGCTGTCACCTGGAAGAGTGTCAAGTGATGCCGCCTTCGCGGCGGCACGCGCTTGCAGATCGGCCACATGGGCGTGGGAGCCCGTGGTGCGGACCAGCGCCGCTGCAAAGGCGGGGGGCGTGACGATCTCCACGACGGCCGTTCCTCCTTGCAGCAGCGCGAAGCGCAAACGGCGCATTGACGGTGCTGGTGCCTTGTCGACGTCGACGTCGAGGTTGACATCGGGCAGCGTCTGCCCGACCAGCGGCGTTTTCATTAACGCCGAAAGCGCCACGACCGGATCGTTCGCCGCCGCCAGCAACGAGACTTCAGTCACCACCTCGACCCAGCGTCGGACTTCCCCCGAGACCTGCACCGCCGTCACCCCCGGGATCTCGCGCAGGTGCACCGCGATCTGCGCGGCCACATCGCGTGCGGTGGACAGAAGCAATTCCGTGGGCGCGGTCTTGCGACGGCTGAGCGAAGCCAGGATCTTCTCCTCGGTGCGGGGACCAAACCCGGGGACGGTGCGCAGCCGTCCCGCGCGTGCAGCGGCCTCCAGTGTGTCGGCGGCGTCGATTCCCAGCGTGTCGCGCAGCCTGCGCAAGCGGGGCAGGGTGATCCCGGGCAGCTCGGCGAGAGCGACCAGCGCATAGGGCAGCTCGGCGTTGTAGCGATCGAGAGCCGGAATGGTCCCACTGGTGGCCAACTCTCGGATGACGGCGGCGATCTTGTCGCCCACGCCGGGCACCTCGGTCAGTCGACCGGCAGCGAGCAAGTTGTCGTACCGCGGCCCCAACGCTTCGAGGGCGCGGGCGGCAGCCTCGTACGCCCGGGCCCGGTAGGGGGCCTCGGAGAACAGCCGGAGGTAAGCTGATAGCTCGTGCAGCCGCGCTGCGACCTGCAAGCGTTGCAGCTTTGCCGGCGCTGACATCGATTCTACAAGGTAAGCCGCACCGGTCGGCTGGCCAGGGATGCAAGGGCGCGATTGACGACGGACGACCGATGAGCAGGTTCATCGATATGAGCTCGTGGTGGATCAGGCAGGCTCGAAGACGGCTCCGGCCTTCGCCGATTGAGTCGTTGGTAATGGGCATCGGCAAAGGGCTGATAGCGGGCCTCGCCGGCACAGCCGCCATTTCACTTTCGCAGGCGATCGAGATGAAGTTGACGAAGCGCGGGCCGTCCACGACCCCCGCGGACGCGGCTGGCAAGGTTCTCGGCGTGCAGCCGCGGCACAAGGAAGGCAAGGAGCGGTTTGCGCACTTCGTCCACTGGGCCTACGGCACTTCGTGGGGCCTTTTTCGAGCCGCCCTCGGAGGGCGCCGGTCGGGACGCTTCTGGGCGGCGTTGGCGCACCTCGCTGCCGTTCAGACCGCGGCGCTCGTGATGCTGCCCGAGCTCGGTGTCGCGCCGCCGGTGAAGCAGTGGGGCCGCGCCGAGATCGGAAAAGAGATTCTGCATCACGCCGTCTACAGCGTCACGGCCGACGCGACGTATCGGTCGTTGTCCTAGCAGAGACCCGGAGCCTAGAGCTTGCCGTGCCCAGGCCGGTGCCTGGCCGGCGCTTCCTCCCGGTGCGTCTCGGCGGCGTCGGCGACCTTGTCCTCCGAGCTCTCGCCACTGGGACGCCGGTGCCGCGTATCTTCGGGCTCGTTGTCCAGGGACTCCGCCTGCCCCTCGGGCGCGCGCGCCGGCGCATTCGCCTCGGCCCGATCGGCGCCGCGCTCTGCCTCGCCGGGCGCGGCCCGCTCGACCTCCTGACCGGACCAACGGTCAGGCTTCCGCTCTTGTCTGTTCGTCATGCCTTCAAAATAGTCACGGTTTCGGGATTCCGTGGTCCGAAGGTTTCGTCGAACAGCTCATCCACGGCCCGCCGGCACCGAACAACCGGGAGCGAAACTAATCGTCAGGTCACTTCTGTGTCCGGGCGTGACAGGACCACACCTGAATTCGAGCTCTGCCGGTTGCGGATGGCGAAGCCGTCCACACTGTTGTCGACCGGACGTGATGAAAGCACCTCGGCTCGGTGACAAGGCGCCCGCGTTGGGCCTCCGCCTCGGCGACCAGTTGCTCTCTCCTGAATCCTTCGATGGACAGCCGGTGGTGCTGGCCTTCTGCCAGGCGCCATCGGACTGGGGACGCGCCGGTCCGCTGATGAATGACCTTCGCGCCGAGCTTCGAGGCCTGGGCGCTGTGATGGTCCTGGTGTCGGACCAAGAGGTGTGGAGCTTCCGACCGGATGACGAGCTTCAGATCCACGCCTCGGGCGACGAGCTCCAGCGCGCGCAGCTGAGCGCGCTGCGCACCAGATACGGCGTGAACGCCGACGGCGCCGGCGTGCTGGGCCTCTACGTGATCGACGGCGCGTCCACGCTCAGGTTCGCGCAGACCGTCGAATCGTGGGATGGCAGCTCCCTCGAGGCGCTGGTGGACGCGCTGGCCGCCGCCGGCCGGCAGCTCGCGGCCGGTGAGGCGGGCAAGCTGCTGCTGTCACGACGCGAGCTTGTGGTGACCGCCTTGGCCAGCGCATTCGCGTTCATGCTGCTGGAGGGCTGCCGGCATGGGGCGCGGGGGTCGGCCGTGACCAGCGGTGGCAGCGCGGGCGCCCACGAGATGGACATCACGCTGAACGTCAACGGCAAGATGAGGCAGCTTCGGGTCGAACCCCGGGTCTCGCTGCTGGACGCGTTGCGCGAACGACTGGCGCTGACGGGCAGCAAGAAGGGCTGTGATCATGGACAGTGCGGCGCCTGCACGGTTCTTGTGGACGGCCGCCGCGTGAACGCGTGCCTCACGCTGGCGGTCATGGCCGTGGGCTCTTCGATCACCACCATCGAAGGCCTCGCGGATGGCGACCGGCTGCACCCGATGCAGGAGGCGTTTGTCGCCGAAGACGGACTGCAGTGTGGTTTCTGCACGCCGGGTCAGATCATGAGCGCCATCGGTCTGGTTCGCG
>DASRQT010000306.1:0-6124 GCA_035696485.1 Polyangia bacterium | reverse complement strand
GTGCGACACGCGCCGGAGAAAAGGCGGGTGCGGTCGGGTTCGACTGGCCCGATGCCACCGGCCCGCGCGAAAAGGTCGACGAGGAGCTGCGCGAGTTCGACGAGGCCCGCGCGCGCGGGGATCGGGCCGAGATGCAGCGCGAGCTGGGCGACGCGCTGCTCGCGCTGACAAACCTGGCGCGCAAGCTGGACCTGGACGCCGAGTCCGCGCTGCGCGAGGCGACGGATCGGTTCGCGAGGCGGTTCGGTTTCATCGAGGCCGCCCTGGCAGCCGAGGGGCGAGCGGTGTCCGCCGCCTCGCCCGAAGAACAGGATCGGTTGTGGCGAGCGGCCAAGCGGGCGCTGGCGGGAAAAGAGACGGCGGGTCGGGATCGAGAGTAAGATCGCCTGATGCCGTTCGACTGGATGGAGCCGAAGCGAAATCCCGAGTACGTGCGGACGCTGAAGGCCAAACGCGAGGCCATGTACCGGACCGAGATCGAGGAGCGCGCCGGCCTGCTGCACCGCCTGGGACACACGCGCGAAAGCACACGCAACCGCCTGACGGCAAATATCGGCTGGGACTTCGAAGGCGGAGGCACCGCCGTCCCGGCAGCCCAGGTCGACGCCATCCTGGAACGAATCTACGGCGGCCAATCCCGCCCCACCACCCGTCCCAAGCCCGTCGCCAAATAGGCGAGCGAATCGTCTAGTCGCCCAGCATGTGGGCGACCTCGTCGGAGAAGCGGCCGTCGCGGCTGTGAACGATCAGCGACGGTTCGACGATCAATTGCGCGGCCGAATCGCGGCGCGCCTCGATCAGCACGCGGGTGGCGTCGCGATCGGCGTGGGTGTGAACGTGGCGCAGGCGAGCGGGGTGCAGGCCGCGACGGGTCATCTCGGCGGTCAGCTCGGTCAGGCGTTGGGCGGGGTAGATCGCGGCCACGCGTCCGCCGGGACGCACGGCGCGGGCGGCGGCGTCCAGCCAGTCACGCAAGGTCAGTGTCACCTCGTGGGTGGCGCGCGCCCGCTCCTGATCGGGGGAGAAGCGTCCCTGCGCCACCGGCCGAAACGGCGGGTTGGTGGCGACCAGGTCGAATGCCGCCGGGGCAAGCTGCGCGGCCATGCCGCGAACGTCCCCTTCGAGGATCTGCAGGCGCCCGCCGAAGCCGTTGCGGTCACAACCAGCGGCCGCCAGACGCGCCAGACGCGCCTGCAGCTCGACCCCAACCCCCGACGCGGCGGCGTCGGCGGCCATCAGGATGAAGATCAGCGCCCCGGTGCCGCAGCCAATGTCCAGCACCTGACCGAACGGCGGCGCCAGAAAACTTGCCAGCAACACCGGGTCCAGGCTGGCGCGAAAACCGCGGGTCGGTTGATAGAGCGTCACCCGCCCACGCAGGAGCGTATCGGCGGTGAACGCCGGATCGGCCGAGACCTCAGCGCGGGGTGACGATCTCGGCATGGGGATCGATCTTGTTGATGACCAGCCCGGTGGCCAGCTTTGGCTGGAAATAGGTCGACTTCTGCGGCAGCACGAACCCCGCCTCGCACGCTTGCAGCACGTCCTCGACCTTGGTGGCGTTCATCATGAAGGCGCCCTGCACCTCGCCGGCGGAGACAGCATTGATGGCCTCGGTGGTGTTGTGCGTGTAGCCCAGATACGACTGCTTGGCCATCGCGCCGGCGTCGATGCCCAGCAGCGGCGCCAGTAACACGCCGTGCAGGACGGTGACGTCCAGACGGCGCAGCGCCGGTGGACCCAGCGCCGACAGGTCCACGCCCTCGCGCAGCGCCAGCCACGTGGTCTCGGTTTCGCCGGCCGCGCGCACGGCAAAAACCACGCGCTGCTTGCCCTCGCGGGTCAGGCGCTCTTCGATCTCGTTGGCCAGACGCCCGCTGGCGGCGCCGGGCGACACCGCTCCGTCGGCGGTCTGCCAGATCTCGAAAGCCGGCGCCGCGGCGGCACGCAGGGCCACCATGTTGAAGTCCGGGAGGTTCTTGACCAGCCGATGCGTCGGCAGGACCAGCAGCCCGGGATCTTCGGCGCGCGCCAGGAACACCGTGCCCCAGTCGGCCGCCGAACGCCCCGGCGGCCGGCCGCGCGGGCGCAGCTCGGCGCTGAGCGACACCATGGTCTCGTAGCGGTGGTGACCGTCGGCGATCAGGATCTGGCGATCGCGCAACACCTCGGCCACGCGCGCGATCGCTGTGCGGTCGGTCAGCGCCCACATCCGGTGGCGGCACCCGTCGGGCGTGGTGGCATCCAGCACCGGTGCCGTCCCCTCGACGGCGGCGAAGGGCTGGATGGTCGCGCCCTCCGGATCGCGGAACAGGCCAAAGATCTGCGAGATGTGCGCCTTGGTCGCGCGCATCAGCTTGCGGCGGTCTTCCTTGGGCGCCGAAAGCGTATGCTCGTGCGGAAGCACCACGCGGGCCTCGAACGGCTCCAGCTTCAGAAGTCCGATGAACCCCTTGCGCGTGTACGCCTGGCCGCGCTCGCTGGGCCAGCTGAACTGCTGCTCGTACCGGTATAACGCCGGCTGCGAGTCGCGCCGCAAGACCCCCTCGGCGATCCAGCTGTCCAGAAGACCGGCCGCATTGTTGTAGCGCGCGTCGCCTTCTCCGTGCGGCAGCTCGATGCGCACGACGTTCTGCGGGTGGCGCGCCTCCAGATCCAGTCGTTCGGCCTCGCTGATGACGTCATAGGGGGGCGAAAGGACGCGGGACGCGTCGCCGACGCGCGTGAGGTCATAACGCAGTCCCTGAAACGGTGCGATCTCGGCCATAACATGATCTCCCAATCAGAGCGTCAAGTCGCGGGCGTCCAGCTGCAACGCCCCCTGACGCAGTATCTCTAAACGATTACCACGGACTCGCACCAGAGTGCTGGGTGCGCCGCCTGGCGTCGTCCCGCCATGCAGGACGCGGCAGCGCCCCTCGAAGGCCTCCTCCACGGCGTCGGGCGTGTTCGCCGGCGGCGTGCCCGACGGATTGGCGCTGGTGGCCGTGACCGGGCCGCCGAACGTCGCCACCAGCGCCGAGGCCACGACATTCGGCGACTCGCGCAGCGCCACGCAGCCGTCCGCGAGCAGCGCGCCCGGCAGATCGGGCCGCGCCGGCATCGCGATGGTCAGCGGCCCCGGCCAGTATCGGGCCATCAATGCCCGCGCCAGTGGCGGGACATGGGCGCACAGAGCAGCGATCATGGCCTGCCTGGCGTCTTCGTCCGGGCCGGCGATCAGGACCGAGATGGCCTTGTCATTGCGGTCGGGTCCCTTGAGCTGGCGCAGGCGCGCCAGCGCCAGCTCGTCCAGCGCGTTGACACCCAGGCCATAAAACGTCTCGGTCGGGTACGCGACCACCTCGCCCCGTTTGAGCGCGGCAGCGGCCAGGATGATCTCCTCGGGAAAAGGGTGCGGCAATCGGATTAACCGCCGTCGCGGGATTTTTCGAATTCGGCGCGCACCTCTTCGTCGCTTTGCAGCACCTTGCGCCGCCGCCCCGCCCGTTCCGCCTCCACGCGTTTGGCCAGCGCCGGATCGCTGCCGGCGATGATCTGCGCCGCCAGCAAGCCGGCATTTTCGGCGCCACCGACCGCGACCGTGGCGACCGGCATGCCCGGCGGCATCATCACCGTCGACAGCAAAGAGTCGAAGCCACCCAGCGTTCCCGCCGCGATCGGAACGCCGATCACGGGCCGGGTCGTGTGCGCCGCCACGGCGCCGGCCAGGTGGGCCGCGCCGCCGGCGCCGCAGATGAACACCTTGACGCCATTCGCCGTCGACTCGCGCACGAACGCCGCTGCCTCCTCGGGTGTGCGGTGGGCGGACAGCACGCGCACCGCGACCGTCAACCCCAGCCCCTGCAGCGCCTTGGCCGCGGGGCGCATGGTCTCGAGGTCGGATTTCGAACCCATCATGATCGCGACATCGACGGTGCCGCCCGACTTTCCGGTCATTGAATCCCCCTTGCGCCTATGTCCTTGCGGTACTGCATTCCCTCGAAGAAGACGTTTCCTTTGCCGATCGCGCCGTATGCCCTGGCGCGGGCGGCGGTCAGATCGGCGCCGCGCGCGGTTATCCCCAGCACGCGGCCACCGGACGAGACCACCGCGTTCTCGCCGGCAGGCTCTCTGGTGCCGGCGTGAAATGCCAGCACACCGTCATCCAGCGCCTCGAGGCCCCGGATGACGTCGCCCGAACGCGGCGGGCCCGGGTAACCCGACGCCGCCAGCACGACGCAGACGGAGGCGCCCGCGTGCCAGCGCAGGGGACCGGCGGGCAAGACCCCACGCGCCACGCCCAGCAACCAGGGATAGAGGTCCTCGTCCAGACGCACCAGCAGCGACTGCGTCTCCGGATCGCCGAACCGGCAGTTCCATTCGATGACCATCGGCCCGCGCTCCGGGGTCAACATCAGCCCGCCGTACAGAAGCCCCTGAAACGGTCGCCCTTCCGCGTCCATGGCCCGCAGGGTGGGCACGAAGATGGTCTCGACGATCCGCGCCGCCAGGGCGTCATCGACCAGCGACGACGGGGAATAGGTTCCCATTCCCCCCGTGTTGGGGCCGACGTCCCCGTCGCCGATGGCCTTGTGGTCCTCGGCCGAAGCCAGGAGCTGCACGCGCGTGGCGTCGCACAGGGCCATCATAGAGATCTCGCGGCCGCGCAGGCGTTCCTCGATGACGACGCGCGCGCCGGCATCGCCGAACTCGCGGTCGACCAGTAAGCGGCGGACGGCGGCCTTGGCGTCCGCGGCGGTGCTGGTGACGATGACGCCCTTGCCGGCGCACAACCCGTCGGCCTTGATCACCACCGGACCCGCCTGCCCGTCGATGTAGTCTTCGGCTCTGGCCAGGTCCTCGAACACGCCGAACGCGGCGGTGGGAACGCCGGCGCGGGCCATCAACTTCTTGGCGTAGGCCTTCGACCCTTCGATCTCGGCTGCCGCACGGGACGGCCCAAAAAACGTCACGCCGGCGGCGCGCATGGCGTCGCCCATGCCGGCACAGAGCGCGGTCTCGGGTCCACAGACGGCCAGATCGATCTGTTCACTGACCGCGAAGGCGGTCAATTCGGCGATGGCCTCGGCCTTGATGGGGATGTTCTTCGTCTTGGGAAGTCCGGCCGTGCCGGGGTTTCCGGGGGCGACGAAGACGCGGTCGCAAAGCGGGCTTTGCGCCAGCTTCCACGCCAGCGCGTGCTCGCGACCTCCGGAGCCGACGACCAGGACGCTGGACCCTTTCATCTTCACACCCGTGGTTGAAATCCGCCTAGTGGCGGAAATGGCGCTCGCCCGTCAAGACCACCGCCATGCCGTGCTCGTCGGCGGCGGCCAGCACCTCGTCGTCGCGCACCGAGCCCCCCGGCTGGATGACGGCTGTGACGCCGGCCTTGGCCGCCTCGTCGACGCCGTCGCGAAACGGGAAGAACGCGTCCGACGCCAACACGGCGCCGGCGAGCGGCGCACGCGCCTTGGAGATCCCGATGCGCACCGAATCGACGCGCGACATCTGCCCGGCGCCAATGCCCAGGGTGCGACCGCCGGAGGCGAACACGATCGCATTGGACTTGACGTGCTTGGCGACGCGCCACGCGAAATCCAGATCGGCCAGCTCGGCGGCCGTCGGAGGTCGCCTGGACGCCACCTTGCCAGCCGCCGCCGATGAAGTGGTGGTGTCGCGCGTCTGGACCAGGAAGCCGCCGGCCACGCTGCGCAGCTCGAGGGCGCCGGTGGCGTCGGCGGTGAAGTCGTAGGCCAAAAGGCGCAGGTTCTTCTTGCCGGCCAGGGCGGCCAGCGCCTCGGGGGCGTAGCTGGGAGCGATCACGCATTCGAGGAACGTCTCGCTCAGCTCGCGGCCCAGCTGGCCGTCGACCGGGCGGTTCACGGCCACGATGCCGCCGAACGCCGACACCGGATCGGTCTCTCGCGCGCGCCGATACGCGTCGGCGATCCCCTGGTCGGAGACGGCGACGCCGCAGGGATTGGTGTGCTTGATGATCGCCGCCGCCGGCCGCGCGAACTCGGCCCCCAGCCGCATGGCCGCGTCCAGGTCCAGCAGGTTGTTGTAGGAGAGCTCCTTGCCTTGCAGGATCTCCGCGCGCGCCAGCGACGGTCCGCTGTTGTCGCCAAGCGAATAGAAC